>CANBXZ010000024.1 GCA_947373495.1 Acetobacteraceae bacterium
GTTCATCGCGTCCTTCAAGGTCGCGGCGCCGGAGGTGACGGGGCGGACCTCGGCGCCCAGCAGCTTCATGCGGAACACGTTGGGCTGCTGGCGTTCCACGTCGGTGGCGCCCATGAACACCACGCAGTCCAGGCCGAACAGGGCGCAGGCGGTGGCGGTAGCCACGCCATGCTGGCCGGCGCCGGTCTCGGCGATGATGCGCTTGCGGCCCATCCGCTTGGCCAGCAGGATCTGCGCCATCACGGCGTTGATCTTGTGGGCGCCGGTATGGTTCAGCTCTTCCCGCTTGAAGTAGATCTTGGCGCCGCCGAAGTGGTTGGTCAGCCGCTCGGCGAACCACAGCGGGCTGGGGCGGCCGACATAATCCTTCAGCAGCCGGCGCCATTCCGCCATGAATTCAGGGTCGGCCTTGGCCGAATTATACGCCTGCTCGACCTCAAGGATCAGCGGCATCAGGGTTTCGGCCACGAAGCGGCCACCGAACTGGCCGAAACGGCCCCGGTTGTCGGGGCCCTGGCGGAAGGAATTGGGGGCGGACTGGTTCAAGGCGGTGTTCCTCAATCCCGCCCCATGTAGCGCCGCCGGCCGAAAGGTCAAAGGCTGGCGATGGCCGGGGCGGGCGGTTTTCCGCTCCGGCCCAACCTTCCCCCCGGTTGCCCCCCCTTGGTCGCCCCCCTGGTCGCCCGCTAGTGCCGCGGTGGGCCTCAGGCGCCCACCACGTGCCAGTCCGCGGTCACCCAGCCCATGCTCCCCTGGGAGGCGATCTGGCCGCCATCCATGTTCCAGGCCCACAGCTCGCCACTGGTGTTGAGCCAGAGGATGTCGGCCTTGGCGTCGCCATTCAGGTCACCCACCGAGGCAACCTGCCAGGCCGGGTCGACATGGCCCAGGTCGTCCACCTTGGTGACGATGTTGCCCGCCATCTCCCAGATCTGGGAGGTGCCGAGGTCGTTGGTCAGCAGCAGGTCGGTCTTGCCGTCGCCGTTGAAGTCGGCCACGCCCTTCACCGTCCAGCCCGGCGCCTGGGGGATGATGTCCTTGGTGGTGGCGAAGCCCTGGCCGTCGGAGAAGGAGATGGCCAGCGTGCCATTTCCGGCGCGCCACAGCACGTCCGCCTTGGCGTCGCCGTTGAAGTCGCCGGCGCCGGCATAGCTGGCCCCGACCGGGCCGGTGCCCAGGTTGGTGAAGCTGGTCACCGTGCTGCCGTTGAGCTGCCAGGCCCAGTAGCTGTTGTCGGTTTCGTGGCGGAACAGCACTTCCGACAGCCCATCGCCGTTGAAGTCCTTCATCTGCAGGGCGCTCCAGCTGCTGTCCAGCCAGCCGGGGGAGCCCATGTAGTGGCCCTGCAGGTTGGCATCCAGCTGCCACATGCCGAAGAAGCCATCCGGCGTGCGGACCAGGATCTCCGCCTTGCCGCTGCCATCCGTGTCGCCGGAGCCAACGATGGTCCAGTGCGGGTCGAGGAAGGCCACCGCGCCCTGGTGGGCGATGGCGCCGTCCTTCACTTCCCAGAACCAGGTGGCCCCGTTGTCGTTGCGGAACAGCACGTCGTTGCTGTTGCCGCCGGTGAAGGACTGGTCGGTCAGCCCCAGCGCGGCATTGGCCGACAGGGTGGCGACGCTGCCACCCTCGGTCGGGATCAGGCCGTACATCAGCGGCTGCAGCAGCTCGATCTTGTTCAGGTTCACCGACAGCCAGTCATCCTTCAGGATGCCGCCGGTGTCGCCCGAATTCGGGTTCCACGCCCACCAGGACCAGCTCGGCCCCATCTCGCCATCCGCCACCTTCAACTGGCTGGTGTCGCCATGCAGGTAGGAGGTGATGGCCTGGGCCCATTGCACGTCCTTGGGGTCGGTCAGCTTGGTGCCCCATTCGCCGATCCACAGCGGGGCGATGTCCTGTTCGTACAGGTAGCCCCACTTCTGGCTGAAGATGGTGGGCTCGTTCGCCGGGTAGTTGGGGTCGCTGAACCAGGTCTGGGGATAGATCGAGTTCGGGTAGTCGTGCGGCGAATACACCAGGCGGTTGTCCACCGAGAGTTCCACCGGGTGGTCCTTGGCGCCTTCCAGGTCGCCGCCCCACCAGTAGGTGCTGCCGTTGTAGGCGCCGATGCCCTCGACGAAGATCAGCCAGTTCGGCGCATGCGACAGCACCGCGTCGCCGATGCGTTCCGCCGCGGCCTGCCAGTCCGTGGTCAGGCTGCCATCGCCCCAGGTGGCGGCGGCGTGCGGTTCGTTGTGCAGGTCGGCGCCGACGACCGAGGGGTTGTCGCCGTAGCGGTCGGCCAGCATCTCCCAGTTCTTGATCATGGCGGCTTCGGAGTACTTGGCGTCGTACCACAGGCCGTTTTCGGTGCTGCCGGCACCGGCCGAGTTGCGGTGGTGGTCCAGCACGATCTTCAGGCCGATCTTGTCGGCGTAGTCCACGATGTGGTCGAGGATCTCCAGCGGGCTGAGGCCGACCAGGTCGGGGTTCTTGGCGTAGTCGATGCCGCTGGCCTTGCTGGCGGCGTCGAACATCTGGTCCGCGTAGGGAATGCGGATGGAGTTGAAGCCGAGCTGGACCATCTGGTCCATCATGGAATGGTAGTCCCGCGTCCAGAGCCCATGGGCCGAGAAGTTGGCGCTCTCGAAGCCGAACCAGCTGACCGAGTTCAACTGCACCGGCACGCCGGCATCGTTGACGATCTGGTTGCCGTCGGTGTGCAGCCAGCCCGGGTTCTCCTGGCTTTGCAGCGCTTCCAGGATGGTGCCGACGCCGGTGGGGTCGGTGATGCTGGCACCGCTGGCGTTGCTCAGCAGCAGGTTGAAGCTTTCCCGCGGGTCGCTGATGGCGTCCGGCAGGATGGTGACGTCCACCTGGTGGCTGGTTTCGCCGGCGGCGAAGGTCAGGCTGCCGTGGGTGGCGGTATAGTCGCTGCCCGCGGTCGCCGTGTCGTCCTGGGTGGCGTAGTCCACCGTGATGGCGCTGGCGTAGGCGTGCGACAGGGTGACGCTGAAATGCGCCGTGCCGGTGCCGCCAGCGGGTTCCGCCACCACCAGGTTGTGCACCGAAAGCGTCGGCGCCGCGCCGCTGTCCCCGGTGCTGCCGCCAGTGCCGCCGCCAGTGCTGCCGCCCGTACCGCCACCCCCGGTGCCGCTGCCCACGGTGCCGCCGCTGGTGATGCCACCCGCGCTCACCACCAGGTGGCTGATGCCGCCGGCCTGGCCATTGGCCTGGAAGCCGAAATCCACCGCGCCATTGCCGGGCAGGTTGGCGTCGTAGTCCAGCCCCGCCAGCACGTAGTGGCTGCCGACATGGCTGACCACCCGGGCGTTCCAGATGTTCACCAGGTCGGAGTCGAAGTCGAAGCTGACGGTCCAGTTGTTCTGTGCCGGGCCGCTGTTGGTGATGCCGAAATCGGCGACGAAGCCCTGGCCCCACTGGTCGCGCACCGTCTCGGTCAGCTTCAGGGCGCTGCCGGGGGCGGTGTAGAGGATGCTGCCCACGCCGGTGTCGTCGGCGAGGGTGGCCGCGGTCGGCGTGCTCAGCACCAGGCTGAACTGTTCATTGCCGCTGATGGCGGCATTCGGCGTCACCGCCACGGCCACCACCTTGCTGGTCTCGCCCGGGGCGAAGGTCAGCGTGCCGCTGGTGGCGGTGTAGTCGGTGCCGGCAAGCGCGGTGCCGTCCTGGGTGGCGTAGTGCACCGTTACCGCGGTGGCGGAGGGCTTGGACAGGGTGACGGTGAAGTTTTCCGTCGCCGTGCCGCTGCTGGGCTCGGCCACCGAGGCATCGCCCACCGCCAGGGCCGGCAGCAGGTCCTGCACCGTGCCGGTGCCGGTGGCGCGGGCCAGCGTGCCCAGGCTGGGGGCGGAGAGTTGCAGGCTGAAGGCTTCGGTCGCCTCCACCAGCGCGTCCGCCTTCACCGCCACGGTCACGGTCTTGCTGGTCTCGCCGGCGGCGAAGGTCAGGGTGCCGCTGGTGGCGGTGTAGTCGCTGCCGGCCAGGGCGGTGCCGTCCACCGTGGTGTAGGCCACGCTCAGCGGTACCGCGGCGGCCTGGGCCAGGGTGACGGTGAAGTTGGCCGTGGCGGTGCCGCTGGTCGGCTCCGTCACCGTCACGTCGTTCACGCTGAAGCTCGGCGCGGCGGCGGCGTCCAGGATGGTGCCGGTGCCGGTGTCGCGGGCGATGCTGCCGGCGCTGGCGTTGCTGAGCTTCAGCGCGAAGGCCTCGGTGCCTTCCACCAGGTTGTCGGCCTTCACCGCCACGGTGACGGTCTTGCTGGTTTCGCCGGCGGCGAAGGTGAGGGTGCCGTGGCCGGGCAGGAAGTCCGCGCCATGCAGCGCGGTACCGTCCTGGGTGTCGTAGTCCACGGTCACCGCGGTGCCCAGGGCCTGGGCCAGGGTGACGGTGAAGCTGGCATTGGCGGTGCCGCTGGCGGGTTCCGTCACCGCGGCATCGCTGACCGAGAAGCTGGCCACCCTGGTGCCGTCGGCGATGGTGGCCGTGCCGGCGGGCCTGGCATACAGCGCGTTGGTCGCACCGGAGAGGTTCAGTGCGAAGAGCTCATTGCCCTCCACCACCGCGTCGGCGTTGACGCTGACCGCGACGGTCTTGCTGGTTTCGCCCGGGGCGAAGGTGAGGATGCCACTGGCGGCGGTGTAGTCGCTGCCGGCCAGGGCGGTGCCGTTGCTGGTGGCGTAGTTCACCGTGACCGTCTGCGCCGAAGCCTGGTTGAGGCTGACGGTGAACACCGCCGAGGCGGTGCCGGCCACCGGCTCGGCCACGTTGATGTCGCCGACCGAAAGGCTGGGCATCGCGTCCAGCAGCGTGGCGGTGCCGGTGCCGTTCAGGATGGTGGCGATGGTGGGCGCGGCCAGCTTCAGCGCGAAGCTCTCGGTGCCTTCGGCCAGCGCGTCGGCGTTCACCGTCACGTTGACGGTCTTGCTGGTCTCGCCGGCGGCGAAGGTGAGGGTGCCGCTGGTGGCGGTGTAGTCGCTGCCGGCCAGGGCGGTGCCGTCCTGGGTGGCATAGGCCACCGTCACCGGCACCGCCGCGGCCTTGGACATGGTGACGGTGAAGCTGGCCGTGGCGGTGCCGCTGGTGGGCTCGCTCAGGCTGATGTTGCCGACGCTGAGCGTCGGCGCCGGGGTGCCGTCGTAGATGGTGCCGGCGGCGGTGCCGCGGCCGATGGTGCCACCGCTGGCGGCGGAGAGCGTCAGCTGGAATGCCTCGGTGCCTTCCACCAGCGCGTCGGCGTTCACCGCCACGTCAACGGTCTTGGTGGTCTCGCCGGTGGCGAAGCTGACGGTGCCGCTGGCGGCGGTGTAGTCGCTGCCGGCCAGGGCGGTGCCGTTGCCGGTGGCGTAGTGCACCGTCACCGGGCCGGTGGCGGGCTTGTCCAGCGTGATGAGGAAGCTGGCATTGGCGCTGCCGGAAGCCGGTTCCGTCACCCGGGCATCGCTGGCCGAGATGCTGGGCGGGGTGATGCCGCTGTCCAGGATGGTGCCGGCGCCCTGGCTGTCGGCGATGCTGCCCAGGCTGGCATTGCTCAGGTTCAGCGCGAAGCCGGAGGTGCCGTTGGCCAGCATGTCCTGCAGCACGGCCACGGAGACGGTCTTGCTGGTCTCCCCGGCGGCGAAGGTCAGGGTGCCCGCGGTGGCGGTGTATTCCTGGCCGGCATGGGCGGTGCCGTCCTGCGTGGCATAGGCGACGGAGACCGGGATCTCCGCCGCCTTGGACAGCGTGATGGTGAAGGTGGCCAGGGTGCTGCCGCTGGCCGGCTCGGTCACCGAGGCGTCGCTGATGCTGAAGCTGGGCGGTGCCGTGCCGTCCGCCACCGTGGCGGTGGCGGTGCCATGGGCAATGCCGGCATTGGTCGGGCTGGAGAGCGCCAGCTGGAAGCTTTCCGGCCCTTCCACCCGCGCATCCGCGGCCACCGCCACGTTGACGACCTTGGAGGTCTCGCCCGGGGCGAAGGTGAGGGTGCCGCTGGTGGCGGTGTAGTCGCTGCCGGACTTCGCCGTGCCGTCCTGGGTGGCGTAGGCCACCGTCACCGGCGTCAGCGACGCGGCGGAGAGGCTGACGGTGAAGCTGGCATTGGCGCTGCCGCTGGCGGGCTCGGCCAGGGCGATGTCGGCCACGCTCAGGCTGGGCACCGGGCCGGCGGGGTCCACGATGGTGCCGGTGCCGATGTCGCGCACCACGTTGCCCAGGGTGGGGTTGGTGATGCGCAGCGCGAAGGCTTCCGGCGCCTCGGCCACCGCGTCGCTGTTCACCGCGACGTTGACGACCTTGCTGGTCTCGCCGGCGGCGAAGGTGACGGTGCCGCTGGTGGCGGTGTAGTCGCTGCCCGCATGCGCCGTGCCGTCCTGGGTGGCGTAGGCGATGGTGATGGGAACCGCCGCGGCCTTCGACATGGTGATGGTGAAGGCGGCATTGACGCTGCCGCTGGCCGGCTCGTTCGCGTACGCGTTGCTGACGCTGAATGTCGGCGGCGGCGTGGCGTCGTGGATGGTGACGGTGCCGGTGCCCTTGCGCAGCAGCGCGCCGCTGGGGCTGGTGAGGTCGAGCGAGAAGGTCTCGTTCCCCTCCACCAGGTTGTCCGCCAGGATGGAGACGGCCACGGTCTTGTGGGTTTCGCCCGGCGCGAAGGTCACGCTGCCATGGGCGCCGATATAGTCCACGCCGTCGGTCGCGGTGCCGTCGCGGGTGGCGTAGGTCACCGTCACCGGGGTGGCGCTGGCGGTGGACAGGTCGATGGTGAAGCTGGTTTCGGCGCTGCCGGCGCCGCCTTCGCCGATATCCATGTCCCACACTGTCAGGCGGGGCGTGGTGTCCACCGTACCGGCGCTGATGCTGAGGTTGCTCAGGCTGCTGGACTGGCCGTTGGCGGCCTGGAACCCGATGTTGACCACCTCGTTCGGCGCCAGGCTGGCATCGTAGTACAGGCCCTGCAGCACGTAGTGGTTGCCGACATGGCTAACCACTTCCGCGTTCCAGATATTGACGATGGAGATGACCGAGTCGAACTCGATGGTCCAGTTGTTGATGGCGGAGGCGTCGTTGCTCAGGGAGAGGTTGGCCACGAAGCCACCCGTCCACTCATTGGCAATTTGGGTCTTCAGAACTGCCGACATGTTGGGTCCCCTGTCTCGGGTAAGTTTCGGTTAACCGGACCCTAACTAATCGTTGCGCGTATACATACGTACATCAGGTTGTTGTTCTGTCGAGTTGTGCCACTGCGCCGCATGCATGCGGTAGTTGCGGCAGTTTATGCTGTGGAATGTCGGGTTCTGTCATGGCGCCAGCCGTATTGGGCGACAGGCGACGACACGGCACGACAATCACCGCCCAGCCAGCGCGTGGGGCCAGCGCGTGGCCGGGGTAAACGCCCCTGCCGGCAGCCGGAACATGCTGCCAGCCGCGGGTGGGGATACAACTTCAAACGCCGGGTGGGCCGCCCTTGCGGCATTCGGTACGACCGCCCCGGATGGTGCCGCGGGAGGTGACGGTTCAGCCGCGCCGGGCGGCCTGGACGAAGGCGGCGACCAGCGCCGGGTCCTTGACCCCACGGGCGCGTTCCACGCCGGAGGAGACATCGACGCCGGAAGCGCCGGCCTGGGCCAGCGCATCGCCGACATTGGCCACGGTCAGCCCGCCGGCCAGCAGCCAGGGCAGCGGGATGCGGTGGTTGGCCAGCAGCGTCCAGTCGAAGCTGGCGGCGTTGCCGCCCGGCAGGCTGGCGCCCGGCGGCGGCTTGGCGTCCAGCAGCAGCCGGTCCACCACCGGCGCATAGGCTGCCACGGCCGCCAGGTCGGCGGCCTCGGCAATGCCCAGCGCCTTCATCACCGGCAGGCCGAAGCGCTGGCGAATGGCGGCGGCGCGGGCCGGGGTTTCGGCGCCGTGCAGTTGCAGGATGTCGAGCGGCACCACTGCCAGGATGTCGGCAATTTCCGCATCCGTGGCGTCCACCAGCAGGCCAACCCGCAGCGGGCCACCCGGGTGGCGGGCCGAAAGCGCGGCGGCCTGGGCCGGCGTTACGGCGCGGGGCGAGGGCGGGTAGAACACGAAGCCCACCATGTCGGCCCCGGCGGCCACCGCCGCGTCGAAGCCGGCGGCGTCGTTCAGCCCGCAGATCTTGACCTGGTTCACGCCAGGTCCGCGGCAATGGCCCGGGCGGCGGCGGCGGGGTCGGCGGCCTGGGTCAGCGGCCGGCCCAGCACGATCCAGTCAGCGCCATGGCCTACCGCCTCACGCGGGGTGGCGACGCGGGCCTGGTCGCCCACCGCGCTGCCGGCCGGGCGCACGCCGGGCACCACCAGCATCGGGCCGGCACCCAGCGCGGCGCGGATCGGCGCCACCTCATGCGGCGAGCACACCAGGCCATCGGCGCCGGCGGCCATGGCCAGCCGGGCCAGCCGCACCACCTGCTCGGCCGGGCTGTCGGGCACGCCGGTGCTGGCCAGGGTGGCGGCGTCGATGCTGGTCAGCACCGTCACCGCCAGCAGCACCGGGCGCTCGGCGCCGGCCTGTTCGGCGGCGGCGCGGGCAGCGGCGATCATCGGCGCGCCGCCGGAAGCGTGCAGCGTCAGCATGGCCGGGCGCAGCGGCAGCAGGCTGCGCACCGCGCCGGCCACGGTGTTGGGAATGTCGTGCAGCTTGAGGTCGAGGAACACCGGGCCATGCGCGCCGATGCGGCGCACCGTGTCCGGCCCCAGCGCGGTGAACAATTCCAGCCCCACCTTCAGCACGCCGACATGCGGCGCCAGGGCGGCGGCCCAGGCTTCGGCCCGGCTCAGGTCCGGGGTATCCAGCGCGGCGATCAGCCGGGCGGCGGGCAGGGCAGGACGAGCAAGCATGTCAACGCACCGTGGGCGGCAGGGGAACGACCGGTTGCGAGAGCTTGCCCTTCAGCTCCGCCAGTTCGGCTTCAAGCAGCCGGGCGGCTTCTTCCATCCGCCGGGCGCGCCGGCGATACGGCAGGGAAGACGCCCAGGCAATGGCGGCGCCGAGCAGGAAGGCCAGCCCGGCGGCCACCAGCACCGCCACCGCCAGCGGCGCATCCCACTCCAGGTCGAATGGCCAGAGCTTCAGCGCAACCATGTGGCGATTGGACAGACCGAACAGGACGAGGAGGAGAGCAACCGGCGCCAGCAGGACCAGGCGCCAGCTCATGCCACCTTGGCCCCGGCCCTGACGGCCGGCCTGGCGGTTTCCTTCGGTGTGGCGCGGGTGGGCTGCGGCGCGCCGCCATTGACCCTTTCGCGCAATTCCTTGCCCGGCTTGAAATACGGCACTGCCTTGCCATCCACTGCCACCGCCGCGCCGGTGCGCGGGTTGCGGCCGGTGCGGGCGTCCCGCTGCTTGGCTGAAAACGCACCAAAGCCGCGGAGTTCCACCCGGTCGCCACGCGCCAGGGCGGCGATGATCTCGTCGAAGATCGTCGCCACAATGGCTTCGATGTCAGGCTGGCGCAGGTGGGGATTTTCCTGCGCCAACTGCGCGATGAGTTCGCTTTTCGTCATGGCAATAAGCCGGGAACGTCCTTGGGTTCGCTCAAGGTTGCCAGAGCAGGCGGAAGCCGTCAACGCCAAGCCATTCAGAAACAACAGTTTTTGCCAGGGTTGTGGCGGAAGATTGCAGCAGCCGTTCAATTCGGCCGCGGGTTTCCACGCTGCGCACCGGCAGGGTCTCGGCAATGCCCTTCTCCGCCGCCAGCCAGGCCCGCGCCTCGGCCTCGCCGCCGATCGCGTCCACCAGCCCCAGCGCCAGCGCCTGGCGGCCGGAAAACACCCGGCCATCCGCCAGCGGCCGCACCACGTCCTCGGGCAGGCGGCGGGCGGTGGCCACCTTGCGCACGAACTGGTCGTGCAGGTCGGTGATGACGCCCTGCAGCACCGCGCGGGCCTCGGCGGAAAGCGGGTGGAACAGGCTGGGCTGGTCCTTCAGCGCGCCGGACACCAGGGCTTCCCCGCGCACCCCCAGCCGGGCCAGCAACTCGGACGCCTCGACCGATTGCAGCAGCACGCCGATCGAGCCGGTGATGCTCATCTCCCGCGCGAAGATCCGGTCGGTCGGCAGCGCGGCCATATAGGCGGCAGAGGCCGCGGTGCCGCCCATCACCGCCACCACCGGCTTGACCGCCCGGATCGCGGCCAGGGCGGCGAACAGCGCCTCACCGCCGCCCACGCTGCCGCCCGGGCTGTCGATGGCCACCAGCACGGCGCGCACGGTGTCATCCCGCCGCAGCCGGTCCAGCGCCTGGTTCAGCTTGTGGTCGTCGCTGATGAAGCCGCGCAATTCCACCCGGGCGACATGGCCGCCAGAGCGCCCAACAAAGCGCCCGTCAAAGCCACCCAGGCCGCCGAACAGCGCCGCCAGCAGCGCCACCACCGCCAGCAGGGCACCGCCGCGCCACAGCGTCAGGTGGCGCTTCAGCCGTTGCCGGTCGATCAGCAGGTCGGCCTGCAGGCCCACGCGGCTACGCCCGCGCCAGTTCCTGTTCGACCAAACTGGCAAAATAGCTGGCGCCCACCGGCAGCATGTCGTCGTTGAAGTCGTAGCGCGGGTGGTGCACCGGCACCGCGCCCTTGTCCGGCCCGGCCTGGCCCATCATCACGAAGCAGCCGGGGCGGGCCAGCAGCATGAAGGAGAAGTCCTCCCCGCCCATGATCGGCGGCACGTCCCGCTTCACCCCGTGCTCGCCCAGCACCTTGGCGGCGGCCAGGGCGGCGCGTTCGGTCTGTGCCGTGTGGTTGATGCAGGGCGGGTACATCCGCACGTAGCGCACTTCCGCCGTGGCGCCATGCGCCAGGCAGGTGGCTTCCGTCACCTGGGCGATCAGCTTTTCCATCAGGTCGCGGGTGCCGGGCAGCAGGGTGCGCACGGTGCCGCGCAGTTCCACCTCGGCCGGGATCACGTTGTCGGCGCTGCCGCCATGGAACTGGCAGATGCTGATGACCGCGGAATCGATCGGGTCGGTGCGGCGGGAGACGATGCTCTGCAACGCCACCATCACATGCGCGCCCACCAGGATGGGGTCGATGGCCTGGTGCGGCTTGGCGGCGTGGCCGCCATAGCCCTTGATGGTGATGTAGAGCCGGTCCGAGGCCGCCAGCAGCGTGCCATCCACCACCGCGGCCTGGCCCAGCGGCAGGTCCGGCGCATTGTGGATGCCGTAGACCGCGTCGCAGGGGAAACGGTCGAACAGCCCTTCCTCCACCATCACCCGGCCGCCGCCGCCGCCTTCTTCCGCCGGCTGGAAGATCAAGTTCACCGTGCCGGCGAAGTTGCGGGTTTCCGCCAGGTACTTGGCGGCGCCCAGCAGGGTGGCGGTGTGGCCATCATGCCCGCAGGCATGCATGCGGCCGGGGTTCCTGCTGGCATGGCCGAAATCGTTCGCCTCGGTCATCGCCAGGGCGTCCATGTCGGCGCGCAGGCCGATGCTGCGGCTGCCCGGCTGGCCCTTCAGCACCCCCACCAGCCCGGTGCCGGCGATGCCGCGATGCACCTC
The DNA here is from genome assembly GCA_947373495.1 of Acetobacteraceae bacterium. Lineage (GTDB taxonomy): Bacteria > Pseudomonadota > Alphaproteobacteria > Acetobacterales > Acetobacteraceae > CAIMOR01. The sequence goes on from CANBXZ010000024.1 coordinate 11,498, forward strand.
GATGCCCCATTCGGCCAGCTTGGCGGCGACGAAATCGCTGGTGCGCTGTTCCTGGAAGCCGAGTTCCGGGTGCTGGTGCAGGTCGCGCCGCCAGCCGGTCATTTCCGGGGTGTATTCGGCAATGCGGTTGATCACGGGCATGGGCGGGGTTCCGGCTACGGGACGAGTGAGGAAGGTGGCATGGCTGCCACCCGGATGAAATACCAACGGCACCAGGGCTTGCCTCGGGCCGAGGCCGCCAAGGGCCGGGCAGCCAAGGGCCGGGCAGGCGGCTCGCCCGGCGATTGAGGGCACGCAGCAGCAATACCAGCGGTCACAGCATATGGCCGCTGGTATAAGCTGGCGCCATGAACGTCCAAGGCAAGATGCTGCTGGCGCTGGACCAGGGCACAACCTCCACCCGCGCCATCCTGTTCGGGGCGGAGCTGGCGCCGCGCGCCACCGCCCAGCGCGAACTGGCCCAGCACTACCCCGCCCCCGGCTGGGTGGAGCACGAGCCGGAGGACATCTTCCGCGATAGCCTGGCGGTATTGCGCCAAGCCATGGCCGGGGTGGCGCCGGCCGATATCGCCGGCATCGGCATCACCAACCAGCGCGAGACGGTGGTGGTGTGGGACCGTGCCACCGGCCGCGCGGTGCACCGCGCCATTGTCTGGCAGGACCGCCGCACCGCCGATGCCTGCGCCAGCCTGCGCGCGGCCGGGCATGAGGCGCTGGTGAACGCCCGGACCGGCTTGCTGCTGGACCCCTATTTCAGCGCCACCAAGCTGGCCTGGCTGCTGGACAACGTGGCCGGCGCCCGCGCCCGGGCGGAACGCGGGGAGTTGGCCTTCGGCACCATCGACAGCTTCCTGCTGTGGCGGCTGACCGGCGGCGCGGTGCATGCGACCGATGCCACCAATGCGGCGCGGACCATGCTGTTCGATATCGTCAGCGGCGAATGGGACGCGGACCTGCTGCGGCTGTTCAACATTCCGCGCGCCATCCTGCCGGAGGTGCGGGACTGCGCCGCCGATTTCGGGGAAACCACCCTGCTGGGCGGCCGCATCGCCCTTCGCGGCATGGCCGGGGACCAGCACGCCGCCACGCTGGGCCAGGCCTGCTTCGCCCCGGGCATGCTGAAATCCACCTACGGCACCGGCTGCTTTGCCTTGTTGAATACCGGCGCCGAGCCGGTGTTTTCGCAGAACCGCCTGCTGACCACCCTGGCCTGGCAACTGGGCGGCCGCCGCACCTATGCGCTGGAAGGCGCCATCTTCGTCGCCGGCGCCGCGGTGCAGTGGCTGCGGGATGGCTTGGGCATCATCGCCACGGCCAGCGAGGCCGGGGCGCTGGCGGCACAGGCCGACCCGGCGCAAAGCGTGTACCTGGTGCCGGGCTTCGTTGGCCTGGGCGCGCCGTGGTGGGACGCCGCGGCGCGCGGCGCCATCTTCGGCCTGACACGAAATGCCGGCCGCGCCGAACTGGCCCGCGCCGCGCTGGAAGCCGTGGCCTACCAGACGAAAGACCTGCTGGACGCCATGCGGGCCGACTGGCCCGGCATGGGGGAGACCGTGCTGCGGGTGGATGGCGGCATGACCGCCAGCGACTTCACCATGCAGTTCCTGGCCGACCTGCTGGGCGCCCCGGTGGACCGGCCGACGGTGATGGAAACCACCGCGCTCGGCGCCGCCTGGCTGGCGGGGCTGCAGGCCGGGCTGCTGCCGGGGCCCGACCAGGCCGGCGATATTCCGCGCGCCTCCGGCGCGACGCATTGGCGGCTGGACCGCCGCTTCCAACCGCAAATGGCGCGAAGCGAGGCCGAGCGCAAACACGCCGGCTGGCGCGATGCCGTGCAAAGGACCCTGAGCAACCGATGAGCGACATCTTCCTGGTCGGCAATGGCGCCGGCTTTTCCGGGGACCGGGTGGACGCGCCCATCCCTGTGGTGCGAACCCTGATCCAGCGCGGCCTGCCGGCGGCGCTGTTCTTCGAGGTTTTGGGCGAACGCACCGTGGCCCTGGCGCAGCTGGAACGCCGCGCCAACCCGGAAGCCGGCTTCGAGCCGATGCTGGAACGCCTGCTGGCCCCGGTGCTGGCCGACTGCTTCCACCACCGCATTCCCATCCTGGGCAATTTCGGCGCCGCCAACCCGCCGGCCGCCGCCCGCTGCATCGCCCGGCTGGCGCTGCGCCTCGGCTTGCCGCAGTTGAAGATCGCCGTGGTGGCGGGCGACGACGTCATGGCCAGCATCGCGCTGGACCAGCTGCCGGTACATGAGGCCGATGGCAGCATCGACACCCGCAGCGCCCGGCTGATTGCCGCCAATGCCTATATCGGTGCCGAACCGCTGGTGGCGGCGCTGAAGGCGGGCGCCGACGTGGTGGTGGCCGGCCGCACCAGCGACCCGGCGCTGGCCATCGCGCCGCTGGTGCACCATTTCGGCTGGAGCCTGGATGACTGGCAGAAGCTGGCGGTGGGCGCCGCCTGCGGCCATCTGCTGGAATGCGGCAGCCAGGTGACCGGCGGCGTGTTCTGGGACCCCGGCCGCAAGGATATTCCAGACCCGGCCAATATCGGCTTCCCCATCGCCGAGGTGACGCGCGATGGCGGCCTCATCATCACCAAGGCAGCGGATACCGGCGGCCTGGTGGACCTGCGCACCATCAAGGAACAGCTGCTGTATGAGCTGCACGACCCGGCGCACTACATCACCCCGGACGTGGTGCTGGACATTTCCGGCTGTCACCTGGAACAGGTCGGCCAGGACCGGGTGGCGATCCATGGGCTGAAGGGGCTGCCGGCGCCGGAAAGCCTGAAGGTGACCGCCAGCTTCGAGGGCAGTTGGCTCGGCGAGGGCGAGGTTTCCGTCGCCGGCCCGAACGCCCTGGCCCGCGCCAAGGCCACCGCGGATGTGCTGCTGGCCCGCCTGAAGCTGCGCGGCCTGCCGGTGCGCGCCCGGGTGGACCTGATCGGCGTGGCCAGTGTGCACGACAGCGACGATGGCGCGCTGTGGCGGGCCTATGAGGGGCCGGAGCCGCCCGACATCCGCATCCGCCTGGCCGCCGAGGGCGCCACGCGGGACGATGTGGACCAGGCGGCGCGGGAAGTGCTGGCGCTGCTGTGCTGCGGCACGGCGGGCACCGGCGGGGCGCGCTGGCGGGTCACCCCGCGCATCCTCACCCGCAGCTACCTGGTGCTGCGCGAACGCGTGCCCACCAGCATCACCACCCGCACCGCCGCGGAGATCGCAGCATGAACCCCACCGATTCACGCCTCCAGGCCGAGCCCTCCGGCGACCGGAGGGCAGCATGACCGACCTTGTCGAACTTCCGCTGTACGACCTGGCGCACAGCCGCGCCGGGGACAAGGGCAACCGTGCCAACCTCTCCCTGATCCCGTACCGGCCGGAACTGTACCCCATCCTGGCCGAGCAGGTGACCGAGGCGCGGGTGCTGGCGCTGTTCGCGCATCGCGGTGCCACCCGCTGCCGGCGCTACGACCTGCCCTTGCTGCACGCCTTCAACTTCGTGGTGGATGACGTGCTGGAAGGCGGCGTCAACGCCAGCCTGAACCTGGATGGCCACGGCAAGACCCAGAGCTTCCGGCTGCTGGCGCTGACGGTGCAGGTACCACGCCACCTGGCGCCCTGAACCCCACGGCGCACGCTGCGTTGCCGGTGGCATCATGGTCTATTTCATGTTCGCCACCGGTATCGAGAACAGCAACCCGAGGATCGCCGGTGGCGTGCGGCGGGACGAATTGGCCGAATGCGGCCATTACGAACGCTGGCGCGAGGATTTCGCCCTGGTGCAGGAGGTTGGCTGCAACTTCCTGCGCTATGGCCCGCCGCTGCATCGCACCATGCTGGGCGCCGGCCGCTACGACTGGGCCTTCGCCGATGAAACCTTCGCCGAATTGCTGCGGCTCGGCATCACGCCGATCGTGGATTTGTGCCATTTCGGCCTGCCGGACTGGCTGGGGGATTTCCAGAACCCGGATTTCCCCACCTTGTTCGCCGACTATGCCCGCGCCTTTGCCCAGCGCTTTCCGTGGGTGCAGCTTTATACCCCGGTGAACGAGATGTACGTCACCGCGCTGTTTTCCGCCCGCTACGGCTGGTGGAACGAGATGCTGCAAAGCGACCGCGGCTTCGTCACCGCGCTGAAGCACGTGGTGAAGGCCAACGTGCTGGCCATGGAAGCCATTCTGGACGTGCGGCCGGACGCGATCTTCATCCAGAGCGAATCATCGGAATACTTCCACGCCGACAGCCCCGCCGCCATCGGCCCGGCCGAGGTGATGAACGCCGAACGCTTCCTCTCGCTGGACCTGAACTATGGCCGGCGGGTGGATTCGGACATGTACGAATACCTGCTGGGCAACGGCATGACGCGGGAGGAATACCAGTTCTTCCTCAACCATCGGCTGAAGCGCTGGTGCGTCATGGGCAACGACTACTACATCACCAACGAACACCTGGTGGCGCCGGATGGCCGTACCCGCCCTTCCGGCGAGATCTTCGGCTACGCCACCATCACCCGGCAATACTATGAACGCTATCGCCTGCCGGTGATGCACACCGAGACCAACCTGAAGGAAGCCGAGACCGGCCTGGAAGCCTGCCAATGGCTATGGAAGCAATGGGCCAACGTGCTGCGGGTGCGCAATGACGGCGTGCCGGTGGTGGGCTTCACCTGGTACAGCCTGGTGGACCAGGTGGACTGGGACACCGCGCTGCGCGAGCAGAACAACCGCGCCAATCCGCTGGGCCTCTATGACCTGAACCGCAAGCCGCGCCGCGTCGGCCTGGCCTATCGCAAGCTCATCGCCGATTGGCGGGACGTCTTGCCGGCGCAGAGCCTGGTGCTGCAGGTTCCGGTGCAGCCCTTGCCACGACAGGAAACCGCATGATGCAACGCTTCGCCGGCAAGGTGGTGGTGGTCACCGGCGGCGCCGGCGGCATCGGCGCCGCGACCCTGGCCCGCTTCGCCGCCGAGGGCGCGGTGGCGGTCTCCGCCGAGCGCCATGGCGACCCGCCCTGCGACGTGGCCGACGAAGCCCAGGTGGCCGGCTTCGTCGCCGCCGTGCTGGCGCGGCATGGCCGGCTGGACGTGGTGGTGAACAATGCCGGCATCATGCTGTTCAAGCCGCTGGCGGACTATACCGGCGCGGACTGGCAGCAGGTGCTGGGCGTGGACCTGATGGGCGCGGTGCACTTCACCCGCCAGGCCTTCCTGCACATGGCGCCGGGCGGTGCCATCGTGAACGTGGCCAGCGTGCACGCCGCCATGACCACGCCGCTGGTGGCGCCCTATGCCGCGGCCAAGGCGGCGCTGCTGTCGCTGACGCGTTCCGCCGCCATCGAGGGCAAGGCGCGTGGCATCCGCGCCAATGCGGTGCTGCCCGGCGCGGTGGAAACCCCGATGCTGCGGGAGAACCCCAACCTGGCTTCCGGCGCCGAGAAGCTGGATGCGGCCGATGTCGGCCAGCCCGCCGACATCGCCGCCGCCATCGCCTTTTTGGCCAGCGACGACGCCCGCTTCATCACCGGGGCCGGGCTGGCGGTGGATGGTGGCCGGCTGGCGCAGTTGTAGCGGCGATCTCGCGCTAATCCGGCGTCGCTCCCGTGGCGCGGACGATCGGCGCGAATTGCGCGATGCGCTGGCTGATCTCGGCGCGCAGCTGTTCCGGGCTGCTGGGCAGCGGTTCCATGCCGCGCTTGCTGTATTCGGCGGCAACTTCCGGCTCCGTCAGCACCTGGCGCAGCGCCGCATTGAGCCGGGCGATGACCGCCGGCGGCGTGCCGCGCGGGGCCAGCCAGCCATCCCAGTTCGGCACCTCGAACCCCGGCACCCCGGCTTCGATCATGGTGGGCAGGTTGGGCATCAGGGCGCTGCGGGCGGCGGTGGCCACGGCCAGCGCGCGCACCCGGCCGGCCTCGATCAACGAAAGCACGGTCGGCACGGTGGAGAAGGCGAAGTCCAGCTTGCCGGCCAGTACATCATTGGCCAGCGGGTTGCCGCCGCGATAGGGCACCGGCACGGTCTTCACCCCGGCCAGGTGGTCCAGCAGCACGGAGGAAAGATGCCCCATGCTGCCGACGCCACTGTTGCCGGCGGAAAGCGTTTCCGGCCGCGCCTTCGCCGCCGCGATCAACTGCGCCACGCTGTGCCAGGGCCGGTCCATCGGCGCCACCAGCACGTAGTACACCGACATCAGGTGCGACACCGGGGCGAAGTCGCGTTCCATGTCCACCGGCAGGGAGCGGTACAGCGTGGGGTTCACCGCCAGCGTGCCGATATTGCCCTGGAACAGCGTGTAGCCATCGGCCGGGGCGCGGGCCACGGTCTCGGCGGCGATGTTGCCACCGGCGCCGCCGCGATTTTCGATCAGGATATTCTGCCCCAGCAGCGCCGAAAGCCGCGGCACCACCAGCCGGGCGGCAATGTCGGAGGAACCGCCGGGGGCGAAGGGAATGACGATGCGGATCGGCCGCTGCGGCCACTCGCCCTGGTTCAACCCCTGGCCATGGCCTTGCACCGGGGCCAATGCGGGCAGGGCCAGCCCCGCCAGCAGCCCGCGCCGGGCGATCATTCGCCGGTTATCCCGGCGGCGCGGATGATGGTGGCGTAGCGGGCGATCTCGGCCACGACGAAACGGCCGAATTCCTCCGGGCTGGTCGGCGCCGGTTCCAGCGCATGATGGGCAAGCTTGTCCACGTTCCCCGCATCCTCCAGCGCCAGACGGCAGGCGCGGTTCAGCGCAGCAATAACCGGGCCAGGGGTGGCCTTGGGCGCAACCAGCCCGTACCAGTTGTTGATGGCGTAGCCCGGCACCCCGGCCTCGGTCATGGTGGGCACGTTGGGCAGCAGGCGGGAGCGTTCCACCGTGGGCACCGCCACCGCCCGCAGCCGGCCGCCTTCCACATGCGGCATCACCGTGGCAGCGGTGGCGAAGGCGTAGTCGATCTTGCCCGAGATCAGGTCCGTGATCAGCTGCCCGCCGCCGCGATAGGGAATGTGCACCGCCTCGGTGCCCGCCAGGTGGTCCAGCAGCGCCCCGGCCAGGTGGCCGGCGGCACCGATACCGGCCGAGCCATAGCTCAGCCGCCCCGGCGCGGCGCGCAGCGCGGCCAGCAATTCGGCCACGGTGCGGAACGGCCGGTCGGTCGGCACCGCCAGCAGGTTGGTCACGTTGACCAATTGGCTGATCGGGGCGAAGTCGCGCACCGGGTCGGCGCTGAGGTTGCGGAACAGCGTCGGGTTCACCGCCATCACCCCCACCGTGCCCAGCAGCAGGGTGTGGCCGTCCGGCGCGCTGCGGGCGACGATTTCCGCCGCCAGCACGCCGGCGCCCCCGGGGCGATTGTCCAGCACCACCGGCTGGCCGAGTTCGGCCGAAAGTCGCGGCGAGATTGTCCTCACTGCCGCATCCACCCCGCCGCCGGCCACCACCGGGATGACGATGCGGATCGGGCGGCTGAACAGGGGCTGCGCCAGGGCGGGCGTGGCGAGCGGGGCGAGCAGCAGGGTGCGGCGCAGGATCATGCCCCAGCCTAGGGTCTGTCAGATGCTCACGTAAGCGTCTGACAGACCCTGGAGCGTGATCGGCGCCCGATTCACCCCTTTCGGTGATTCCACCGGCAACGCTCAGACGCCAGGGCAGATCCGCCCGGCGCGGTAACCGCAGGGCGGCGCTACAGCGCCAGGCGCTTTTCCGCCCAGACCCAGGCCGCCAGCCCGGGCAGGAACACCGCCAGGTCGCGAATGCGCCGGGCGATGGCCAGCGCCGCCCCGGCTTCCGCCGGCAGCCCCACCAGCAGCCCCAGCCCGAGGAAGCCGGCTTCCTGCAGGCCCAGCGCCCCCGGCACCAGGAAGGCGGCGCTGCTCAGCGCCTGGATCAGCGCCTCGATCGCCAGCGCGGTGGCCGGGGAGACCGGATGGCCGAGGAAATACAGCGCCAGCCAGATCTCCAGCGCCCCGGCGACCCAGCCGGCCAACTGCCAGCCAAAGCACAACCCGATGGCGGCACGGCATTGCCAGAGCCGCCGCGCCATGCGGTCGATCTTCCGCGAATGCGCGGTCAGGCCATGGAAGCGCCCGGCGGCCACGGCATTCAGCGCCCCGGCCACGCGCGTCAACAGGTTGGCGCGTTGCGCCAGGATGAAGCCGCCGGCCAGGGCCAGCCCGCCCAGCATGCCCAGCGCCAGGCCTTGCCAGCCCACCGCGCCGCCATGCCCGGCCAACAGCGCCAGCCCGAGCAGGGCGAAGGCCAATTGACTGAGGATGCCGATCGCCATGTCCACCATCAGGCTGGCGGCGGCCGGGGCCGGGCCGACGCCCTCGCCGCGCAGCAGCCGGTAGCTCGCCACCTCGCCGCCGATGCGCGCCACCGGCAGCAGGCCGTTGATGCTTTCGCGGATCCACACATTGGCGGTCATCGCCGCCAGGGAGGGGCGCTTGCGGCCGGGCAGCAGCACGCGCCAGGCCTCGGCGTTCAGCGCCATGGGCAGCGCATGCGCCAGCCCGGCCAGCACCAGGCCGAAGCCGGCGCTGGCCAGCAGGCCCAGTACCTCGCCCAGGTCCTGCTGCGCCAGCAGCAGCAGCGCGCCACCCATGCCGGCCAGCGCCAGGACAATGCCGATGCGGTTCATGCGGAACAGGTCATGTCAGCGCGGCGGTATAGCCGGCGACGGGGGTATTGCCGAGCGCCAGCCGCACCTGCGGTGCCAGCAGCGCGGCCAGTTCCTCGGCATACCGATAGCCCGGCGCCTGGCCGGCAAAGCCGCCGGTGGTGGCCGGGTGCAGGTAGATCTCGGTGATGCCGGGCGGGATGTGCGGCAGCACCGCGGCCAGGCGTTCGGCGGTGAAGGCGCCGGACCAGGCCAGCCCCACCACCCGGTCCGGCGCGCGCAGCCCATGGCGCGCGGCCAGCCGGCGCAGCAGCCAGGTGAAGGGTTGCAGCGCCCGCGGCTGGGTGGCGGCGGCGGGCTCCACGGCGTGGATCAGCGCCGGCGGTTCCCAGGGAATGCGCACCGCCTTCACCCCATGGCGCGCTGCCGCGGCGAAGGCGTAGGCGGCGATGACCGGGTGCAGGTGGTAGTGCTTGTGGGCGTTCAGGTGGTCGCAGCGCAGGCCGGTGGCGGCGAAGGCGGCGAATTGCGCGGCGATCTCGGCCCGCAACTGGGCGCGGGCGGCGGCGCTGAGCGCCAGGGTCAGGCCCAGCCCGGCCATGTCGTCGCGGAAGCGGCCGTTGGGTTGCACCAGGGCCGGAATGCGCTCCGGCGGCAGGGTGGGGGTGCCATCGGTCAGTGTCAGGTGCAGGCCCACGGCCAGGCCGGGGTTGCGGCGGGCCACGGCCACGCCCTCGGCCATGGCGGGTTCGCCCACCATCAGGCTGGCGGCGGTCAGCACACCCTGGCGGTGCGCCTGTTCCACCGCCGCGTTGACCTGCGGCGCCAGGCCGAGGTCATCGGCGTTGAAGATGAGGCGCTGCATGGCGGGCGCGAGGCCCCGCCCCATGGCCGGGGCAGGGCGGTGCCGCTTCAGGCCGCCTTGCGGTCGCGCAGGAAGTGGAAGAACTCCACGCCCTCGCGCAGGCGGCGCACCAGCATCTGGCGGTCGCGCACCATCTCACCGCAGATCGAGGCGATCTTCGGCACCCGGAAGTAGAACTTCTTGTAGAACTCTTCGACGCTGGTGAAGATTTCGGTGTGGCTCAGGTGCGGGTAGTGCAGCGGGGCAATCTGCACCCCGTGCGCGTCGACGTATTCGGTGTGCTCGGTGTCCAGCCAGCCTTCGCGCGAAGCCTGGTCCCACAGGAAGGTGCCCGGGTAGGGCGCCGCCAGCGAAACCTGGATGGTGTGCGGGTTGGTCTCGATGGCGAACTTGATGGTTTCCTGGATCGTCTCGGTGGTCTCGCCGGGCAGGCCCAGGATGAAGGTGCCATGGATGGCGATGCCGAGCGCATGGCAGTCCTTGGTAAACTGCTTCGCCACCTCGATCCGCATGCCCTTCTTGATGTTGTGCAGGATCTGCTGGTTGCCGCTCTCGTAGCCCACCAGCAGCAGGCGCAGCCCGCCATCCTTCATTTTCTTCAGCGAATCATACGGCACGTTCGCCTTGGCATTGCAGGACCAGGTGACGCCGAGCTTGCCGAGTTCCTTGGCGATCGCTTCCGCGCGCGGCAGGTTGTCGGTGAAGGTGTCGTCGTCGAAGAACAGCTCCTTCATCTCGGGGAAGGCCTTGAGGATGTACTTCACTTCCTCGATCACATGGCCGACCGAGCGGGTGCGGTAGTTGTGGCCGCCCACGGTCTGCGGCCACAGGCAGAAGGTGCAGCGGCTCTTGCAGCCACGCCCGGTATAGATCGAGACGTAGGGGTGCTTCAGGTAGCCGATGAAGTACTTCTTCCAGTCCAGGTCGCGCTTGTACACCGGGCTGACCGGCGGCAGCAGGTCCATGTTCTCCAGCACCGGGCGCTCGGCATTGTGGACGATCACGCCCTCGCTGTTGCGGTAGGACAGGCCCTTGATGCTGGACCAGGCGGCGTCGTCGGCCACGTCCTTGATGGTGAAGTCGAATTCATTGCGGGCGACGAAGTCGATCACCGGCGCGTCGCGCAGCGATTCCTGGGCCTGCACCGCCACCTTGGCGCCGATCATGCCGATCTTCAGGTTCGGGTTGGCCGCCTTCATCGCCTCCGCCACCTTCACGTCGGACGCGAAGCTGGGGGTGGAGGTGTGCAGCACCGCCAGGTCGAAGTCCTTCACCATGCCGGTGACATCGGCCAGGGTCTGCTTGTGCGGCGGGGCGTCCACCAGCTTGGAATTCTCGATCAGCGCCGCCGGCTGGGCCAGCCAGGTGGGGAACCAGTAGCTGCGGATCTCGCGCTTGGCCTGGTAGCGAGAGCCGGCGCCGCCGTCGAACCCGTCGAAGGAAGGGGCCTGGAGGAAGAGGGTGCGCATCGTCACGTCAAGGAACCCCTTGGAAAATCAGGCTTCTGTCATGCTGCCATCACGGCGCATGCGATAGCGACGGCCCTGCCACGTTACCGTGCCGCGAGCCAGTCCAGACGCCCATATAGCGAAGGAAAGGCAATCGCGCAGGGGGAGAAGCAGGATTCTGCCCCGTGTTGCCGATATGCAAAGTAATTGGTCGATCGACCAGGCCAGCCAGCAGCGCCCGGCCAGCACCGCCAGCACCACCGCCAGCCCGGCCGGGTGCAGCGCCCAGCAGGCCAGCGCCCAGGGCAAGGGGTGGGTCAGCGCCAGGCCGAGATAGCCCGCCGGGTTCAGCAGCCGCACGGTGCGCGACCAGCGCAGTTCATGCGAAAACAGCGCGCCCAGGCTGGCTTCGTCCATCATGTGGTCCGGCACCACCGGCGCCACCGCCACCCCAAGGCCCAGGCGGCGCACCGCTTCGCCCAGGGCATGGTCGTCGGCCAGCAGGTCCTTCAGGCTGGCCAGCCCGCCCAGCGCCGCCAGGGTTTCCGCCCGCAGCGCCATGGTGGCGCCGTAGCAACCGCGGGCCTTGCCCAGGCTTTCGCCCAGAATGGCATTGGGCAGGAAGTGCCAGTCGATGCCCAGGCCCGCCAGCCGCGCCCAAAGCCCCGGCACCGCCGGCACGCCGCGATACAGGCAGGTAACCAGCCCCACCCCCGGCTGCGCCAGCGTGGCGGTGACGGTGGTGAGCCAGTGCGGCGGCACCCGCATGTCGGCATCCGCGATCACCACCACGCCGTGCCGCACCAGGGGTTCCAGGTTCATCAGGTTGCCCACCTTGCGGTTGGCGCCGTGCAGGGTGGGGTTCTGGACCAGTTGGGCATCGGCGGCCGGGCAGGCGGCGATGGCGGCGCGGGCGGCCGGCAGGGCGGTGTCGGTGGCCTGGCCGACGCCGAACAGCACCTGGAACGGGGCGGCGTGGTCCTGGCGCAGCGTGGCTTCCAGCCAGCCCTGCAACCCCGGCGCCGCGCCATGCAGCGGCTTCAATATGGTGGCGGGCAGCGCCGGCCCACCGGGGCGGGGCTGGGCGGCGAAGCGGCGCACCGCCCGGGCGGCCAGCAGGCCGGAAGCCAGCCCGGCCAGCGCCAGCCCGGCGCACAACAGCGCGAGTATCGCCAGCAGCATCACGGGTATGCCCCCTGGCCGCAACAACCCCAGCGTTTCCGCATCGCTTCGTTCACCACTGTCGGCTAGGCTTCGATACGTTCAGAACGGACCCCGCGCCAGGCATGCCCCGAAACCCATCCCTCATCGCCGCGCTGCTGCTCACCCTGCTGGCCGGGTGTGCGACGGGCGCCGACCAGCCCGCGGCCAACGCTGCCCCGACCGATCCGACCGACCCCTACGAGGGTCTGAACCGGCAGGTGTTGGACGTCAACCTGGCGCTGGATGACGCGGTGCTGCGCCCGGCCGCGGTGGCCTACCGCGACGTGCTGGGCCCCTGGCCGCGCACCCGCATCCGCAACTTCCTGCTGAACATCGAGGAACCGACGGTGTTCGTGAACAACGTGCTGCAGGGCCGGCTGGAGGATGCCGGCGATATCGCCGTGCGCTTCGTGGTCAACTCCACCCTGGGTGGCGCGGGCTTCTGGGACGTGGCGACCGACCTGACCAGCACGCCGCGCCAGCAGCGGGATTTCGGCCAGACGATGTATCACTGGGGGGTGCCGGATGGCCCCTTCCTGATGGTGCCCATCCTCGGCCCGTCCAACCCGCGCGACTTCGTCGGCACGGTGGCGAACGGCTTCCTGAACCCGATCAGCTGGTTCCTGCCCTTCCCGGCCAATCTGGGCCGTGGCGCGGTGAGTGGCCTGGACGAGCGCGAGCAGAACATCGAAACGCTGGATGAACTGCGCAAGGGCAGCCTGGACTTCTACGCCCGGCTGCGCAGCGTCTACAGCCAGTACCGCAGCGGCCAACTCGGCCGGACCTCGGCCGAGAGCAACAACCCCGACGTGCTGGACGACCCGGGGGCGAATTAACCCTCGGGCTCCTCCGCCTCCTGGTCCGCCAGTTCCGGGTCCAGTTCCGGGGTGGCCAGTTCCGGGTTGGCCAGGCGGATGCCGGGCACCACCGCC
>CANBXZ010000025.1 GCA_947373495.1 Acetobacteraceae bacterium
ACCCCACGCTGCGGGCAGTGGAAGCGCTGGAGCACCGGCTGCGGCAGGCCGCCCCAACCCAGAGCGTGATCGGCGCTGACTGAAGCGCCGATCATGCTCTGGGTTGGTGATGTGTCGCGTGATTCACGCCTTTCGGTGATCCCACCCCAGGCGATCACGCTCTAATCCGGGCGCAGCGTCAGCCAGTGGTCCAGCCGCAACCCACCCAGCCGGGCCAGCGCGCGAACCTCGGGCAGGAAGGCCGTGCGCAGCAGGGCGACATCCGCCGCGGCCGGGCCGGGCCCGGGGGGCGCCGCATTCTCCCGCTGCGTCGGCAGCGGCGGAAAGGCCGGCAGCCCGAGGAAGCCGGCAATGCGCTCCAGGCCAATGGCGGGGTTCCGGTGCAACGCCTCGGCGTCCAGGCAAAGCAGTTGTCGCGCCGGGAAAAGCGCCAGCGCCCGCTGCACCTGCGTGGCATAGAAGCCACGCTCGACATAGCTGAACTCGCGCCAGGCCGGCGCCTGAGGGGCCGCGGCCGGCAGCCGCCGCCGGCCCTCGCGGATCGCCTCGGCAAAGGGCAGCGTCTCGGCACCACGGCGGAATTCCATCGCCCAATGGGAATAGGCCCGCTCGATCGGGTCGCGCAGCAGCAGGATCAGCCGGGCAGCGGGATTGTAGCGCCGGATGCGCGCCATCGCCGGCGGCCAGAAGCTGTAGATCGGCGTGGCGTCGAAGCGGATCGCGCCCGGCGTGGTGGCCCCGAAGCCGGCATCCAGCAGGCGGTAGTCCGGGGCCTGCCAGTCCTGCGATTCGTCATCGAAGAAATGCGTCTCCTTCGCGCGCGGGGCGGCCAGCAGCGGGTGCGCGGCAAGGTAGCCGAACAGGCTGGTGGTGCCCGCCTTCTGCACCCCGGCGAGGAACACGCCGACCTTCTCGGTGCCTGCCGCCGCGCGTTGCGCCACCAGGGCAGGCGCGGCCAGCCGGCTGGCGGCCTGTGCCGCCTGCATGGCGGCCACGAAGGCCTGGCGCTCGACCATCGGGTCCAGTGGCGTCGCCGTGTCATAGGCCGAGGTCAGGCGCTGGAAGCAGAATTCGGCGGCCAGCACGTCGCGCATCGCCGCCACCAGGCCGTGTACCGCCTCGGCCGCCGCATCGATCCGCCGATGCGCCGCGGTGGTGTCGTCGCCGCACAGCCCGAGCAGGGCGGCATGGAGGGCATCGAGCGCCGCGGCGACATCGGGGTCGAAGCCCACCGCGTCCGCGCCGACATGGTGCCGCAGTTCCGGCCGCAGCGACGCCGCCAACTCGGCCTCATCCGCCGCGGCTTCCGCAACACCAAGCAGGCCACGCAGTCGCTCGGCGGTGCTGCGCCAATCCCGCAGGGCATCGTCAAAGGCGATCACCAGGCGAGGCAGGTCGCGCGTCGAGCGTTCAGCCTCGATCAGATGGCTCGCCCACAGCAAGCCGGCATAGGCCGGCGAGATCTGGTTGCGCACGGCAAGCGAACGCGCCACCTCGCCAGGCGCCCGCAGCACCAGCACCACCCGCGTCTCGGTGCCGGCACGCCGGAGCAGGTCGCGGTACAGCGGCACCATGCGGCAAATCCGCGGGTCCTTCAGCACGAAGCGGGAGGCGTCGGCGAAATTGTACCGGATGGCGGCGCTGAGCTGCGCCTCGAAATCCTCGCGGGCCGCCGCATCCCGGTTCTGCAGGTCGAGCGGTCGCAGGTCGATCCAGGAACTGCCGACGGCCTGCAACAGCCGGTCGTTCAGGCTCACCACCGCCGCCGGTTCCCAGTAGCCTTCGGGGTTGTCGTCGCTGGCGGGGTTCGGCTCCCGCGGCAAGGCCGCGCCGACCTGGCCGATGAAGCGCGCCAGGGCAGACGTGCCACTGCGATGCATGCCGAGCACCAGCACCGCAACCTGGCCACAGGGATCACCCCCCGGCGGCAACGGCGTCATGTCGAGGATGGGGCAGACACGGCATCGCGAAACCGGTCATGCGCAAGGCGAGGCTGAAGCATGCGCGGCAGTTTGGACCACCACCCGGGGAGAGAGGGCAAGCACGAAAATGCTGCGATGCGGCAGCCCCCAGGGTCGTGTTCCTGGTGGCGCCGCACGGCTCGGCACAACCGCCCGCGCATCGCTGGCTTTCAGCAGCGTGCCAGGTATCGCGGGCATGCCGCATCGCCGAACGCGGCGGCAGGAAAACGGCGCGAACCACGGCCTGCGGTTCGCGCCTGGCATGCACCTGGCGAGCTGGCCCGCCAGCCGGCCCGGCCGTCAGGCCGAACCGGTTATCTCGGACCGACCGGCCGGGTGAAGCCGGCGCACACCGAACTCGACGAGTTCAGCGCAACGAAGGGCGGAGCGCCATGATGCGCGATGGCGCAGGCCCGCAGCGTGGCACCCCGCGGCACGATGAAGACCATGGTGTCCCCGCCGCCATGCCCGGGATTGTTGCCCGTGGTCAGCGAGAGCGGCGCGCTGCAGGAGATGGTGGCCGGCAACCCGCCCGTTGGCGTTGAGCAGGGGAAGGTCGGGTATTGCGTGCCCTGGTAGGTGACTGTCGGGCTGCTGCCGGCCGTGGCGATGGCCAGGCTCAACGGGCTCGTGGAATTGGCCGTGCCGGTATTGTTGACCTGCACGGAACAGGCCACCGCGTTCGCCTGAATGTTCGGCGCATCCGCGCAATTGTTGAGGACCTGCAGGCGCGCCAGGCGCGCCAGCGGCCCCTGCGGGCCCGGGCTGATCTGTGCCTGCCCGGCGAGGGGCGCCACAAACAGGCCAAGCAGGGCACAGGCGCCCAGGGTGCGGCCTTGCCGCAAGAAGAAACTGGACATTGAGCTTCCTTCTCGTTCGGGTTCGTTGAGGTGGGCGCTTCCCGGCATCTGAGCCAGGGAACGGACAAGCCGCCAACAAGCCGGCGGTGCATGCGGCGGTCCGCGCCGGTCGAGGGGCGGACCATGCGCAACCGGTGCTACAGGTTGCCCCAGCGATCGAAGATCGAGGCCTCGATCCGGCCGTTCTGTCGCTCGATGCTCAGCACCAGCCGGCGACCGCTGGCATCCATCGCATAGGCACGACCGGCACGCGGGCGCATCGGCGCCGAGACGAGCGCCGGGCCGCCATTGACCTTGACGCTGAACACCATGGGGCCCTGGAAGCGCGACAGGTCGGGCACGAAGAGCAGGTATTTCCCTGGTATCAGCCGGTCGAAGGTCGCCACGCCATGGCCATCGGATTTCATTTCCGCCACCAGGTTGCCACCGGGATCGTGGTCCAGGCCGATCGGGGTGCCCTGGACGAGCCTGCCCTCGGCAGCGACGGCACGCTTTGTCGCAGCCGCCAGACCAGCGAAGGCGGAACCAGCGACGGCCATGAAGCCAAGGCGTCTGGAAATCATGCGGGTCTCCTGCAGCTTGTTGTTGATACGGGCCGGCGGCGCCATTCACGTGGCACCAACCGTGCGGCGGCTGGGCTGGCCTGGGGCCTGCATGTCGACGGCCTGCGTCCCGCATCGGACGACGCCGCGGGCGGGACCCGAAGCAAACGCCAGCAGGGCGGTCGCCGGCCTGTCAGGGCAAGCATGCCCGCGGCCACGCCCCCTTGGCGCTATCGGCGCGCCCCGGCGCCGGACGGGGCGATCGGGCTGAAGCGGCCGTTCGTGCTTTCCACTTCCTCGCGGCGGGCCGCGCCTTGCAACTGCGTCGAGACGCCGCCCTGCGAACTGTAGGCGCAGCAGACGTCGCAACTGTCGGTGCTGTAGCAGGACCGCTTGTAGGTCCCGACCGCATCGCGGCAGGAGCAGTGGCACTTGATATCCACCGCGCCGGCAACCGAAGCCGCACCAACCACGGCAAGGAACGCCAGAAGCGCCAAGATGTATCGGGGCATGCAGTCGTCTCCTTCAATCGGCAGGGTTGGGAGGACGATGCCACGGCGCGCCATCGGCTCGGGGCCTTGGCGAAGCGGCAAACCCATGCTGGCCAGGGCGCCCCCTTGGGCACGGGGGCTGGCCGAGCATCATTGTTGCGCCGGGCCGGGGGTGGCGGCGGTAGGCCGCATCCGGCAGGTCGGTTGCCCATTCACCGCCGCGACCATCACCGCCGATACGCTGAACGGCGCCGAGGTGGTCGGCAAGGCACCGGGGGCCTGCGTGATGTAGCGGACAGTGACGCGGTAGGTGCCGGCCGTCGGCAGCTGGAAGGGAACTTCCTCGCCGGCATTCACCCTGGGCAGCGTCCGGTCCAGCACCGTCTGCTGGCTGCCGACCAGGACGAAGGTGAAGCGGTAATCGGCCGCCAACACCCCGCTCAGCTTCACCAGCACGTTGTTGGCTCGGCTGAGCCGGTAGAAGCACCCGGTCTGCACGCTTTGGATCGTCGGCGCCCCGGTTTGCGCCGAGGCCGCGGGGACGCCGGCGAGGCATCCCAGCAGGACCGGGGCGAGGTGGCGGAGCGCGCGCATCATCCGCCTTAGCGCGCCCGGCGCCGCTCGGGCGGCGGGGCCGGGGTCGGCTCGACGGTCGGGGCCTGGGGCGCATAGCCCTGGACCTGATTGCCGCGGGCATACATGCACTGGGCATAGGCGTTGTCGTACTGGGACTGAATGCCGGGCTGGGCGGTGGAACTGGCACCCAACGCGCCGGTGGCGCCACTGGCCGCCGCGGGGGCGCCGAAGGCGGCGGCACCGGTCAGCGAGTCACCGGCGGTCCAGCCCACCAAAGCGCCGCCCCCGGCCCCGACCGCGGTGTTCAGCAAGGCACCGCCGATTGCCCGATGGTTGGCGCTTTCCGCCTGGCCTCTCGTCATCCGCTCGGCAAAGGCCTTGCACTGGTCCAGGTCCACCTCGAAGGCCGCCAGGGTCTTGCCGGCCGCCGGCATCACCTGCACCAGGGGTCCCATCGGGGTTTCCGCGCAACCTGACAGCAGCATGGCGACGGCAGCCAAGGCCGAACGGCATACTGCACCAGAGAGTCGATCGGGCATTGGTCGCTCCGCGTTTTCCATCATCAAGGCCGATGATCTGAATGGACTGGGGTTGTCGCCGGAGCATGCTCGCGGCGTGCTGCTTGCGCGCGGACAGCAGGCGCGGACCGGTTCCCCAGCCCGCGCCCTCGCCGTCATGGCATGGTGATGGCGGTGCAGCCTTCCACCAGGCCGGCGGCCGTCCGCAGGGCGGCACAGTTGCGGAAGCGGCTGTGGGCGGCCGCGCGGAAGGCGAAGGTGAAGGTCGCGGTGCCGCCATTCCCCGCGATCGGGCTGGTCGTGGTGCAGTTGATCGGCTGCGCGTAGATGGTCGCGGGCGGACAGGCCAGACCAGCCGCGCCGGTGAAGCCGGTGCCGGCCGGCGCGCCACTCAGCGTCTCGACAACCTGGGTTCCGCTCGGGATCGCACCCGTGCCGTTGTTCGTCACCGTGATCGTGCAGGTGAGGGACTGATTGGCGCCAGGGGTGCAGGATTTGGTGACGACAGGGCGACCGCCGCCGCCCGGGGGCCGGGTGAAGCTGGTGCAGATGTTGGTGTTGTTGGCCGGGTTGCTGTCGGGCCGAGCGCCTGGGCCCTGGGTGGCGGAGGCGCAGTTACGCAATGTCGCACCGGGCGGGACGACGAAGTTGAGGAAGGCCGGCCCGCCATTGCCGGACTGATTGCCGAAGGTCAAACCCGACGGGAAGCTGCAGTTGATGTTGGCCGGCAAGCCGCCTGCCGGGGTAGAGCACTGGAAGGTGCTGCCCTGGGCCACCCCGGCGAAGGTCACGCCTGGGTTGCTGCTGGCGGGGCGGTCCACAATGCTGGACGGGCCGGCGGAATTGGCCGTGCCGAGTTGGTTGTCGACGTCAACCCTGCACGTCACCATGTTCAGCCCGAGGTTCGGGGCGTCGTTGCAGGATTTCTGCACCCTGAGGTTGGGCGCACCCGCCGCCGCCGCGCCGCCGGCCGCGGATTGCGCTTGCGCCTGCCCTGGCAGCACGCCGAGAGCGACGGTAAGGCACAGCCCGAAGGCCGTGCCGAATACTCGGAGAGTATTTGGGCTTCTCATGACAATTTCTTCCCTCTTTCAGGTCAACATGCACATTGCGACGCCGGCTTCTGACCCGACGCAACAACACCTTGCAACACCGCGATGTTGAATTTGTGATCTGTTTTTCTTTTCTTGGCCACAATCTGACGTTGGCTTGGTAAGTTTGCTTTGCTTACTGATGAAGAGTGCAGATGTGTCAGCCACGACACTTTTTTCACAAGAACGTGAGAAGCCTAACTCCCACCCCGCGTGGCTGCAACGCCTAAGTGCTCACCGCGCGGATTGGCCTTGACAGCACGTCGTCACGCGTTCCACCCGGCCCGGCACGTGCCAAAATCCCCTGGCCGACGGCGCTGGCCGCCAGCATTCGCCAGGTGAGGCCGATGCCCGCGGCGATACGCCTGGGCAACCGGAAGCGGGGCCGCCACGGCATCCCGGCATCCACCCTGCCGGTACGGCCTGGTCGCTCAACCAGCGTCGGATCTCAGGCCGATCCCGCGGCGCAGAGCCTGATCGGCGGCATGCGGCCGGGCGCGGCCCTTCGGCCCCGCACACAGCGGCATCGCGCCGGCCGCGCCCGCGCTTCAGCTTGGAAGGCGCAATCCCAAAGCCCGCACAATTTCCTCGGCGCGGGCATCCGGCGCGGCCGGCAGCGGCAGGCGGGGCGGGCGCGGGCCGCCCACCGGCAGGCCCATGTGGCGCAGCAGCGCCTTGGTGCCGGCGACATACCAATGCCCGCCGACGAACTCGATCAGCGGCAGGTACTGCAGGTACAGCGCCCGTGCCTCACTGAGGCGCTCCTCGTCCGCCACCAGGGTGAACAGCCGCGCCAGCGGCCCCGGCGCCAGGTTGGAGGCCACCGCCACCCAGCCCTGCGCGCCCTCCACGAAGGACTCGAAGCCGAGGATGCCGCCGAACACCGTCATGCGGTCGCCGCAGAGCCGGATGATGTCGCGCACCCGCGTCACCTCCAGCGTGCTTTCCTTGACGTAGCGGCAGTTGGGAATCCGCGACAGCCGGGCCAGAATCGGCGGGGTCAGGTCCACATTCGCCGTCGCCGGGTTGTTGTAGACCATGATCGGCAGGCCGATGGCGTCCGAGATGGTGCTGTAGTGGTGGAACAGTTCGTCCTCGGTCGGGGTGGAATAATAGGGCGGGATGATCATCACCCCATCGGCGCCCAGCCGTTCGGCGCGGCGGCTCAGGCGCACCGCCTGGCGCGTGTCCTCGGCGCCGGTGCCGATCAGCACCGGCACGCGGCCGGCGGCCTGGCGGATCACCGTCTCCGCCACCGCTTCCAATTCCTCATCCGACAGCGACAGGAATTCACCGGTGGAGCCAAGCGGGATCAGGCCATGGATGCCTTGCTCGATCTGCCAATCGACGAAGCGGCGCAGCGCCGGCAGGTCCAGCGCGCCATCCGCGGTGAAGGGCGTGATGATGACGCTGTAGGTGCCACGGAACGGCTTCATCTGGTGTCCTTTCAGGCCGCGACGGCGTGCAGCAGGCCGGCTTCGGCCAGGGCGGCGCGGATCGCCTCGCGCTCGGCCGGCTCGATCGGCAGCAGCGGCGGGCGCGGGGCGGGGTGGGGCAGGCGGCCCAGCAGGTGCAGGGCGGTCTTCATGCGGTTGTGCATGTCGAGGCCAGGGGCGCGGTAGAAGGCGCGGGTCAGCGGCCGCAGCCGGTCATTGGCGCGGCGGGCGGCGGGCCAGTCGCCGCGCTGGGCGGCGGCGAACATCTCGGCCAGCACCTCCGGCACCACGCTGCCGATGCCCGAGAGCATCCCATCCGGCTGCTGCACCAGGGATTCCAGCAGCCACGTATTGTTGGTGGTCAGCACCGCCACCGGGCGGCCGCAGGCGCGGATCGCCAGCAGGTTGTCCTCATAGGCCGCGGGCGTGTCGCTGCCTTCCTTCACCGCCACGATCCGCGGCACCTCGCGGCACAGCCGGGCCAGCAGGGGCGTGTCGAAGCCAAGGCCGGACGCACGCGACAGTTGGAACAGCACGATCGGCAGCGGCGTGGCGGCGGCCACGGCGGCGACGAAATGCAGCGCCATCTCCGGCCGCATGTTGGCGCCGGCGGCGAACAGCGCCGGCGGGAACAGCAGGATCGCGTCGGCGCCCTCGGCCGCCGCGTCCCGCGCCAGGGCGCAGGCGGTGCGCGTGTCGTCGGCGATGACGCCCGCCACCACCGCCACCCGCCCGGCGGCCACCTGGCGGGCAACCCGCACCACCAGGCGGCGCTCGGCGGCGTCGAGCGCGCTGGCCTCTCCGGCATGGCCGTTGACCACCAGCGCGCGCACCCCGGGCGTGGCGGCCAGGTCGGCCAGATGCTGGTGCAGCGCGGCCTGGTCGATGGCGCCGCCCGGCGCGAAGGGGGTCAGCGAGGCGGGCCAGATACCGCCCAGGCCGGTCATGTCCATGCGTCAGCGCTTCCACAAACGGTTGCAGGCCACAGGCCACCCCAATCCGGGCGACAGGAACGAACTCAGGCATAAGAATGCCATTTTCTTCCACTTGCAACCGCAAACGATTGCAGTCCATGCTTGCGGTCATGCACAACCCGGTCACGCTCCGCGACGTCGCGCGCGCCGCCAAGGTCTCGGTCAGCACCGCCTCCCGCGCCCTGGCCGGCGCCGGGCTGACCAGCAAGGTAACCGCCGCCCGGCTGCGCGCGGTGGCCACCGAACTTGGCTACCGGCCCAACACCCTGGCGCGCGGGCTGAAGACGCGGTCCTCCCGGTTGATCGGCCTGGTGGTGCACAACCTGGAAAACGCTTCCTTCCGGGTCTTGGCCGAAGTCGCCCAGCAGCGGCTGCGGGCCGCGGGCTACCAGGTCATCCTCTGCATCACCGCCGACGACCCGGAGCAGGAGGCCGAGACCATCGCCACGCTGATGGACCAGCGCGCCGATGGCCTCATCATCTGCCCCACCGGGCAGAATGGCGCCCGGCTGGCGGCGCTGGAACGCAATGGCACCCCGGTGGCCTGCGTGATCCGGCGCGACGAGGCGGTGGAGTTGGAGACGGTGCTGGCCGCCGACCCGGAGGGCGCCTTCGAGGGCACCCGCCATTTGCTGGAACTCGGCCATCGCCGCATCGGGCTGATTGTCGGCCGGCCCGAGACGACCTCGGGCCGGGAACGGCTTTCGGGCTACCGGCGGGCCTTGCAGGAAGCCGGGCTGGGCTTCGATGCCAGCCTGGTGCATGCCGGGCGCTACCACCCCGAAGTAGGGTTGGCCGGCTGCCAGGCGCTGCTGGACCGGCCAGACCGCCCGACCGCGCTGTTCGTCGCCAACCATGAAGCGACGCTGGGCGTGCTGCGCGGCCTGGCCGAGCGCGGCATCATCATCCCCGACGACCTCTCGGTGCTCTGCTACGAGGACAGCCCCAGCCTGGCCTGGCAGCGCCCCGCCATCAGCGTGGTGGACAACGGCCCGGCGGCCCTGGCCGAATTGGCGGTGGACCGCCTGCTGCGCCGGCTACGCGGCAGCCCCGCCGGCGCGGCGCGCGAATACCGCATCGGCGCCCGGCTGATCCAGCGCCAGTCCTGCCGCCCGCTCAGCCTGCCCGTGGAAGCCTGACATGCCCTTCATCGAGATCATCGCCCCGCCCCTGCCCGAAGCCGCTCGCCAGGCGGTGGCGAGCGACATCACCGCGGCACTGTGCACGGCCTTCGCGGTCGGGCCGCAGACCGTCACCGCCTATTTCATCGAGGTGCCGGCCAGCCATTGCGCCCATGCCGGCGTGCTGGGCGAAACCCGGCGGCTGTTCGTCAAGATCCACGCCTACCGCCGCGGCGTGGCGGAACGGCGCCAGGCGGCGGCGCTGCTGACGCCGCTGCTGGCCGCGGGCTATGGCGTGCCGGCCAAGGCGCTGGCGCTGTACTTCCTCGACCGCGAACCGGATGAAGTCGCCCACGCCGGGGTGCTGGCCAGCGACGCGGTGGCCGCCTGATGCACCGCTTCTGGCCCGAGGAACTGGTCGCGCTGCGCGACACCACCCGCCGCTTCGCCGAGGCCGAGGTGCTGCCGCGCGCCGCCGCGATCGACGCCGAGGACGTGTTCGACCGCGACCTGTACCGGAAGATGGCCAGCCTCGGCCTGTTCGGCGTGGCGCTGCGGGAAGCGGCGGGTGGCGCCGGCCTCGGCGCCATCGGCGCCTGCATCGCCATGGAGGAGTTGGCGCGCTGTTCCGGCGCCATCGGCAATGCCTTCGCCATTCCGGTGGAGGCGGCGCTGTTCCTCGACCAGCACGGCAATGAACGGCAACAGCAGCTGATCCCCGGCATCCTGGCCGGCGAGATCATTCCCGCCACCGCCGTGACCGAACCCGAGCATGGCTCCGACGTGGCCGGGCTGCGCACCACGGCGCGGCGGGATGCCGAGGGCTGGGTGCTGGAGGGCAGCAAGGCCTGGGTGACGCTGGGCGGCGTGGTGGATGCGCTGATGGTCTTCGCCCGCACCGGCACCGAGGGCGGGCATCGGGCGATTTCCTGCCTGCTGCTGGACGGCAAGGCCCCGGGCATCCTGCGCGGCAAGAACGAGGAACTGCTGGGCATGCACGGCCTGGCGGATTGCAGCATCACGCTGGATGGCGTGCGGGCGCCGGCCGATGCGGTGGTGGGGCCGGAGAACGGCGCCTTCAAGATGGCGATGGCGAACTTCAACTTCAGCCGGCTGCTGATGTCCGCCATGGCGCTAGGCATGGCGCGTGCGGCGTTCGAGGACGCGGTTTCCTACGCCAGGCAGCGCAAGCAGTTCGGTGGCCCGATCATCGGCCACCAGGCGGTGCAGTTCATGCTGGCGGACATGTCCACCGAGATCGACGCCTCGCGCCTGCTGATCCACCACGCCTGCCGGCTGTACGATGCCGGGCTGCCGATCGCGAAGGAAGCCGCGCAGGCCAAGCTGTTCACCACCGACATGGCCACGCGCAACGTCTCCAACGCGCTGCAGATCCATGGCGGCAACGGCTATTCCCGCGCCTACCGGGTGGAGCGGCTGTACCGCGACGTGCGCCTGGCGCAGATCTACGAGGGCACCAACCAGATCCAGCGCATGATCATCGCCCGCCAGGTCGAGAAGGAGATGGGCTGAGATGGCGCCCTCCCTCCTCTCCGCCACCGAGGCCGCCGCGCTGGTGCGTGACGAGGACTTCGTCATCGTCGGCGGCAATGGCGGCACCGGCGTGGCCGAGGCGGTGATCGAGGCGCTGGAGGCGCGCTTCCTGGCCGGCAAAGGGCCGCGCGACCTGACCGTGTTCCACATCACCGGCGTGGGTGCCGTCACGGAACATGGCATGTGCCACTTCCGCCACCCCGGCATGGTGAAGCGCGTGATCGGCGGGCACTACGGGTTGCAGGTGCCGTTCATGGAGTTGATCGATGGCAATGTCATCGAGGCCTACAACCTGCCGCAGGGGGTGATGACCGGGCTGTGCCGGGCCATGGCTTCCGGCCAGCCGGGCGTGCTGACGCATGTCGGCCTGCAGACCTACATGGACCCGCGCCTGGGCGGCGGCATGATGAACGCCCGCACCACCGAACCCATGGTGGAACTGCTGACGCTGCAAGGCCGCGAGTGGCTGTTCTATCGCACGCCGGGCGTGCCGCGCGTGGCGCTGATCCGCGGCACCACGGCGGATGAGGACGGCTATGTCAGCATGGAGCACGAGGCGACGACGCGCGAGGACCTCTCCATCGCGCAGGCGGTGCACAACGCCGGCGGCATCGTCATCTGCCAGGTGAAGCGGCTGGCGCGGCGTGGCAGCCTGAACCCGCACATGGTCAAGGTGCCGGGCTTCCTGATCGACCACCTGGTGCTGGAGCCGGAGCAGATGCAGACCTTCGGCACCAGCTACGAGCCCAGCCGCAGTGGCGAGACACGCCTGCCGGTTTCCGCCATCGCCCCCGACCCGATGAGCGAGCGCCGGGTGATGGCGCGCCGCGCGGCGTTCGAGCTGTGCCCGGGCGATGTGGTCAACCTCGGCGTCGGGGTCTCCGCCATGATCCCGAACGTGGCGGCGGAGGAAGGTATCGAGGATCTCATCACACTGACGGTGGAAGCCGGCGTCATTGGTGGCGTGCCCGGCCATGCCCGCGAATTCGGCACCGCGGTCAATCCGCGCGCCATCATCGACCAGGGCTATCAATTCGACTTCTACGATGGCGGCGGTCTGTCCTGCGCCTTCCTTTCCTTCGCGGAAGTGGATGCGCATGGCAATGTGAACGTGACGCGCTTCGGCAACCGCTTCGCCGGCGCCGGCGGCTTCATCGACATCACCCAGAACACGCGCCGCCTGGTGTTCAGCGGCACGTTGACCGGCGGCGGGTTGGACGTGGCGGTAACGCCCGAAGGGCTGCGGCTGAACCGCGAGGGCCGCACGCGGAAATTCGTGCCGGCGGTGGAGCAGGTAAGCTTCAGCGGGCCGCTGGCGCTGGCAAAGGGCCAGGAGGTCAGCTTCGTGACCGAACGTGCCGTGTTTCAGCTCACCACCGCGGGCATTGTGCTCACGGAAGTTGCGCCTGGTGTGCGGGTGCGGGAGGATGTGCTGGACCGCATGGGCTTCGCCCCGCTGGTCAGTGACAGCCTGGCGCTGATGGATGCCCGGCTGTTCCGGCCAGGGCCGATGGGGCTGCACGCTGAATTCGCCGCCCGCGCGCCCCGGCCACGCGGCAAGCAATGAGCGACGACCCCAGCCTGTACCTGGAGGATATCGTGGTCGGCCAGGAATGGCGGGCCGGGCCGCATGTGGTGACCGCCGAGGAGATCGCGCGCTTCGCCGCCCTGACGCGCGACCACCACCCGCTGCACACCGATGCGGCCCATAGCCGCTCGCGGGGGTTTCCCGATGTCATCGCGCACGGCTTGTTCGGCCTGTCGCTGATGGAAGGGCTGAAGACCGAGCTGCGGCTCTACGAGACCAGTTCCATCGCCTCGCTCGGCTGGGACAAGGTACGCTTCCGCGTGCCGGTGGTGGCGGGCGACGAACTGCACCTGCGCTTTCGCTTCCTGACCTGCCGCCCCAGCAGCCAGCCCGACCGGGGCGTGGTGACGGAGGCGCTGGAGTTGCGGAACCAGCGCGACGAGGTGGTGATCGCGGCCGAACATGCCTCGCTGCTGCTGCGGCGCGGGCGGGGGGACTGACCGGCACGCGCCTTGCATCGCAATGGCCCTTGTCTTCCATCAATGCCAATGCCCGGCTCCTCGGCCGGTGTCGCAACGCCTTGAAATGGGAAACAAGCAATGCCGACGCGTCGTCTTCTTCTCGGCTCCGCCGCCCTGTTGCCCTTCGGCCGCGGGGCGCTGGCCCAATCCTGCACCAGCAGCATCCCCCGCGGGGAAGTGCTGGAGCCCGGCAAATGGACCATGTCCATCAACCCGACGCTGCCGCCGCAGCAATTCGTCGACGCCCGCGGCGACCTGCAGGGGCTGAACGTGGAACTGGCCCGCGCCATGGCCGGCAAGATGTGCCTGGAGCCGGTGTTCATGCGGATGGACTTCCCGCCGATGATCCCGGGCCTGCGCTCCGGCCGGTTCGACACCATCAACACCGGGATGTTCTGGACCGAGGAACGCTCCAGGCTGTTCTACATGGTGCCCTACGCGCAGCAGGCCATCAGCGTGTACACGCTGCCCGACAGCCGGCTGAACATCACCAGGTTCGACGACCTGTCCGGCCGGGTGGTTGGCATCGAGACCGCCACCTACAATGAACGCAAGGGCCGCGAGGCGAATGCCGAGATGGTGGCGCGCGGGCTGCGCGCGATCGACATCCGCACCTTCTCCACCGCCAGCGAGACGGTGGCGGCGTTGCGCGCCGGCCAACTGGAAGCGGCACTGAACATCGACGAGACGGCGCGCGAATTCGTTTCGCGCGGCGTGGCCAAGATCTGGCTCAGCGGCCTGTTCGGCACCGACATCACCTTCGCCTTCCGCAGCAAGCCGGTGGCCGAGGCCGCCGCCGCCGCGCTGACGGCGCTGAAGGCCGAGGGCACCTACGACCGGCTGTTCGACAAGTTCGGCATGACGCGGCTGACCGCCCCGGCCTTCGCCATCCGCGGCCCTGGCCCCACCTGAGCCCAGCCGGGAGATTGGGCCGATGTTCGATGTCAACGCCTTCCTGTCCTACCTGACCAACGCCTACCTGTTGGAAGGCGTGCTGGTGACGATCGGCATGACGATCGCCACCATGGTCATCGGCCTCATCCTCGGCACCGGCATCGCGCTGGCGCGGCTCTCGGGGCTGGTGTTCCTCACCGCGCCGGCCAGCTTCTATGTGTGGATCTTCCGTGGCACGCCGCTGCTGGTGCAGTTGGTGCTGATCTATACCGGCCTGCCGCAGCTTGGCATCCGGCTGGGCGTGCTGCCCTCGGCCCTGCTGGCCCTGAGCCTGAACGAGGCGGCCTATCTTTCGGAGACCATCCGCGGCGGTTTCCAGGGCGTGCCCAAGGGCCAGGCCGAGGCAGCCAAGGCGCTTGGCCTCTCGGCCTGGCAGCGGCTGTGGCTGGTCATGATCCCGCAGGTGGCGCGGCTGGTGATCCCGCCGCTTGGCAATTCGTTGAACGGGCTGCTGAAGGCAACCTCGCTGGCCTCCATCATCTCATTGGAGGAGTTGATGCGGCGCAGCCAGGTGCTGATGCAGACACGCTTCGAGGTCCTGGAACTCTACAGCGTTGCGGCGCTGTACTACCTGGCGCTGACCACGCTGTGGAACCTGGTGCAGGTGCGGCTGGAAGAGCACTACGGCCGGGGCTATGCCGAAACGCCCAAGGCGAAAAGGCCGCTGGTGGCGCAGGCCCAGCCGTGACGGTGGCCGAAGCCACGCGTCACCGCCGTGCCTCGTGGTGGCGCCGCCCGTACCGAACGACAGGCCCGGTTCGCCCCGGCGCGTGATCGCCTGGGGCGCGCTCACCGCCAGGCGATCAGGCCCTAAAGCAGGAAAACCCCCTTGCCGCTGGTCTGCTGGTCGAACAGCCGATACGCCTCCTCGGCCTGGTCCAGCCGCCAGCTTTCGGTGAACAGCGCGTCCACGTTCAGCTTGTGGTCGATGATGAAGCGGGCGCATTCCGCCTGGCCCACGGTGGAAAAGGTCCAACTGCCGATCACCGTCGCCTGCCGGCGCAGCATGTCGGGGCTGACATCGATCGTCACCTCGTTGCCCTCGCCCACGAAGCAGCAGGTGCCCCAGACCTTCAGCGCCCGAATCGCCTGCACCCGGGCCGAGGGCGCCGAGGAAGTGTCCAGCGTCAGGTCGGCACCCTCGCCATGGGTCAGCGCGCGAATCGCCTCCACCGCGTCGGTTTCCGCCGGGTTCACGGTTTCGGCCGCGCCAAAGGCCCTGGCGCGGGCCAGGCGTTCGGCGCTGATGTCCAACGCGATCACCCGCGCGCCCATGGCCACCGCCAGCTGCGTGGCCGAAAGCCCCACCGGCCCCTGGCCGAAGATCGCCAGCGTATGGTTGCCGGAGGTGTTCATCCGCCGCAGCGCGCCATAGGCGGTGCCGGTGCCGCAGGAAATGGCGGCGCCGGCGGTGAAGCTGAGTTCCTCCGGCAGCGGCACCAGCGTATTGGCCGGCACGCACATGTAGTTGGCATGGCCGCCGTGGTTGTTGTTGCCATACACCTTCACACTGGTCTTCTGGCACAGCTGCTGCCAGCCGGTGCGGCAATGGCCGCAGGTGGTGCAGCCCTGGTAGTGGTGCACCATCACCCGCTGGCCCGCCTTGGCCTGGCGCGGGTCCACCCCGGGGCCGACGGCCGCGACCACGCCGCAGGGTTCATGCCCGGCAATGGTCGGGCCCGCGGCCGGGGCGATGCCGGTGGCCTGGCGCACGCCCTTGGGGCGGCGGTAGTGCTTCAGGTCGCTGCCACACATGCCGGAGGCCTTCATCTCCAGCACCACCTCGCCAAAGCCCGGGGTGGGGTCGGGGAAGGTCATCAACTCAAGGGTCCGGTCGCCGGTGAACACCACGCCACGCATGCCACGCTTCCTCATCCTGTTGTTGCGGCCACGCTACAGCGTGATCGCCTGGGACGGAATTGCCGAACGGCGCCAATCATCCACCCCTCGACAGCCTGGGCCACGCTGCCGGCCACTTGCGGCCGGAACCACGCCATGGCGGGCGCGCGGCGCCCTGGCGCGCCGGCTTTCCCGCCCGCGGGATGCCTCGCCCGCGTGAGGGGTACGCCTGCGGGCCGGCGTGTTGGCGGCGCGCCGGAAAGTTTTTAGGATCAAGCCGCCTTTACCTTCGGATGCCGCATGATCCGCGCCCTGGCGTTCTACCTGCCCCAGTTCCACCCCATTCCGGAAAACGACGCCTGGTGGGGCAAGGGCTTCACCGAATGGACCAATACGGCCAAGGCGGTGCCGCTGTTTCCCGGCCATTACCAGCCGCATGTGCCGGCGGACCTTGGCTTCTACGACCTGCGCGTGCCGGAAACCCGGGCGGCCCAGGCGGCGCTGGCCCGGCAGTATGGCATCGAAGGCTTCTGCTACTATCACTACTGGTTCGGCAATGGCCGCCGCCTGCTGGAACGGCCGTTCGACGAAGTGCTGGCCAGCGGGCAGCCGGATTTCCCGTTCTGCCTGTGCTGGGCGAATGAAAGCTGGACCGGCCGCTGGCACGGCGCCCCGGACCGGATGCTGATGCAGCAGGTGGACACAGGCGAGCCTGGCCACCGCGCGCATTTCGCCTGGCTGCTGCGTGCCTTCCAGGACCACCGCTACATTCGCGTGGATGGGCGCCCGCTGTTCCTGGTGTACCAGGCCTATAACCTGCCGGCGCCCCGCGCCACCTGCCACCTGTGGCGCCAACTGGCCGAACAGGCCGGGCTGCCCGGGCTGTACCTGCTGGCGGTGCGTCACCAGGCGGACGAACGCGACCCCCGCCCGCTGGGCTTCGATGGCGCGGTGGACATGCGGCTGCCGCAGACCTCGGCCGCCTATGGGGCGGGCACCCAGGAATCCGTCATGGTGAGCCATGAGGATGTGGCACCGCTGGAGGTGCTGGAGCGCCAGCCCGGCATGGTGCACTACCCCTGCGTCGGGCCGAGTTGGGACAATACCCCGCGGCTGGGCCGGCGTGGCGTGCTGTACACCGGCTCCACCCCCGACCTGTTCCGCCGCACCGTGCGCCGTGCCACCGAACAATTGCTGGACCGCCCGCCGCAGCAGCGGCTGCTGTTCCTGAAGGCCTGGAATGAATGGGCCGAGGGCAACCACCTGGAGCCAGACCTGAAGTTCGGCCATGGCTGGTTGCAGGCATTGCGCGACGGCATGGCGGAAGCGCAGGCCGCTGGCGTGTAGCATCGCGGCACGGCGCTGACCGGGCCCCAGCCGGCACCACCGCGACCTGTTCCGCCGCACCGTGCGCCGCACCACCGATGCCGGCCCCGACGGTGCAGCCCGGGGAAAGCCGCGCGCCCACACCCATCGGCAAGCCACCCGGTGCCGCGCCCAGCGGCGCCTCGTGCGCCCTGTCCCGTTGCCAGCAGGGGTGCGCCGCCAGCTTCCGGCCCGCGACGCTTGAGGGCGTCTCCTCGCCGTGGACCGCCGTGATGCGGGCGGTGGCAGCGGCCCCAAGGCTGTCATGTTCCCGCGCTTGTTCCTGAAGGAATATTTATCTTTCACACTGGCGTGTACCGTTCAGATAAGAGCTTTCCTTGTTCGAAAAAACAAAATCGACAGGGGAAATCATGCTGAATGCATGGCGTTCATTTGCCTATTGGAGTGCTCTGCCGCTTCGTATTTTCCTGTGGGGATGCAGCTACATATTTGGCCACCCGGTCCTGGCAGCGGCATTCTTCTTGGCAGTGGGCGGGTTCGCGGTTTGGCAGCGGCAGTGGTCCCTGGTGGCGGGGTGCTGTGCCATGCTCGGCCTGCTGCTGATGTGGGTCGCCGAGTTTCCCGGTGCGCTGAATACCGCCTGGCCCGCCCGCAGCCCCTTCGCCGAGCCGCTGCCGAAGGAAGAGTAGCCAAGCCGGACGCCGCCAAGGTTGGCGTTCAGCCGCCGAAGCGTGGCCGCGGGCGGCGCCGCGGCCCGAGGATGGTGCGGAAGGGGCGTCACCGGCCTGCGCCGATGGCGCGGCCAGGCGAGAACTCTCGCCACCTGCCGCACGAGGCTGGCGTGGGGCGGCAAGCGCCATCCTGCGGCAAGGGCGAGCAGACTGGATCGGCGACTTTGGGGGGTGGCCTTCTGGGCCACGGTCCACAGGGCGGATTGCTGTCCGGTCGGTGCTAGAGTGCCCCGACCAATGGGAGAGTGCCGCTTTTGATCGAACAGTATGGCTGGTCCGATGCGCTGCGGTTGACGTTCGAGGCGCATGCCAGCGCCGGCCACATCCCCGGACGCATCATCGTCCAGCAGCGTGAAGCCAACCTGGTGGCCACGGATGTCGGCACCCTGAGCGCCCGGCTGTCCGGCCGCCTGCGTCACGAGGCGCGCCAGGCGGGCCATCCGGCCGCCGGCGACTGGGTGGCGTTGTCGGCCAACGCCGCCGAGGGAACCGCCACCATCCATGCCGTCCTGCCGCGCCGCACGGCCTTCGTGCGCCGGGCCGCCGACAGCGCGCAGACCGTGCAGGTCATCGCCGCCAACATCGACGTCGTCTTCGTCGTCACCTCGATGAACGCCGACCTCAATCCGCGTCGGCTTGAGCGTTTCCTCGCCGCGGCCTGGCAGAGCGGGGCGAAGCCGGTGGTGGTGCTGACCAAGGCCGACCTGTGCGAGCAGCCCGCGGCCCAGGCCGCCGAGATCGCCACCCAGGCGGCAGGCTGCCCGGTGCTGATCGTTTCGGTGCGCCAGGGCCAGGGCCTGGGCAGCCTGATGGAGCACATCCTGCCGGGCGAGACCTGCGTGCTGATCGGCTCATCGGGCGTGGGGAAATCCACGCTGGTGAATACCCTGCTGGGCGAGGAGCGGATGGCAACCCAGGACATCCGCGCCGGGGACGCCCGGGGGCGTCACACCACCAGCTATCGCCAACTCGTCCTGCTGCCTGGTGGCGGGCTGATCCTCGACACGCCGGGCATTCGCGAAGTGGGCCTGGTGGACGCTGACGCGGGTCTCAGCACGGCCTTCGACGACATCGAACGCCTGGCCCTGAATTGCCGCTTCAGTGATTGCGGGCATAGCAACGAACCGGGCTGTGCGGTACGCGGCGCCCTGGCCGAGGGCCTGCTGGACGCCGACCGCTGGGCGCACTTCCAGAAGCTGAGCCAGGAACTGGCGGCGTTGGGGCTGACGAAGGATCGGATGGCGCAGGAGGTTGAACGCCGCCGGCTGGCGGCGCTGCAACGGGCGTATCGGTCGGCCAAGAAGGATCTGCGAGAGCTGTGAAGGCCCATGCGGGCCAGGCCGGTTCCGCAAGCCCACCCACCACGAGGGAGGGACAGCCACCGCGGTCGGCGTGGCGGCAAGGGTGCCGGGCCCCAGGCCGTTGGCAGCGCGGTTTGCATGCGGTCCTTCCTTCGATAGAAGGCGGCGATGGACAACAGCATGGCTTCCAGGCCCGCCAGCAAGCTCAAGGGTGACCCCTACCGCGCGTATGAGGAACTGCCGGCGGAGGTGCGCTCTGCCCTGCAGGAATCCCTGGTGGACTGGTGCCCCCTGCGCGCCCGCGAGTGGCATCTTCACCTGCTGCGTCAACAGCGGTTGCGGCCGGCCCAGGCGGCAGCCTGCCTGATCCAGACCATCCGCCGCCAGGACCACGCCGAACTGGCGGCCTTCGCCCAGGCATGGCCGAAAGGCGCCGAGGCTTATCCCCACCTCGCCGCTGGGGCGACGATCCAGCGTTATACCGGGACGGACGGCCTTCCCGCAGCCGAGCCGGTTCAGGTCGCCCCGGCGACAAAGCGGCCCAAGGCACGGGCAAAGCCGCCCAAGGGCCGCCGCGCTCGGCGCTGAGGGCAGCGGCGCCACGATTTTATGCGCCGTAACCGTGCAGATTTGATCTCATGAATCAGGGCGGCTGCGGGCGCCCCTGCTTGGGATTGACGACCAAGCCATTGCCCGGGTCGATATGTCCGGCTGGGTCGCGGCCGTGCGGCACCGGCTGGAACAGGCCGAACCCGGCACCGCGCGGACGACCCGGCTGAGCCATCCCCGGCGCCATCAGCGCCCGAGGCTGGCCCGCCATTGCCGCAATACTTTGTCATGAACGCGCAAAGCTACCAACGCATCCCGCTTGTACCCAGGTGCCATGATGATGGTCGAACCCGGTCACCTGTTGCGTGCCACGGCCCTCGCCGCCGCCCTGCTGGCCATGCCCTGGCCGGCCCCGGCCGGCGCGGCGGGGCTGCGCGAAGGCTTCCAGGCCGCCCTGGCGCTGAGCCCCGGCCTGCGCGCGCTGGAGGCCCAGCGCGGCGTGGTCACCGCCCGCCAGGCCGTGGCGGATGCCCTGCTGCCGGCGGCACCCTCGGTCGGGTTGGCCTATCGCGGCGACAACGCCACCCAGAACCGCGGCTTCCGCGAATACGAGGGCAGCGTCGCCGTGCCGGTGTGGCTGCCCGGGGCCGGCACCGCGCAACGAGGCAGCGCCGATGCCCAGGGCCAGCGCCTGGCGGCAAACCTCGCCCGCCAGCGCCTGCTGCTGGCCGGCGAGGTCCGTGACGCCTACTGGACCTGGAGCGCCGCGGTGGCTGAGCGCGACGCCACCCAGGCCCGCCTCACCGCCGCCCTGGCGCTGGAGCGCGACCTGTCGCGCCAGGTCTCGGCCGGCCAGGTGGCGCGCGCCGACCTGCTGCTGGCCCGGGCCGATGCCCGCGACGCCGAGACCACGCTCCGCGACCGCAGCGCCGCCGTATTGGAAGCCGTGGCGACCTTCCGCACCCTGACCGGCCTGGCCCCCACCGCGCAGCCGCCGGAGCCGGACCGCTCGGCCAGCGCGCCGCAGGGTGACGACCCCCGCCTGCTGGCCGCCCGCGCCGCCGCCATGCTGGGCCGGGCGGAAGCCAACCTGGCCCGCGTGCGCGACCGGCCCGACCCGGAACTGGCGCTTTCGCTCCGGCAGGAGCGGAACAGCGTGGCCGAGGCCTATGGCACGCGCATCCAGGTTGGCATCCGCATCCCCTTTGCCCACGGCCCGGCGGTGCGGGAACGCATCGCGCTGGCCGAGGCCGACATCACCGCCGCCGAGGCCGAGGTCACCCAGTTGGACCGCGCCCTGGCCCTGGCGCGGGAGCGCACCCGTACCCGGCTGGTGGCGGCGCAGGACATTGCCCGCGGCAGCGAGGCCCGCCACACCGCCCTGGCCGAGCGCGCCGGGCTGGTGGTGCGCGCCTGGCGTGGCGGCGAGCTGCCCCTGGTGGAACTGGTGCGCGCCCGCGCCGCGCTGGCCGAGGCCGACGCCGCCCGCCGCCGTGCCCGCGCCGAGTTGGGCCGGGCGTTTTCGCAACTGAACCAGGTCGCCGGGGTGGAACCATGACCGCGCTGCCTCGACGCCTCGTGCTGGTCGCCGCGCTGCTGCCCGGCACCGCCCTGGCCCATGCCGGCCACGATGGCGCCGAGGAGGAGGCTGCCGCGCCGGCCGACCTCGCCCCGCGCGTGGTCGCCAGCAGCAACCTGTTCGAGTTGGTGGGCGTGCTGGGCTCGGATGGCAGCTTGGCGATCACGCTGGACCGCTTTGCCGACAACGCGCCGGTGGACCAGGCCCAGATCGCCGTGGCGCTGGCCGGCACCGGGATCGGCAGCGCCGAGCGGGTTGGCGAGGCGGTGTACCGGCTGCGCCACGCCCCGCTGGCCCGGCCCGGCACCTACGACCTGACCTTCACCGTGACCGCCGGCGCCGAGATCGACCTGCTGGCCGGCACCCTGACGGTGCCGCCGCCCGTGGTGACGCGCAGCGAGGCGGGCAGCCTGGTGGACGCCCTGCGCCAGCACCCGCGGCTGCTCGGGCTGGGCGCGGCGCTGTTGGCGCTGGGCGCCGGGCTGGGCCGGCTGGCCGCGCCTCGGCCGCTGCCGCCGATGGTGGCGGAAGCGCCGGCCAAGCGCCGGGCGCTGGTGGCCCTGGCGCTGCTGCTGCTGCCCAACATCTTGCCCAGCCTGGCGCTGGCGGCGCCCGAGGCACCGCGCCGGCTGCCCGATGGCGCGGTCTTCATGCCCAAGCCGTCGCAGCGCCTGCTGGGCGTGCGCACCCTCATCACCGAGACGGTCGAGGCGGCGCCGCGCGTGCAACTGGTGGGCCGGGTGGTGCCGGACCCCAACGGCACCGGCCGGGTGCAGCCCAGCCAGGCCGGCCGCATCGAGGCCGCCGAGGACGGCCTGCCGGCGCTGGGCCAGCGCGTGCAGCGTGGCCAGGTGCTGGCCTGGGTGGCGCCGATCTACACCGCCGCCGAGCGCGGCCAGTTGCAACAGAACGCCGCCGAGCTGGACGCCCAGGTCATCGTCGCCGAGGCCCGTGCGGCGCGGCTGGCGCGGTTGCAGGGCTCGGTCGCCGACCGCGACATCCAGGACGCCCGCACCGAGTTGCAGGGCCTGCGCCAGCGCCGTGCCGCCATCAGCCCCGCGCTCGGCGGGCGAGAGGCGTTGCGGGCGCCGGTGGACGGCATCATCTCCAGCATGGCCGGCGCCATCGGCCAGGTGGTGGAGGCGCGCGAGACGGTGTTCGAGGTGGTGGACCCTTCGCGGCTCTGGGTGGAGGCGGTGGCCTTCGACCCCGCCACGGCGTTCGGCGCCATCACCGCGGCCAGCGCCGTGGGGCCGGGTGGCGAGGCACTGGTGCTGGACTTCGTCGGCCGTGGCCTGGCGCTGCGGCAGCAGGCGGTGCCGCTGAACTTCCGCATCCAGGCGCCGCCGCCGGGCCTGGCGGTGGGTGCGCCGGTGACCGTTTCGGCCGAGGCCGGCGCCCGCCGGGTGCGCGGCATCGTGCTGCCGGCCAGCGCCGTGGTGCGCCCGGCGGAAGGCCCGCCCGTGGTGTACGAACACGGTGCGGCGGAGGTGTTCACCCCGCGGCAGGTGCGGGTGGAACCGCTGGACGGCCGCCGGGTGCTGGTGGCCGCCGGGCTGGAGCCCGCCATGCGTGTGGTGGTGCAGGCCGCCGGGCTGATCGCGCAGGTGCGCTGATGCTGTTCACCTTCATCGTCTCGGCCAGCTTGCGCAACCGGGTGCTGGTGCTGGCCATGGCGTTGCTGGTGGCGGGCTATGGCGCCGTGCTGCTGCCGCGCATGCCGGTGGATGTCTTCCCCGACCTGAACCGCCCAACCGTGACCTTGATGACCGAGGCCGAGGGGCTGGCGCCGGAGGAGGTGGAGCAACTCGTCACCTTCCCGCTGGAAACCGCGATGAACGGCATGCCGGGCGTGACGCGGGTGCGTTCGGTCTCCGGCGTCGGGCTGTCCATCGTCTATGTCGAGTTCGCCTGGGGCAGCGATATCTGGCGCAACCGCCAGCAGGCGGCGGAGCGGCTGAGCCTGGTGCGGGACCGGCTGCCGGCCGGCACCGCGCCACAGATGGCGCCGGTCAGCTCCATCATGGGTGAGATCATGCTGGTGGGCATGACCGGCAGCGCGCCGATGGAGCTGCGCGACCTGGCGGACTGGACGGTGCGGCCACGGCTGCTGACCATCCCGGGCATTTCCCAGGTCATCCCCATCGGCGGCGAGGTGCGGCAGTACCGCGTGGTGCCGGAGCTGGCGCGGATGCTGGCGCTGGGCGTCAGCAGTGAGCAACTGACCACCGCGCTGCGCCAGTTCGGCGGCAATACCGGCGGCGGCTATGTCGACCAGGCCGGCCGGGAATACCTGATCCGCAACATCGGCCGCACCACTCGGCTGGAGGATCTGCGCAACGCCGTGGTGGACTGGCGCGCCGGCCAGCCGATTTTGCTGCGCCAGGTGGCCGAGGTGGATTTCGCCGCACGCTTCCGCCGGGGCGATGCCGGGCTGGATGGCGGCCCGGCGGTGATCCTTTCCGTTCAAAAGCAGCCCGGCGCCGATACCGTGGCGCTGACCCACCAGGTGGAACAGGCGCTGGCCGAGTTGCAGGCCGCCATGCCCGCCGGCGTGCGGGCGAACCGGCTGCAATTCCGCCAGGCCGACTTCATCGAGACCTCCATCGGCAACGTGGAACAAGTGCTGCTGGAGGCGCTGGTGGTGGTGGGGCTGGTGCTGTTCGCCTTCCTGCTCAATGCGCGCACCACGGCGATCTCGCTGCTGGCCATCCCGCTTTCGGTGCTGGCCACGGCGCTGGTGTTCGCCGCGCTGGGGCTGAGCATCAACACCAT
>CANBXZ010000026.1 GCA_947373495.1 Acetobacteraceae bacterium
GATCGGCGCCAGCCCGCCGGCGCGGCGGAAGGCGGCGTGGTCCAGCAGCACGCAGCCCCCGGCGGCCGCCGCGGTGCGGGCGCCCGGCGTGTTGGACCAGCGGAACGGGTAGAGCATCTGGAAGAAGAAGATGAAGGCCGGGATCAGCCAGCGCTCGGCGGCACTGTTGCAGCGCAGCCTGGCCATCAGGCTCACCATCACCCGGCCCTCGGCGCGGGCGCGCTGCACCAGCATGCGCAGGCTGTCAGGGGTGTGGTGGATGTCGGCGTCGGTGAACATCAGGCAATCCGGGGCGGCGCCCTGGCCCACTTCCGCCAGCCCCTGCTGCAACGCCCACAGCTTGCCGGTCCAGCCCGCCGGGCGCGGGCCGCCGGTGGTCACCACCAGCCGGTTGTTGCCGGCGGCGGCGCGGCGGGCCACCGCGCCGGTGCCGTCGGTGGAGCGGTCATCCACCACCACCACCCGGAAGGCGCCGGGATAGTCCTGCGCCAGCAGGGACTTCACCGTCTCGCCGATGCTCTCGGCCTCATCCCGCGCCGGGATGATGCAGACCACGCTGGGCCAGGTGGCGGGGGCGGGCAGGGTGGCGGCGTCGCGGTCGTCGTCCCGCGCCAGCCAGAACATGCCACGGCCGAACAGCAGCACCGCCCAGGCCAGCGCGGCGGCCAGCGCCAGGGCCAGCGCGGCGGTCACAGCATGCCCTCGGCGCGGAACCAGCCGATGGCATCGGCCACCGCCGCCTGCCAGGGCCGGGCGGTGTAGCCCAGCACCCGCTCCGCCTTGGCACTGGAAAAATACATCCAGTGGCTGGCCATGGTCAGGCCATCCACGGTCAGCATCGGCTCGCCGCCGGCCAGGCGGGCCCAGAGCTGGGACATCACGGCCAGCGGGTAGAGCGGCGCGCGTGGCAGCCGCACCGGGCGGCCGCGGCCCAGCCCGGCGGCGATATGCGCCAGCAGGTCGCCCAGCGGCACGTCCTGCCCACCCAGGATATGGCGTTCCCCCACCGCGCCGCGCTCCAGCGCCGCCACGCAGCCGGCGGCCACGTCGTCCACATGCACCAGGTTCAGGCCGGTTTCCACATAGGCCGGCATCCTGCCGCGGGCGGCTTCCAGGATCAGCCGGCCGGTCGGCGTCGGCCGCCGGTCGCGCGGGCCGATCGGCGTGCTGGGGTTGACGATCACCGCCGGCAGGCCGTCCCGCGCCACCATGGCTTCCACCAGGCGCTCGGCTTCGGTCTTGCTTTGCTTGTAGGGGCCGATCGCCTCCTCCACCCGGGCGGCGTCGGCCTCGGTGGCGGCGGTGCCATCGGGGTGCGGCTTCAGCGTGGCCACGGAGGAGACATGCACCACCCGGCGCACCCCCTGGGCCAGCGCGGCGCGCATCACCGCCTGGGTGCCGGCCACGTTCACCGCCCGCATCCGCGCCGGGTCCGGTACCCAGATGCGATAGTCCGCGGCGCAATGGATGGCGGCGGTGCAGCCCACCAGCGCGGTGGCCACCGAGGCATGGTCGGTGAGGTCGCCCGGCACATAGGCCACCGGCACCCCGGCCAGCACCCCGCGCGGGGTTTCCGGCCGTACCAGCGCCACCACGGCATGGCCCTGCGCCACCAGGGCACGGGCAATGGCGGAGCCGAGAAAGCCGGTCGCACCGGTCAGCATCACGGTTTCAGCCATGGGTCCCCCGCCGCGCAACGCCCGCGCCGGCCGGGTTGTGGCGGGAACGGCCGGGTAAATCCAGCCTTGCCATGGCGGGCTTGTCATCTGGCCGGTATCGTCTGGGCAGGGGCGGCATGCTATCGGGCAGGCATGACGCGCCTTTCCCGCCGCACCCTGCCGGGTGCCCTCGCCGCCGCGCTGCTCGCGCTGGCCGTGCCCGCCGCCCCTGCCCGGGCGCAAACCGCCCAGGTCGCGTTGATCGAGGCGTTCCATGCCGCGCTGCTCGACATCATGAAGAACGCCGACCGGCTGGGGGTGAAGGGGCGCGAACAGCGCATTCGCCCGGTGATGCTGCGCACCTTCAACCTGCCGGCCATGGCGCGCATCGCCTGCGGCCGGCCCTGGAACGACTTCACCCCGGCGCAGCAGCAGGCGGTGGTGCAGGCGTTCAGCGACTGGTCCATCGCCACCTACGCCAACCGGTTCGACGGCTTTGGCGGCGAAAGCTTCACCACCGATGGCGAAAGCACCCTGGCCAATGGCGACCAGATGGTGCGCACCCACATCAACCGGGTCAACGACAGCCCGGTGGCGCTGAACTACCTGCTGCGCCAGGCCGAGGGCAGCTTCCGCGTGGTGGACATCTACCTGACCGGCACCATCAGCGAGTTGGCCAGCCGCCGGGCGGAGTTCACCAACATCCTGCGCGATGGTGGCGCCGACCGGCTGGCGGCGGAACTGGGGCGCCGCACCGCCGACCTGCTGAAGTAGCGCGGCGGGGCTGGCCTGGGCCTCGATGAAGGTCCAGGCCGTTGATGGGCCGCGTGTTCAGGCCCTAGCCCAGCTTCAGCCCCAGCCGGCGCACCACCTCGCCATACTGCCCGTACAGGCGGCGGGCGAAGGCGGTGTATTCGGCGCTGTCCATGTGCACCGCCTGCATGTCGAAGCGGTCGATCGTCGCCAGGTGCGCCGGGTCGAACATCGCCGTCTTCAGCCCGGCATGGATGCGCGCGGTCAGCTCCGGGTCCAGCCCCTTCACCGTGCCGTAGCCGCCGCTGCCGATCTGGATCAGGTCCAGCCCCAGTTCCTGGAAGGTGGGGGCCTGCGGGAAGCGTTTGCTGCGCTGGGGCGACATCACCGCCAGCACCCGCAACTGCCCGGCCTCCACCAACTGCACCAGCCCGCTGCCGGAGGTATCGACCGAGATCTTCAGCGAGCCCGAGAGCAGGGCCGGCTGGATCTCCGCCGAGCCGCGATAGGGCACGTGCTGCCATTGCAGGCCCTGGGCGCCGCAAAGCTGTTCCATCGTCATGTGGCCGGGGCTGCCGACGCCGGGGGTGCCGTAGTCGAACTTGCCGGGGTTGGCCTTCACATCGGCCAGCAGCTCCTGGAAGCTCTGCCACGGCGCATCGGCCCGCACCACGATGGTGAACAGGTAGCCGAACACGTGGATCAACCAGGTGAAGTCCACCAGCGGGTCGAACAGCGGCCGGCTGGCCATCAGCGGGTGGGAGATGGCGGCGGTGGGCATCTGCACCAGGGTGTAGCCATCCGGCCGGCCCTCGTTCAGCAGGGTCTGCAGGCCCAGCACGCCGCCGGCACCCGGCCGGTTGTCGATGATGAAGGGCTGGCCGAGGTGGCGGCTGGCGCTTTCCGCCAATGCCCGGGCCATCATGTCGGCGCTGCCGCCGGCCGGCCAGGGGGCGATGAGCCGCACCGGGCGGTTCGGCCAGGGGGCCTGGGCCAGCGCCGGGGTGGCCAGCGCCGGGGCCAACGCCGGGGCGCCCAGTGCCGTCGCCAGCAGCCCGCGGCGGCGGATCATTGGAACGCCCGCATGATGCGCGCCCAATCCTCGATCGCGTCTTCCTGGCCGGGCACCAGTTGCACCGTGAACTCGGTGTAGCCGGCGTCGCGCAGGTCGCCGACGCGCTGGCGCAGTTCCTTCTCGGTGGCGGTGAAGCTGGTGATGCGGATCATCTCGCCGCTGACATAGGGGCGTTCCTCCGGCTTCACGAACATCAGGTGGCCGCGATGGTTGTTCAGCCAGGGGGCGTCCTTCGGCTCGAAGCCCTTGGCCAGCTCGACATAGCCCTCCACCTCGCGCCGCACGCTCTCCGGCAGGGGGGAGATGTTGTGCAGGCCGGAAAGCGCCTCGTCGGCGGCGCGGTGCAGCAGCACGCAGGCGCGCGGGCCGGCCTGGGCCACGGCGCGGTCGCTGTCGTAGGGTTCGCCCTCGGCCAGCACGCAGCCCAGCACGAAGGCGGTGGCCTGCAACGGCGCCTGGTTGCCGGCGGCGGCCCAGGCCTGCTTCATCTCCTCGATCATGCCCACCGCGGCCGGCACGTCCGAGAAGAAGTTGATCCAGGCCGCGCCCAGCCGCGCCGCCAGTTTTCGCGCCCGCGGGCCGGCGGCGGCCAGGTGCAGGCGCATCGGGGTTGCGATGTCGATCAGCCCCAGTTCCGGGTTCAGCAGCTGGATCTTGCGCAGCGCGCCCTCGATCTCGGTCTCGACGATCTCACCCCGGATCAGGGCGTTCATCACCCGGATGTATTCCTCGAAGTCCTTCAGCTTCATGGCGCCGAGGCCCATGGCGCGGCGCCCGGTGAAGCCGGTGCCGATGCCGATGTCGATCCGCCCCGGCGCCAGCTTGTTCAGGCTGGCGAAGGCATTGGCGGTGACCGCGGCGATGCGGTTCGACGGGATCAGCACCCCGGTGCCGAGCCGGATGCGGGAGGTCTTCACCGCCGCGGCGCCCATCGCCACGAAGCAGTCCGCGCTCAGCATCTGGGTGTCGTAGAACCAGGCGCTGGTGAAGCCGAGTTCCTCGGCGCGGAGTGCGGTTTTCCAGCTGTCGGCCGCGGTGGGCATGGCAATGCCGAATTGCATCGGGGGCGTTTCCTTTGGGCTTTGACGCAAGCCTAACGGCGCCGCGCCGGCTGTGCTAGGCTGCCGCCGATGCCGCAGGTTCAGACCCTGCGCGCCCGGCGCCGCGGCACCCCCCTGCCACGGCCAAGCCGGCGCGCCGGGCCGCCACGCCCCGCGTCCCCCCGAAACCACCGGCATCGCCGGGCGACGAAGCGCGCCCGGCGCGTGGCGCCGCCGCCAAGGCGCCCACCCGGGCCGCGACCGGTCGTCGCCGTTGGCGCTGGTGGCACTTCCTGCTGCCGGTACTGATCTGGGGCGGGGTGGCGGTGGCGGCGCTGCTGCTGTGGTTCTGCTGGGACCTGCCGCGCCCGGAAGCGGCGCTGGCCACCACCCGGCGCCCCTCCGTCACGCTGCTGGCGGCCGATGGCGCCATGCTGGCCACCCAGGGCGACCTGTATGGCGAAACCGTGCGGCTGCGTGACCTGCCGGCCTTCCTGCCGGCGGCACTGATCGCGATCGAGGATCGCCGCTTCCGCCAGCATCCCGGCGTGGATGTCATCGGCATCGGCCGGGCGCTGTACACCAACCTGGTGGCCGGCGGGGTGCGCCAGGGCGGCAGCACGCTGACCCAGCAACTGGCCAAGAACCTGTTCCTGAGCCCGGAGCGCAGCACCCGCCGCAAGGTGCAGGAAGCGCTGCTGGCGCTGTGGCTGGAAGCCCGGTTCAGCAAGGACCAACTGCTGGAGATCTACCTGAACCGGGTCTACCTGGGTGGCGGTGCCTATGGGGTGGATGCGGCGGCGCGGCTGTTCTTCGGCGTGCCGGCGCGGCGGGTGAACCTGTGGCAGGCCGCGATGCTGGCCGGGCTGCCCAAGGCACCCTCCCGCCTCAACCCGCGCAGCGCGCCGGATGCCGCCACCGCCCGCACGGTGGAAGTGCTGGAGGCCATGGCGGAAACCGGCGCCATCACCGCCGCCCAGGCACGCACCGAGGCCGAGCGCATCAACCCGCGCGCCCGGCCTTCGCACGGCGCCGGCTGGTTCGCCGACTGGGTGCTGGAGGATATTCCCGCCCGCTTCCCCGACAGTGCCGACCTGGTGCTGCGCTCCACCCTGGAATCGCGGTTGCAGGCGCAGGTGGAGGCGCGGCTGGCGGCGCTGCTGGCCGGGCCGGGCGCGCGCGCCAGTGTCACCCAGGGGGCCGTGGTGGTGCTGGAAGCCGCCAGCGGCGCGGTGCGCGCCATGGCCGGCGGGCGGGACTACGCCGGCAGCCAGTTCAACCGCGCGGTGGATGCCCGGCGCCAGCCCGGTTCCGCCTTCAAGCCGCTGGTGTTCCTGGCGGCGCTGGAACGCGGCGCCACGCCGGAGGAAGCGGTGGCGGACACGCCGCTGCATATCGGCACCTGGTCGCCGGGCAATGGCCAGTGGCGGCCCCGCGGCGAGATCAGCCTGGAGGACGCGCTGGCCTTCAGCGTCAACACCGCCGCGGTGCGGGTGCTGCTGCGCGCCGGCGGGGCGCGGCCGGTGGCGGAGGTGGCGCATCGGCTCGGCGTGGCCGGGCGGCTGCCCAACGATGCCTCCCTGGCGCTGGGCACCGGGGAGGTTTCGTTGCTGGACCTGACCGCCGCCTATGCCGCCTTCGCCAATGGCGGCCGCCGCGTCACGCCCTTCGCGCTGGTGGCCAATGGCCGCACCGCGCTGGCCCATGTGGCACCGGACCAGGTGATGGCGCCGGAGCACGCCGCCGCGATGCGCCGCATGCTGGCCGCGGTGGTGGCGCGCGGCACCGGCCGGGCCGCCGCGGTGCCGGGCCGGGTGGTGGCGGGCAAGACCGGCACCACGCAGGACTTCCGCGACGCCTGGTTCATCGGCTTCACCGGCCCGCTGGTCATCGGGGTGTGGCTGGGCAACGACGATG
Source organism: Acetobacteraceae bacterium (assembly GCA_947373495.1). Classification (GTDB taxonomy): domain Bacteria; phylum Pseudomonadota; class Alphaproteobacteria; order Acetobacterales; family Acetobacteraceae; genus CAIMOR01. The sequence continues at coordinate 6,444 of CANBXZ010000026.1, forward strand.
CCTCCCCGATGGAGGAGGTGGCCGGGGGTGGGCTGCCGGCGCGGCTGTTCCGGGAGATTGCGGAAGCCACCGCCACCGCGCCATAGGGCTGGCGCCTGGGGCCGCGACATTGCGCGCCGGGCCGCCGCCGCTTTGCCGGCCCGGCCGGCCGGGGGCGGCGCGCTTGCCCTTGGCGCAAATACTGCCCAACGCCGCGTGATGCGTTACACTCCCGACTGCGGAGGATGCGCTGACATGACTGAGGACGCGGCAACGGCCCGCCAGGCCCGGCGGCTGGCAACCCTGGCGGCCATGGCGCGCCCGGTTCAGCACGAGCTGAACAACCTGCTGACCGTGGTGTTCGCCAATGTGGAATTGCTGAAGCGCACCGCCGCCGAAGGCGCGCCGCAACGCCAGCTGGACCGGATTCAGCAGGCGACCAAGCGGCTGGAGAATGCCACCCGCAGCATCCTGACCCTGAGCCGCCGGCCGGTGCCGGAAGCGGTGGTGGCGGCGCCGCTGGACGCGCTGCGGGTGCTGGCGCCGCTGCTGCACCTGCTGCTGCCGGCCCCCGGCGCGCTGGTGCTGGAACTGCCGGAGGACGACCCCTGGCCGGTGCGGCTGGACCGTGCCGCCTTCGACGAAGCCCTGCTGACCCTGGCGCGGGAAGCCGCGGCCAGCATGCCGCGCGGCGCCGGCCTCGGCCTGGTGCTGGCGCAGGGGGGGGAGGAGGTGACCCTGCTGCTGGGCTGGCCGGCGGAGGCGCCGCCGATGGGCGCCGACCTGGCCGCCGCCCTGGCTGAGCTGGGCGCGGTGGCGCAGGCCGATGGCCGGCTGCTGCTGCGCTGGGCGCGCGCCAGCGCCTAGCCGGCCATGGCCGAGCCGGTCTTCGCCGAACTCGCCGCCGCGCTGCTGGCGCCGGCCGAACCGGTTTCCGCCGAGGTGGCGGACCTGCTGGCCTGGCTGGAACTGCCGCGGGGCGGCGACGGCCCGGCCACCCGGCATCGGGTACACTTGCTGCGCGCCGCGGCCGGGTTTGAACGGCTGTTCCAACTGGAAGCCCCGGAAGCCCCCGGCATGGTGGTATTCGCCGCCGAGGTGGCGCCCGACACGCTGGCGGCGGCGCCGGGGCTTGGGATTCTCGGCGTCTCCGGCACCGGCACCACGCCGTTGGCGGCGCTGGAATCCTGCATCGGCGAAGGCGTGGAGTTGCTGAGCCAGGTGGAAACCGCCGCCGACCTGGCGCAGCAGCGGCAGGCCCCGCCGCCCGGCACGCTGGAGGCGCTGCCCGCCGCCTGGCAGGTGCCGGGGCAGGGCTGGATGCCGCTGCGCCGGCTGCGCGATGGCGCCACGCAATGGCTGCCGGCGGGCTTGTGCCTGCGCCGGCCCGGGGCCGCGCCGCCCTGGCCGCTCAGCATCGGTTGCGCCGCCGGCCCCAGCGCCGATGCCGCTGCCCTGCACGCCCTGCTGGAACTGGTGGAACGCGACGCCGCGGCGCTGTGGTGGCGCGGCGGCCGGCGGGGCCGGCCGCTGGCGCTGGAACACCCGGCGCTGGGCGCCGCCGCGGCCTGGCTGGCGCGGCTGCGGCGCGGCACCTCCGGCCGGCGCAGCTGGCTGCTGGACATCACCACGGAGCTGGGCATTCCCGTCGTGGCGGCGGTTTCGGTGGGGCCGGATGGCACCGGCTTCTGCTGTGGCCTGGCCGCCCGCCCCGGCCTGGCCGCCGCCGCCCGCGCCGCGGTGCTGGAGCTGTGCCAGATGGAACTGGCCCTGGTCGTGGTGGCGGCCAAGCGGGCGGAAGGGGGCGAGGCGGCGCTGAACCCGCGCGACCTGTCGCACCAGCAGCGCTTCACCGGCATCCATGCCGCCCGCTGCGCCCTGCTGCATCCCTGGGGCGAACCCCGGCCCTGGGTCGAACCGCCGCTGGCCGAGCCGCCGCTGGCCGAACCCGCCACCACCCTGGCCCGGCTGGTGGCGCAGCTGGCCGCGCACGGGCTGGACCCGCTGCTGCTGCCGCTGACCCGGCCGGCGCTGGGGGTGCCGGCCTGCCGCGTGGCCTGCCCGGGGCTGGAGGTGGAGCCAGGTGTGGCATTCGGGGCCCGGCTGGCCACGGCGGTGGCTGAAACCGGCGGCGGCGATTGCCTAACCGGTGGAATTCCGCTGATGTAACCTGCTGCGCACAAAGCGAGGTCGCATGCCGGGCCGCGATGCCTTTTCCAACGGCCACAGCGTTGCAGCAGTGGACTGAGCCCAGGCCATGACGTTGCATGTCACCATGCTGGGCAGCTTCCAGCTGCGCTACCGGGGCCAGGAAATACGCCTGCGCAGCCGCAAGGCCCGTGCGGTGCTGGGGTATCTGGCGCTGCGCGGTGGCGGTGAGGAAACCCGCGAGCGCCTGGTGGGCCTGCTGTGGAGCGAATCGAACGAGGACCATGCCCGTGCCTCGCTGCGCCAGGCGCTGCGGGAACTGCGCGAGCAATTGGCCGCCGCCGGCTGCCCGCACCTGCATCCGGACCGGCTGAGCCTGGCGCTGCCGCCGGATGCGGTGGAAACCGACCTGGCCGTGCTGTTGCAGCAGGTGGAGGCCGGGGCGGTGCCGGCGCCGCTGCTGGACACGCCCCTGCTGCATGAAACCCTGCTGCAGGGGCTCGACGCGCTGGACCCCGCCTTCCGGGTATGGCTGCTGACCGCGCGCCAGGGCCTGCAGGACCGGCTGACCCGCGTGCTGGAACCCCGGCTGGCCGGGGCCGCGCGCCCGGCGGCCGAGCGCCAGGCCGCCGCCCGCGCCCTGCTGCGGCTGGACCCGACGCATGAGGAAGCCTGCCGTGGGCTGATGCGCAGCCTGGCCGAGGCCGGCGATACCGCGGCCGCGCTGCGTACCTACGACACGCTGTGGCACGTGCTGGACAAGGAGTTCGACACCGAACCCACCGCCGCCACGCAGAAGCTGGTGGCGGAGATCAAGCTGGGTCGGCTGGAACCGGCGCTGGCCCCGGCCGCGCCGGCGTTCAGTGCGCAGGCCGGGTTGCCCGCCGCCGCCGCCCCGGTTGCGCCCCTGGTTGCACCCTTGGCCGCGCCGGCCCGCATCGCCCTGCTGGTGGAACCCTTCCTGCTGAACGGCGTGGCGCCGGACCAGCAGCACCTGACCCAGGGCTTCCGCCACGACCTGATCGCCTGCCTGGTGCGGTTTCGCGAATGGTTCGTGGTGGATGGCCCGGCCCTGCCGCCGCCGGCCCAGACCAACCAGCGGGTTTCCGCCCGCTATCGCATCTGTGCCACCGCCTATCGCGCCGGCGCCGGCATCAGCGTGGTGGTGACGCTGTCGGAGGATGAGAGCAACATCTGCGTCTGGAGCGAACGCTTCGACCTGCGGCTGGATGGCTGGTTCGAAACCCAGCAGCGCATCGTGCGGCGCATCACGGTGTCGCTGAACCTCCAGGTCTCCTCCGCCCGCATGGCGCGGCTGGCGCATGAACCCGATGTGTCGCTGCCCGCCTTCGACCGCTGGCTGCGCAGCCAGGCGATGATCTTCGGCTTCCGCGGCGACGCCTGGGAACGCAACCTGGTGCTGCTGCAGGAAACCGTGGCGGAAGCGCCCGGCTTCGCCCCGGCCTGGTCCAGCCTGGCGCAGATGGACAGCGGCGCGCACATCATGCGCCCCGGCACCCGGCGCGAGCGGGACAAGGAGGCGCGCGCGCTGCTGCACGCCCGCCGCGCGGCGCAACTGGACCCGACCGACGCCCGTTCCCAGCTGTGCCTGGGCTGGGCGCTGGCCATGGCGGGGCGGCACATCCAGGCCGAAGTCCACATGCGCCTGGCGATCGACCTGAACCCGCTGGATTCCTGGGTGCTGATGTCCAGCGCGCTGTTCTACTGCTTCCATGGCCAGCACGACCGGGCGGAGGAATTGGCGGCGCAGTCCATGGAGATGACGCTGCTGCCCACCACGCTGCACTGGGGCTACCAGGTGACGCTGGCCTTCATGCGCGGCGACTACCTGGCAACGCTGGACGCCTGCGACCGCGCCGAGGATGTCATTCGTACCCTGCCGGCCTGGCGCGCGGCGGCGCTGGCCAATCTGGGCCGCCATATCGAGGCCGGGCAGGCGGCCACACGCTTCCTGCGCACGGTGCGGGAACATTGGTACGGCGCGCTGCCGCCCACCGATGAGGCGATCACCGGCTGGCTGCTGCACCTCTATCCCATCGCCGATGCGCGGGACTGGGAGAAGCTGCGGGATGGCGTGGCCGCCGCCGGGCTGCCCACCCAGGGGCGACGCCACGGCGACTGGTAGCTGCCGGCGCCACCGGGCAGGACCGGCGCGCCTGCCGCCGCTGGGGGCGCACCCTGGTTCGCGGAAGCGGTTCTGGCGCCTGTTCGGCGCTGACGGAAGCGCCGAACAGGCTTCACCTGATTGATATGTCGGGGCACCAGCGCCTTCCGGTGATTCCACCTCGGGCGATCACGCTCCAGCCATTTGTTTCAGCGCGCGAATTCCGCCGTTCGGTGGCGCGGCCGTCCCGGCATTTGTCCTAGACGCAGTTGGCGATGGTGTAGTCGCCGATGCGGCGGGCGTGGAATTTCATCCGCTCGGCATGCGTCGGCAGGGGCGCCGGCTGGTGCCGGTAGGCTTCGTCGTAGAACGGCGGGAAGGCGTAGTCCTCCTTCTCCAGCCGGCGCTCGGAAGCCTCCACCAGGTCGGCTGGCGGCAGGCGCAGCGTCATGGTGTCGGAGTTCATGTGCACCACCTGCAGGTGCTTCATGCGCTTGGGCAGCTTCAGGCCGGACTGCACCGCGTCCAGCTGTTCCTGCATTTCCTCCAGGGTCTGCGGAATGGGATAGACCGCGCCATCCGGGAAGTAGCTGCGCCCGGTGGACCAGGTTTTCACCAGGCGGCCCCAGTTCTCGAAATTGATGGCGGCGATGTTGATCGGCTCAAGCGGGTTGAACATCCGCGTTCTCCTCTCTCGGGGGGTGATGAGATGGCTCAGATGAAGGGCGGGTCGGCCTGTTCCAGCCGGTAGTGGCGGGCCAGGAAGCCAACCAGGCCGGCCATGTCCTGACTGTCGGGCAGCGGCCGGAAGCGGAACGGGCCCAGCCATTCGGCGCACAGCCGGTCCAGCTGCGCTGCCAGGGTGCCGCCCCCGGCTTCGGCCGGCAGCGGGTCGCGCGCCATGGCGCCGTACAGCGTCTCCGCCACCAGCACGGAACCCAGCACGCCCAGGTGCCGGCCCGCGGCTTCGCGCTCGGCCTCGAACATCACGTAGAAGGGCAGCGGCGGTTCCACCGCCAGCGCGGCGATATCCCCGGCGCCGAGCCGACTGACGCGCGGCCGCTGGCCCAGCCAGCCGATCAGCGCCTGCTGCCGCGCCGCCCGGTCTGCCAGCAGCGGCGAGGCGGCGGCCAGGCCGGGGCGCAGCGCCAGCAGGTTGGCGGCCAGGCTGTCCACCGAGTGCAGCCCGGAAAGCCCGGCGCTGAGCAGGTCGCGATAGGCCAGGCCCCAGGGGTCGCCCTCGGCCAGCGGGTCGAACAGGCCGTCGGTGACGAAGTTGCTGCTCATCTGCGGGCCGATGCGCTTGCTCAGGTTGGGCTGCTGGCCACCGGGCAGGTGGAAGAAGCGCGACCATTGCGCCACCCAGATCCGGCGGATCGGCATCAGGTCCGGGCTGCGGCCGGAGGATTGGCGCAGCGTGGTGCCCAGCGGCAGCGCCTCCTCGGCGTCGCCGAAGTGGTAGCTGTCCCGCGCCATGGCGTGGCCGAAGCGGAAGGCGCCGTTGGAGAACTCCAGCGGCATGCCGGCGCCCGGCTCGGCTTCCAGCAGCGCCGGGGTTTCGCCGGCGTACAGCGCCAGCACCGCCGGGTGCAGGATGCGGGGCAGGATGTCCTGCCGCACCAACTGCCGCCAGACCAGCGTGGTGGCTTCCCGCGCCACGGCGAAGCGCAGGTTGTGGCCGCGGATGCGGGCGCCCACGGTGCCGACCTCGCCGGCCGGCTGCATCGCCACCAGCGCGTTGTGCAGCAGTTGGAACAGCGAGGTGAGCTGCGAGATCAGCGAATGGCTGTCGTTGCGGATATCCGCCACCAATGCTTCCGGAAAGCCATCGGTGCCGCCACTGGTGCCGAGGGTGCTGGCGCGGCCGATGTCGCGGTAGTCGCTGTCCCGGGCCGTGCTGGCGGGGTCGAACGGGCCGATGCGGGACATGCGGAAGCGGCTGCGGCTGAGGTCCTGCGGGTCGTCCGGGGCGAAGGGGAAGGGGCAGCCGGCCGGGCCGCTGCCATACAGCGTGTCCAGCCGCAGGGTGCGCTGGCGCAGGTTGGCCACCTCGGCGCCGCCGCCATGGCTGGCCCAGACCGGCAGCGAGGACTGCACCAGGTCATGCGCCAGGAATTGCAGGGCATAGGTGTAGCCGGCGGGCAGGCCGGGGTTGTCCGGCCATTCCACGTCGCGGTTGCCCATCAGCATGGCCAGGCCGCGCAGCCGGCGGCGCAGCGTGGCCAGCGCGGTGGCCGAAAGCCGTGGGTCCTCGCCGTCCACCTGGAAGCGTTGGGCGGGCGTGGGCGTGCCCAGGAAGTGCCGGAACCCCGCCGGTGTGCCGCCGGCATTGGCCGGTGCCGCCATGCTGCCGCCCTGCCCGGTGAACGGACACATCCGCGCCGCGCCGCCATGCGCCTGCATCGATTCCGCCTCTCTCAACCCGAGAGGCGAGTGTGCCCAACCCGGCGTGAGGCCAGCGTGATTCGCGGCCCTGGCGGCGGTGGGGCGGAATTCACGCTGGGCTAACGGCGCCGCCCCCAGGCTGTGGCCCATGGACGGATACCCTCCCGAGAAGCAGGCCATGAGCATGGCCGAGCGCAAGGTGGCCGAGGCCTTCGTGGTGGCCATGCGTGCCGAGCTGGGGGACGCGCCCTATGGCGCGCCCTTCGACGTGCAACCGGCCCGGCCGGAATGGCTGATCGTCTCCCGCTGGGGGCTGTCGGCCGAATACCTCAGCCTGTCGCGCACCGGCATCACGGCGCCGACCGACGGGCTGGCCCCTGGCAATCTGCAACCGCGGGAGACCTTCTTCGGCGTGCGGGTGGCCGGCCCGGCGCTGGAGCCCTGCTTCCTGCTGCTGCGCCATTTGCCGCCGGACATGCCGGTGGCCGGGCTGTTCCTGCCGACCGACGGCTTCGTTCGCCTGTCAGGCCCGACCGGGGTGCTGCGGCTGGTGGCGGCCGGGCGCCAGGCGCATCTGCGCGGCCGGCGCAACGGCGTGGCGCTGTGCGCCGATGTGCCCTGCCCGCCGGATGGTGCCGACGGTGCCAGCGCCTGGAGCATCAATGCCCAGCGGCGGCCCTGGGTGGGTGAGTTCGTGGAACGCAGCATCGGCGCCACGGCAGCCTGACGCGGCAGGGTGGGCAGATGGGGGGCAGGGGGGCCGCCATGCAATCAACCGACCACGCCATTCTGGTCGGGCTGCCGCGCGTCGGTGGCCTGGGGCCGGTGGAGGCCGCGGCCGAGGCGCTGCGCGTCACCAGCGATGTCGCCGCCATGCGCGGCTGGCTGCTGGACCCGGCCGGCGGCAACGTGGCACCGGGCCGGCTGCTGTGCGTGGCGCCGGCGCGTGGCGCGGTGCCCGGCCGCGCCACCACGCGCGGGCTGCTGGCCCAGTTGGAAGCCGCGCTGGGGGAGTTGGAAGCCCAGGCGTGGCGCAACATCGCCGCCGGGCGCGGCCCGCGGCTGGGCCGCCGGCTGACGCTGTACATGGCCGGCCAGGCCTGCCTGCCCGGGCGCTACCGCCCCGGCATTCCGGCCCGGCCCGGCGCGCCGCTGGCGGCCAATGCCTGGCTGGCCTGGGCGCAGCTCAGCGGCATGTTCCACCAGGTGGCGCTGTGGCTGGACTGCGGCCTGGACAGCCCGGTTTTCCTCGGTCGGCGGCAGGCCCCGCCGCCACCGGCCGCGCTGCCTTCGCCCGCCGGCCCGGCCATGGTGGCGCTGGCGGCGCGGCGGCCGTTCCAGCCGGCCACCATCCCGGCCGCCAACGCCTTCGGCCCGCCGCGGGGTGCGCTGACCCTGGCGCTGCTGGAAGGGCTGCGCGGCGCCGCCGCCGATGCGCATGGCCAGGTGACCGGGCGCAGCCTGGCGGACTGGCTGCGCCACGCCCAGGCCGCGCGGCTGCCGGCCGATGCCCCGGCCACCCTGGCGCGGGAGCCGGAGGTGATCCAGGCCGACGCCGCCCTGCTGCTGGCCGAGGGGACCACGCTGCCGCACTACCCGGTGCGCCTGCACCTGCCGCGCGCGGCGCATGGCCAGCCGGTGCGGCTGTGGCATGGCGCGCCGCCGCAGCTGGACCCGGGCCCCGGGCTGGGCCGCGCCACGCTGGAACTGGCGCTGACCCCCGGGCTGTATCTGCTGGAAGTGCCCGCCGCCGGGTTGCGCCAGGGCTTCGAGGTGGTGGGCCCGACCACCCTGCACATCCACCAGCCCGGCCCGCCGGTGCGGCCCCAGGGGCCGGGCCGGCCGCTGGAATTGGCACTGGAAGGGGTGGCGCCGACGCAGCAATGCGCCGTGGTGGACCATCGCTTCGCCCTGGCCCGGGGCAGCATCGGCGGGCTGCGGGCCAGGCTGCCCTTTGGCCTGTACAAGCTGCGCAGCCGCCAGGGCCGCAGCCTGCACGACCAGGTGCTGCTGCTGGACCGGGACACCCCGTTGGCCATGCCCGCGCTGGCCCCGGCCCCGGCCGCGCCCTTCCTGGCGTTGCTGCCGGCGGTGGCCGGGGAGGCGCCGGGCGGCGCGGTGCTGCGGCTTTCCGGCCCGGCCCGCCAGGGCGTTTCCGTGGTGGATACGCACGGGCTGACGGTGCTGGACCTGGCCTATGACGGCGAGCCGAACCCGGCCCTGCCGCCGGGCGAGGTGCCGGCGGCAGACCAACCGGTTGGCTGTGCCATGGCGCTGCCGCCGGGCAGCTACTTCCTGCGTCGCCGCCTGGGGCCGCCGCGCGGCGGCGTGGTGCCGGTGGTGGAGCAAAGCCTGGTGCTGGTGGCCGGCTGGGTGCTGGAGGTGCAGGTGCCGCCGCTGCTGCCGGCCCTGCCGCCGGCGCCGGTGGCGATGCGGATGTGCCCGCTGGCCGGACCGCACTGCACCCCGGAGCAGGACCAGTTGGTACAGGCGCTGAGCATCGCCCTGGCCGACCGCCGGCGGGTGCTGACCCCGGCGCTGGAACGGGCGCTGACCGCCAGGGTGGTGGACCCGCTGGCCGGCCTGCTGGCCGGGCACCTGCTGCTGCTGGACCAGGAATACGACCCCGGCCGCGACCTTTCGGCGCTGAACGGCCTGGTGCGGCAGTTGCGCCAGTTGCTCGGCCCGCTGCACCCGGATGTGAAGGCCCTGGCGCTGCGCTGCCCGGATGTGTCGCTGCGGCCTTCCCGCCCGCTGCCGGCGTTGCCGATGTTCATGCGCAGCTGGCGCCTGCTGGTGGCGGGCAGCCACCAGTCGCGCGCCCTGCTGCCGCGCCGGCTGTGGGAACGGGCGGTGGCCCGCACCGCGCAGGCGCCCTTCCTCGCCTGGTCCATGGACGGCCGGCAGCGCCAGGCGGTGCAGCGCGACCTGGCCGAGGCCACCTGGGGCAGCACCGAGGTGGTGGGCGGCACCATGACGATGATGGGCAATGTGGTGCCCTTCGCCCGCGCCGTGCCGGTGAAATCCGACCGCGGCGTGGCGCGGCGCCGGGCGCTGCTGCTCGACGTGCCGCTTTCCGCCCTGGACGTGCTGGCCGAGGTCTACGACGACCACGCCGGGGATTGAGGCCGCATGCCCGAGGTTCCGGCCGCCCGCCCGCGGGCCGCGCCGCCGCCTGCCGGCCGTTGCACATGCCGCATGGCCAGGCAGCGCGAAGGCTGCCCGCCCGGGGATTGAGGCGGGGGCGGGTGCATCCCTCGCGCACCTGGCACCAGGCCGGCGGTGGCGGTTGACCGGTGGCCCGGCTGGGCCTTCAATCCGCCCCAAGGGCAGGAAATGGAGCGTGTGATGCACGATACGGTCATCCGTGGCGGCACCATCATCGACGGAACCGGCGCGCCGGGTTTCATCGGCGACGTGGCGATCGACGGCGACAGGATCACCCAGGTTGGCGGCAAGGCCGGCCCCGGCAAGCGCGAGGTCAACGCCGAAGGGCGCATCGTGACGCCGGGCTGGGTGGACGCCCACACCCATTACGACGGCCAGGCCACCTGGGACCCGATGCTGGCGCCTTCGTCCTGGCATGGCGTCACCACCATCCTGTTCGGCAATTGCGGCGTCGGCTTCGCCCCGGTGCGGCGGCAGGACCATGCGCAGTTGATCGGGCTGATGGAGGCGGTGGAGGAAATCCCCGGCATCGCCCTGGCCGAGGGGCTGAAGTGGAATTGGGAGAGTTTTCCCGAGTTCCTCGACGCGCTGGACGCCTTCCCGCGCGCCATCGACGTGGCGGCGCAGATCCCGCACCACCCGCTGCGGGTCTACGTGATGGGCGAACGCGCCATCAACCTGGAAGCGGCGACGGCGGAGGACATCGCCGAGATGCGCCGGCTGACGCTGGAAGGCATGCGGGCCGGCGCCTTCGGCTTCACCACGTCGCGCACCAACAGCCACAAGACGCTGACCGGCGGCATGGTGCCCAGCCGGTTTTCCCATGTGGATGAACTGCTGGGCATCGGCAGCGCGCTGGGCGAAGTGGGCTATGGCGCCTTCGGCATGAACAGCGACTTCGACATCGAGACCGAGGAACTCGGCTGGATGACCAAGCTGGGGCAGGACACCGGCCGCCCGGTGTGGTTCCTGCTGACCGACCGGCCAACCGATGCGGCGCGCTGGAAGCGGCTGATGGAAGGCGTGCACGCCGCCCGCGCCGCCGGCGCGCTGGTGACGGCGCAGGTGGCCGGCCGCCCGGTGGGCGTGCTGCTGGGCGCCGACACCGCGCTGAACCCGTTCAGCATCCGCCCCAGCTACCAGGCGCTGCTGAAGCTGCCGGTGGCCGAGCGCATGCAGCGCATGCAGGACCCGGCGGTGCGGGCGCAGATCCTGGGCGAGGCCCCGGCCGAGGAATACCTGAAGAAGCTGTCGCAGTTCCGCCAGCACATCGTCCGCCGCTGGAACCGCATGTTCAAGCTGGGCGACCCGCCGGACTACGAGCCGCCGGAAAGCGAGAGCATCGCCGCCATCGCCGAACGGGAAGGCCGCACCCCGGACGAGGTGGCGTATGACTACCTGGCCGAAAGCGCCGACCATTTCCTGTTCTTCCCGGTCACCGGCTACAACGTGGACAACCACGACATCATCCACACCATGCTGACCGATGAAGCGACGGTGCTGGGCCTGGGCGATGGCGGCGCGCATTGCTCCTCCATCATCGATGCCGGCATTCCCAGCTACATGCTGACCCATTGGGCGCGGGACCGGCACCGGGGGCCGAAGCTGCCGCTGGAGTTCATGGTGAAGCGGCAAACCAGCGAGACGGCGCAGTTCTTCGGCTTCAACGACCGGGGCGTGCTGGCGCCGGGCATGAAGGCGGACATCAACGTCATCAACTTCGACGGCATGCGCCTGGCCAAGCCGGAGGTGCGCTACGACCTGCCGGCCGGCGGCCGCCGCCTGGTGCAGCGGGTGGACGGCTACGACATGACCATGGTGAGCGGCGTGCCGGTGTTCGAGAACGGCGTCCATACCGGCGCGCTGCCGGGCAAGCTGGTGCGCGCCGGGCGGTAGAGCCGCCCGCCACCCGGGCGCAAAGGGCAGTGGGCAGGGCGGCGCCAATCCGGCAGCATGGCGGCAAAACAACCGCCCCCGGGGAAACGCCGTGCTGCATCGCCGCCATCTCGCCCTTGCCCTGCCTGCCTTGGCGCTGGGTTCCAAGGCCCAGGCCCAGCCCTTGGCCACCTGGCCCAGCCGGGGGCTGCGCATGATCATTCCCTGGCCACCCGGCCAGGCCACCGACCTGATCGGCCGGCTGTTCGCCCAGGCGCTGGGGGAACGGCTGGGCCAGACCGTGGTGCCGGAAAACAAGCCCGGCGCCGGTGGCATGATCGGCACCGACCTGGTGGCCAAGGCTCCGGCGGATGGCTACATGCTGCTCTCCGCCTCGGGCGGGCCGGTGACCTTCGCGCCGCTGGTGCAGCGCACCCCCTACGACCCGGAAAAGGACCTGACGCCGGTGATGGCGTTCGGCATCGCGCCCTACCTGCTGGTGGTGCGGCGCGAATTCCCCGCCGCCGACGCGCGCGCCTTCGTGGCGCTGCTGCGGGCCAACCCGGGCAAGTACAGCTTCGCGTCTTCCGGCACCGGGGGGTCGCAGCACCTGGTCACCGCGGTGTTCAACGCCCGCGCGGCGGTGGAGACGCTGCATGTGCCATTCCAGGGCAGCGGCGCCGCCATGGCCGCGCTGCTTAGCGGCACGGTGGACTACGCCATCGAAACCCCGGCCGGGGCCTGGAACCTGGTGCGCCAGGGCGACCTGCGGGCGCTCGGGCAGTCCCTGCCGCGGCTGACCAAGCTGCTGCCCGGCGTGCCCACCCTGGCCGATTCCGCCGGGCTGCCCGGCTATGGCATTGGCGGCTGGAATGGGCTGATGGCGCCCGCCGGCCTGCCGCGGCCGGTGCTGGACCGCCTGGTGGCGGAAACCCAGGCGGTGCTGGCGCAGCCGGCGCTGCGCGAAAGGCTGGAACAGATTGGGCTGGAACCCGAGCCACGCGGGCCGGAAGCCTTCGCCGCCCTGCTGAAGGAGCAGAAGGAGCTGTTGCAGCCGATGATCCGTCAGTTGGGCATTCGCGCCGAATAGCGCGCCGGCCGGCAAGGCGCCGTTCGGCCCGGGCGTGATCGCCCGGGACAAGCGCGCCGAAAGCCGTGGACCGCGCGCGGCATCAGCAGCCGGGAGCGTGATCGGCGCCTTACGCGGCGGTGGTCACGCGCCCGGGGGCGCGCCCTATTCCACCGACAGCGCGGCGGCGGCGATCACCTGGCTCCACTTCTCCCGCTCGGCGGCGAAGAAGCGCAGGATCTCGGGGATGGTGCCACCCATCGGCGTGGTGCCCAACTGGATGAAGCGGTCCCGCACCGCCGGCTGTTCCAGCGCCGCGCGCAGGTCGGCGTTCAGCGCGGCCTGCAACGCCGCCGGCGTGCTGCCGGGCAACGAGATGCCGAACCACGCGCTGGCGACAAAGGCCGGCAACCCGGCCTCGGCGGTGGTCGGCACCTCCGGCACCGCCGGGTTGCGCGCCGCGCTGGTGATGGCCAGCGCCCGCACCCGGCCACCCGCCACCATGCCGGGCACCGTGGGCAGGTTGTCGAACAGCAGGTCCACCGTGCCGGAAGCCAGGTCGTTCGCCACCTGGCTGCTGCCGCGATAGGGCACATGGGTCAGCCGGCCGCCGCTGAGCATCTGGAACAGTTCCCCGGCCAGGTGGGTGGAGGTGCCGAGCCCGGCCGAGCCGTAGGTGATGCTGCCCGGCCGCGCCCGTGCCGCCGCCACCAGCGCCGCCAGGTCGCGCTGCGGCAATTCGATGCGGCTGACCACCACGAAGGGCATTTCCGCCAGCAGCACGCCGGGCGCCAGCTCGGTCACCGGGTCGTAGCCCAGGCGGCGATACATGCTGAAGGCGGCGTGGATGCCGATGGTGCTGAACAGCAGCGTATGGCCATCGCCCGGGCTGCGCGCCACCAGCTCGGCGCCGACATGGCCGCCAGCGCCGGGGCGGTTCTCCACCAGGACCTGCTGGCTCCACAGGCCGGTCAGCGCCTGGGCCATCACCCGGCCCATCACATCCGCGGTGCCGCCCGGCGTCAGCGGCACCACCAGCCGCACCGGGCGGTTGGGGCTGAACTCGGCGGCGCGGGGGCCGGGCAGGCACAGGGCGCTGGCCAGCAGCAGGCCAAGCCCCCAGGTCAGGCGTCGCAGCATCCGGTCATTCCCCCCATGGTGGCGCCTTGGCGGCGCTGTTCGCGGCATTCGGGCATGGCCGGGGCTGGCCGGCAAGCGCCCGTGGCTGCCCGGCTTTTTCCGGCCCGCGCGCCTTTCGCCGTTTCCGTCGTGGCCGATCAGGCCCTACCCTTGGGGCAAGGGATACTTGGGGGAGACCATCCATGAGCCAATTCGGCCGACGCGGCGCCCTGCTGGGGCTGCCGTTGCTGCTGGGCGCCATGCCACGCCCGGCAGCGGCGCAGGCCTGGCCGGCGCGGCAGGTGCGCATCGTGGTGGGGTTCGCCGCCGGCGGCGCCAACGACATCATGGCCCGGCTACTGGCCAACAAGCTGGGCGAGATGATGCCCGGCGCCACCTTCGTGGTGGAAAACCGCCCCGGCGCCGGCACCCTGCTGGCGGCCGAGCACGTCGCCCGCGCCACGCCGGATGGCTACACGCTGCTCTACGCCTCGACCTCCACGCTGATCACGCCGCTGATCAACCGCGGCTCGACGCTGGACCTGCCGCGCGACTTCGCCGCCATCGCCATGGCGCAGAACTCGCCGCTGCTGCTGGTCTCGCGGCCGGATTTCCCAGCAAAGACCCTGGCCGAGGTGATCGAGCTGGCCAAGCAGCGCGGCGGGCGGATGACCATTTCCCACCCCGGCAGCGGCGGCATCAACCACCTGTCGCTGGCGGTGTTGATGCGCCAGGCGGGCATCGAGCTGACCATGGTGCCCTACAACGGCAACCAGCCCTCCCTCACCGCGCTGGTGCGGGGCGATGTGGACCTGGCCAGCGATTCGCTGTTCGCCACCCGCAGCCTGCTGGAAGCCGGCACCATCCGCGCCATCGGCATCACCAGTGCGCGGCGTTCGGCCACCCACCCGCAGGTGCCCACCTTCGCCGAGACCCTGCCGGGCTACGAGGTGACCTTCTGGGGCGGGCTGATGGCGCCGCGCGGCACGCCGGAGCCGATACTGGACAGCCTGAACCAGGCGGTGGACGCCATACTGCGCCAGCCCGAGGTGGCCGAGCGGGTGCGCGGCTTCGGCGCCGACCCGATCGGCGGCAGCCGCGCCGCCTATGCCGAGGTGATCGCCGCCGATTGGCGGCGCTGGGGCGCGGTGGTGCGGGAGACCGGGGTGCGCGGGGAATAAGGGCCGGGACGCATCGGTGCCGCCGGCTGGATCAATCCGGCTGGCGGTGCTGATATCCGGGCAAATAACCCGGAGGTCCCAGGAATGCTGACCAATTTCGACAGTTCGTATGTCGGCACCGTCGACATGGAAAACCTTGGCTACGCCGGCACGCCGATCAACGACCGCTTCTATTCGGCGGCAGCGTTGCGCGGCGCGCTGTACAAGGCGGAACGCTATGCCGAGACGATGGACGGGCTTGGCTTCAATACCTTCTGGATGGCCGAGCACCACTTCCAGCCCGAAGGCACCGAATGCATCCCCAATGTGCTGATGATGGGGCTGCACCTGGCCAACCGCACCCGCAACCTGCGCATCGGCTGCGGCTTCAATGTCACCCCGATGTGGCACCCGCTGCGCCTGGCGGAAGACTACGCCATGGCCGACGTGCTCAGCCGCGGCCGCATCATCTTCGGCGTGGCGCGCGGCTACCACACCCGGGAGGTGGAAACCTTCGGCGCGCCGCTCACCGACCAGAATGCCAACCGCGAGCTGTTCGAGGAACAGTGCGAGATCATCTTCAAGGCGTTCAATGAGGAGAAATTCTCCCACAAGGGCAAGCACTACACCATCCCGGCCGAGGTGGAGTACCGCGGCTACCCGCTGGAGACGCTGACCCTGGTGCCGCGGCCGCTGACCACCCCGGTGGAATGCTGGCAGCCGATCCAGTCCGGCACGCCGCGGGCCTTCGACTTCATGGCGAAGTACGGCATCAGCGGGCTGATCGGCGGGGGTTCCGCCGAAGGTGGCGCGGTGGACAAGCACATGGACGAGTTCCGTGCCGCCTATGCCCGCCGTGGCGTGGAGCTGGCGCGCGGCGAAAGGCTGGCGCTGGGCTACCAGTTCTACATCGCCGAAAGCCGCGAGGCGGCGGTGGAAGCGGCGCGCAAATACTATGAGGAGAACATGAAGATGTTCGGCGAGCTGCGCCTGGTGCGCAACCTGTCCGAACAGCAGATCCAGGCGATGCGCAACCCGGCGCTGGCCGGTTCGGTCAAGCTGCCGAGCATTGAGGAGGCCGTCGCGGCCGGCGGCTTCCTGGCCGGCACGGCGGCGGATGTGATCGAGGCGCTGAAGGCGGTGGAAAAGCGCTACCCCGGGCTGAACCGGGTGGTGTGCAGCCAGCCGCTGGGCACGCCGCTGGACGTGGCGATGGAACAGCTGAACCGGCTGGCCACGGAAGTGATGCCGGCGTTCCGCTGAAGCCGGCCAGCGCGCCCCGGTTGGGCGCGCCGTCGGCCCCTCAGGCGGCGCTGGCCAGCGTCACCGGGGCCTGGCGGATCAGGTGGTCGAAGGCCGCGAGCGCGGCCTTCGAGCCTTCGCCCATGGCGATGATGATCTGCTTGTAGGGCACCGTCGTCGCGTCGCCGGCGGCGAACACCCCGGGCAGCGAGGTGGCGCCGCGGGCGTCGATCTCGATCTCGCCGCGCGGCGACAGCGCCAGCGTGCCCTGCAGCCATTCGGTGTTCGGCGCCAGGCCGATCTGCACGAAAATCCCTTCCAGCGGCAGGTGATGCGCCGTGCCGTCGAGGCGGTTCCGGTAGGACAGGCCGACCACCTTGCTGCCGTCGCCATGCACTTCGGTGCTGAGCGCCGAGGTGATGATGGTGACATTGGGCAGCGAGCGCAGCTTGTTCTGCAGCACCGCATCGGCCCGCAACGCGCTGTCGAATTCCACCAGCGTCACCTGCGCCACGATGCCGGCCAGGTCGATGGCGGCTTCCACGCCGGAGTTGCCGCCGCCCACCACCGCCACGCGCTTGCCCTTGAACAGCGGGCCATCGCAATGCGGGCAATAGGCCACGCCCTTGTTGCGGTATTCCGCCTCCCCCGGCACGCCCATCTGCCGCCAGCGCGCGCCGGTGGAGAGGATGACGCTGCGCGAGCGCAGCGTGGCGCCGCTGGCCAGCGTCACCTCCACCAACCCGTTCGCCAGCGCCAGGCCGGTTGCGGTCTGCAGGTTCATGATGTCCACGTCGTAGTCCTTGACGTGCTGTTCCAGCGCGGCGGCCAGCTTGGGGCCTTCGGTATGCGGCACCGAGATGAAGTTCTCGATCGACATGGTGTCCAGCACCTGGCCGCCGAAGCGTTCGGCGGCGATGCCGGTGCGGATGCCCTTGCGCGCGGCATACACCGCGGCGGCGGCGCCGGCCGGGCCACCGCCCACCACCAGCACGTCGAAGGTGGGCTTCTGCCGGATCTGTTCCGCCGCGCGGGTGGCGGCGCCGGTGTCCAGCCTGGCCAGGATCTGTTCCAGCCCCATGCGGCCCTGGCCGAAGGGCTGGCCGTTCAGGAAGACCGCCGGCACCGCCAGCACCTCGCGCGCCTCGACCTCGGCCTGGAACAG
>CANBXZ010000027.1 GCA_947373495.1 Acetobacteraceae bacterium
CGCCCTGGCGGCGGTGGAAAGCGGCAAGTTCGGCGAGGAGATCGCCCCGGTGGTGAACGCCGAGTTCACCGCCGAAGGACTGAAGCCGCGCAGCCTCAAGCTGCCGCGCGGGGTGAAGGAAGTGGCCGGCGACACCCACATCCGCCCGACCCCGCTGGACGTGCTGGCCAAGCTCGGCCCGGCCTTTGGCGGCGTGCAGACCGGCGGCAACAGCAGCGCCATCGTGGATGGCGCCGCCGCCGTGGTGGTGACCAATGGCGCGCTGGCCAAGCAGGGCCAGCCGCTCGGCCGCGTGGTGGCGGTGGCCAGTGCCGGCGTACCGGCCGAGGTCATGGGCATCGGCCCGGTGCCGGCCGGGCTGGCGCTGCTCGGGCGGCTGGGCCTCGGCATCAACGACATCAGCCTGGTGGAGGTGAACGAAGCCTTCGGCGCCCAGGCGGAAAGCGTGCGCCGCGGCCTTGGCGTGGCCGAGGACCGCTTCAACGTGAATGGCGGTGCCATCGCCTTCGGGCATCCGCTGGCCGCCACCGGCATTCGCTGCGTCTATTCCGTGCTGATGGAACTGCGCCGCCGCGGCGGCCGCTACGCGCTGGCCGGGGCCTGCGCCGGCGGCGGCCAGGGCATGATGGTGCTGGTCGAGGCGGTGTAGTGCCGGATTACCTGCGCCGCGTTCCGGTGCACTGGAACGACTGCGACCCGGCGCGCATCGTCTTCCACGCGCATTACGTGCGCTGGATGGATGAGGGCTTCCAGGAAATGGCGCGTGCCCGCGGCGTGGACTTCCGCCTGATGGTGGAAGCCGATGCCGGCTTTCGCGGCGCGCCGCTGGTCAACATCGGCTGCGGCTTCCACGCCCCGGCGATGTATGGCGACCTGCTGGAACACCGCATCCACCCGCCGGAATTCGGTGCCGGCAAGTCCTTCGTGGTGAAGCACGGCTTCTGGCGGGACGGCACGCTGCTGGCGGAGGGCCAGCAGGTGCGCATCTGGGGCTATGCCGATGCCAGCGGCCGGCTGCGCGCCGTGCCGGTGCCGGCAGCCACCCGGGCGCTGCTGCGCGGGGATTAGAGTCTGTTGCTTGCGCGGCTGATCCACGCCGCCGGTGTTTCCACCGGCGACGATCAGACACGGGCTATTCCGCCTTGGCGCCGCTGGCCAGCACCACCGGGCGCAGCGCGGCTTCCTGGGCGCGGGCATAGCTGGCGTAGTCCTCCGGCCCAATCGCCCAGGGCGTGGCGCCGCTTTCGGCATAGGTGCGGATAAGGTCGGGGCTGGCCAGCGCGCGATGGGCCAGTTCCGCCATGCGCTGCACCTGCGCCGCCGGAATGCCGGCCGGGCCGACCAGGCCGTTCCAGCTGGTGATGTCGAAGCCGGGCAGGAATTCCGCCAGCGTCGGCAACTCCGGCGCTGCCGGGCTGCGCTGCGGGCTGCTCACCGCCAGGCCGCGCGCCTTGCCTTCGCGTACCGCGCCGATAGGGCCGGAGAAATTGTCGAAGATCACGTGCACCCGTCCGGCCAACAGGTCCAGCAGCGCCTGGGCGCCGCCGCGATACTGCACGAAGGGCATGTCGGTGCCGGTGCGGGTCTTGAACATCTCGGCGCAGATGTGCGGCGTGGTGCCGGCACCGCCGGTGGCATAATTGTACTTGCCCGGGTTGGCCTTCAGCAGCGCGATCAGTTCCGGCACGCTGCGCACCGGCAGGTCGTTGTTCACCAGCAGCAGGTTGGGCTGGCGCCACAGGCCGGAGATGAAGCTGAAATCCTTCGCCGGGTCATAGGGCAGCGACGGAAACAGCGACGGCGCGATGGCCAGGGTGGCAACGCTGCCGAGGCCCAGCGTGTAGCCATCCGGCCGCGCCTTGGCGATGGCATCCGTGCCCACCGTGCCGCCGGCGCCGGCGCGGTTCTCCACCACGAATTGCTGGCCGGTCACCTGCGTCATCGCCTGGCAGAACACGCGGGAGGCGATGTCGGTGGCGCCGCCGGCCGCATACAGGTTGATGTAGCGCACCGTCTGGTTCGGCCAGGGGCCGGATTGGGCCAGGGCCGGACCCAGCGCCGGACCCAGGGCGGGGGCCGACAGCAGGCTGGCGGCGGCAAGCAGGCTACGGCGCCGCAACAGCGGCGGGCTGGTCGGTGGCATCGCGCTCTCCCTTCGCCCGGCTCTTTGGCCTCATCCGGGGCCGGGTCTGGGGCAAGCCTACGCCTGGGCGCGCGGCCAATGGCATCGAAATCGGCGCGGTACCCTGGAGTCTGCCAGACGCTCACGCCAGCGTCTGACGGACTCCAGGTGGTTGTTCGAGCGGCTGCTTCATGCCGCCGGTGATTCCACCGGCGACGATCAGACGCTAGGCGAACACCTCGCTGACCGCGCTCAGCCCCTTCAGCGTGAAGGCGAAGCCGCTATAGGGGCCGATCTGCACCACGGCTTCCACCACCTCGGCCTTGCTGGCGCCGACATTCAGCGCCGACAGCGCGAATTTCCGCAGCAGCGGCTCGTGGTCCAGCGCGGCGAAGGCGGCCACCGCGCACAGCGCCCGCACCCGGCGTTCCAGCCCCGGGCGTTCCCAGATCTCGCCGTAGCAATACTGCACGATCAGCGGATAGACGCTGCTGGTGATGGGATTGGCCGGCGAGGCATGCCCACCATCCTTGCGTTCGGCATGCAGCGCCGCCTGCACCGCGCGGCCTTGCGCCGCCAGCACCTCCAGCGGGTCCAGTCGCGCCACCGGCGGCATGGCGATGCCGCGTTCGGCAAAGACCTGCTGCGCCATCTCCAGCGCCGTCTCCGAGGCGGCGAAGCCCCGATAGATGCCGTCCTGGATCAGGATCTCCACGATGGCCAGCGGCGCCATGCCGAGGTTCAGCGCCGCCGCCACGTGGCGGCGCAACTGCTGCCAGTTCTGCACCGCCAGCAGCGCCGACAGCGTGCAGGCCATGCGGTCCTGCAGGCCCAGCCCCGGCCGGGTCCACAGGCTGCCATAGACCAGTTCCGACATCAGTTCGCGGAACCCCGCGACCGGGTTGGCCAGCGCGGCGTCCGCCACATCCGGCCCGAACAGCTCGGCGCGCAGCGCGTCACCGGCCTGGCGCAACCCGTCGCGGGTGGTCATCGCGCTCAGCCCGGGATGATGAAGCGCTTGGCTTCGGCGTCGTAGGCGCCATAGCCCAGCGTGTCGCGGAACTGCGGCGTCGGCATGGCGCCGGCGGCTTCGCTGGCCCCGGCCGCAATCGCCGCCAGCCCGGCCTGGATGCCGGCCATGGCGGGGGAGAGCATGCCGGTGGGGAAGGTGCCGATCTTGAAGCCCAGCCGCGCGGCTTCCGCCTGGCTCGGGCAGGCGCGGCCACCACCGGGGGAGAGCACGGCGAAGGAGGACAGCCCCTTGGCCGCCGCCACGGCGCGGAGGATTTCGGCGTCATCGGCCGGGCTGTCGAGGAACAGGATGTCGGCGCCTTCCTCCACATACATCTCGATCCGCGCCACCGCTTCGTCGATCCCCTGGGTCGGGCGGCAGTCGGTGCGGGCGAGGATCAGGATGCCGCTGTCCTTGGCCGCTTCCACCGCGGCGCGGATCTTCATGCGGGCTTCCTCGCGCGGCAGGCAGGGCTTGCCGGCGGCGGTCAGCGCGCGCGGGGTGATCTTGTCCTCGATCAGGATGGCGGCGGCGCCGGCCTGGCCATAGGCGCGCACGGTGCGCTGCACGTTCATGGCGTTGCCGTAGCCGTGGTCGCCATCGGCCAGCACCAGCAGGTCCGGCGCGGCGCGGTGCACCATGGTGAAGCTGTCGAACATCTCACCGAAGGAGATCAGGTCCAGGTCGGCGCCGCCCAGCCGGCTGGCGGCGCAGCAGGACCCGGACAGGAAGGCGGTCTTGAAGCCGGCGGCGGCGGTCATCTTGGCGCTGATGCCGTCCCACACCGCGGGCATGGCCACTAGGCCGGGTTCGCGCAGCAGCGCCCGCATGCGCTCGGGGGCGGAATTCGACATGGGCGTTCTCTCCGGTTCGTTCTCTGGCGGCAGCCTAGAGCGGGATCGCCCGGGCTGACATCACCGAAAGGCGTCAAGCAGCCGACAAATCGGCCGCCGCCTATTCCTGGGCCTATTCCTGGGCCTATTCCTGGGCAATCCCGGCGCGGCGGATCAGGTCGCGCCACATCGGCACCTCCCGCGCCACCCGCCCGGCCAGTGCCTCCGGCCCGCGGGCACCGCTGACGTTGAAGCCGGCGGCCAGCAGCCGGGCCTTGGTGGCGGGGTCGTGCACCACCTTCAGCGTGGCATCGGCCAGCCGGGCCAGGATGGCCGGCGGCGTGCCCAGCGGCAGGAACATGCTGATGAAGGTCTCGGAGACGAAGTCCGGAAAGCCGAGTTCCTGCATCGTCGGCACCTCGGGCAAGTCCGGGAAGCGTTCGCTGGCGGTCACGGCCAGCGCCCGCAGCGTGCCGCCCTTCACCTGCGCCAGCGCCGGCGGCAGCGAGGTGGCGCCCACCAGCGTGGTGCCGGCCAGCAGCGCCTGCACCGCCAGCCCGGCGCTGTTGTGCGCCACCTGCACCAACTCCACCCCGGTGCGCAGCCGCAGCAGTTCGGCCGCCAGGTGCGGGGTGGACCCGCTGCCCGGATTGGTGAAGTTCAACCCGCCCGGCGTCGCCCTGGCCCGCGCCACCAGGTCGGCGATGGAGGTGATGCCGCTGTCCGCCCGCGCCAGGAACACGTTGGGCGCGGCGCCCAGTTCGGTCACCGGCATGAACTCGTCCACGCCGTAGCCGGCATTGCGGAACAGGCTGACATTCACCACGAAGCCGGTGGAGGTGATGAGCACCGCATAGCCATCCGCCGCCGCCCGCGCCGCCACCGCCACGCCGATATTGCCGCCGGCGCCACCGCGGTTCTCCACCACCATGGACTGGCCGAGCGCGCTGCCGAGCCCGGGCGCGATCAGCCGGGCCATCACATCCGTGGGGCCGGCCGGGGCGGTGGGCACGATGAGGCGAACCGAGCGGTCCGGCCAGGGCGGGGCGCCGCCCTGGGCCATTCCCTGGGCACGGGCAGCGGCCGGCAACAGCGCCGCCGCCAGGCCGGGCAACGCCCGGCGCGGGAGCATGGACATGTGGCTTCCTTCCCTGTGGTCGCTGCCCAACGTGGGGCCCAGCGTGGGGCGCGACCTTGGCCGGGATGATGCGAAGCACGGCACCGCGGCGTCAATCATCAAGCCGGCCCGTGGCGCTGGCACACCCGCCGGTCCGCCCATTGGTCCGCCCATTGGTCCGCCCATTGGTCCCCTTCCGGCCGCATCCGACGGCTTTCGGCACGGCCACCGCAAACCACGCCGAACCACTTCGCCGGCTTCCTGCGCGGTGACCCGGAACGCACCCGCCGCGCGGTGCACCTGGCCGGGCTGAAGGCGGAATAGGCCGCCTTGTCGCCCACGCCGCACGCGGCATAGGCTACCGGCCAAGGACGAACACAGGGAAACGACCATGAGCAAGGGACAAGTCTTCGCCGGTGTGGTGCGCTGGCCCGGTGGCGCCAGCATGGTCGCCCCGCCCGGCACGCTGGGCGGGGTGTTCCGCCTGGACGTGGGCGGCACCCAGTGGGAACACCTGACGCACGGCCTGCCGGCCGAATGCCATGTGCCCTGCCTGACCGTGGACCCGCACGACAGCAGCCGGATCTATGCCGGCACCCAGGAAGGCCCCTATCTCAGCACCGATGCCGGCAACAGTTGGGCGCGGCTGAACTTCCCGCACCAGGACCTGCAGGTATGGGCCATCGCGGTGCATCCGCGGGACCCGCGGAAGCTCTATGTCGGCACCTCGCCGCTTGGCGTCTTCATCTCCGAGGATGGCGGCGGCAGCTTCCGTGCCGCGCGCGGCGTGGACTACGGCGATGTCGCCGACATGCGTGGCTTCCGCAACCGCGTCATGCGCTTCGGCTTCAACCCGCAACGGCCGGAGGAAATGTTCGCGGCCCTGGAAGTGCGCGGCGTGATCCGCAGCCTGGACGGTGGCGAAAGCTGGATGGATTGCAGCGAGAACCTGATCCAGTTGGCCGAGCAGGCGCACCTGAAGAGCGCCATCATCACCACCCACACCGCCGAGGGCATGCTGGACGTGCACGCCCTGGCGATCAGCCCCGCCGCGCCGGAAACCCCCATCATCGCGCTGCGCATGGGGCTGTTCCGCAGCGAGGACCACGGCGCGCACTGGCAGGACCTGGAGATGCGCAAGCGCACGCCGATCTTCTACGGCCGCGACGTCCGGGTTTCCCCGCACGACCCGAACATGCTCTACGCCACCATGTCCACCGCGGCGAATGGCGCTACCGGCACGGTGTGGCGCAGCACCGACCTGGGCCGCAACTGGGCGCGGTTCGACACGCCCACCCAGGCCGAGAGCACGATGATGGCGGTGGCACCCTCCCCCAGCGACCGCGCCGTGGTGTATGCGGCGGCGCGCAAGGGCCAGGTGTTCGGCACCCAGGACGAAGGCGCCACCTGGCAGAACGTGCCGCTGCCGCCGGGCTGCTCGGCCGTGATGGCGCTGGCGGTGACCTGAGGCCGGCCAAACCCTGCCATGGCGGGAAGGGGCTACGGCACTTCCCGCGCCAGCCGGGCGAGCCAGGCCCGCAGTGGGGCCAGTTCATCCTGCGGCACCTGAACGTCGCGGAACGGATTGCTCGGGCGCAGCAGCACCCCCTCGAACAGGTCGGGCTGCGACCGGGCGATGCTCAGGAAGGCAGGCGCTTCCTGCTGCGGCACGGCCAGGGCGGCCTCGCCGGCCTCCACATTGTGGCATTGGCCACAGCGGGACAGGGCAATGGCATGGCCGGCCGCCTCAAGCCGCTGCACATCCACGTCGGCCAACCTGCCCGCAAAGGCCAGTTGCACCAGGCAGAGCGCCATAAGCAGCAGGGCCGATCGACGAAACACCGCAGAATCCATGCAGCAACATGGTTCGACTGGTAGCGGGCGCTGGCGGGGGCGTCCTTGATATGGCTCAGCGCAGCACGCTTTCCGTCCTGGCCCCGGAAGCAGCCAGGCGGGGAAAGCCAGGGTGGGGGAGCCGGAGCGTGTGCGGTTCAGCCAGGGTCCGGTCGGCGCTGCAGTCCGCGCCGATCAGGCCCCTGGCCGTTGCTTTGCAAGGGCCCGCTTGTCCGCTGCATGCCTCCGCGAACGGGCGAACATCGCGGGCAGGACACTAGCGGATGGCGGTGAGGACGATGTTGCCCACCACGGCGACCAGGGTGGCGGCCACGCCAACCAGCGTCAGTCGCAGCAGCATCAGGGCGATGGTGCCGGCGAGGGCATTGGAAGCGCCGGCGTTGGTCATGCTTGCCTGGGACATGGGGATTTCCAGTTGCTCATCCGGAGCGGGACGGGCCGACATGGCCCATGCCCCGGTAGTGCAGCCGGCATGCCATGCAGTTTGCGGCAATTCAGCGGAACGTTCCCGGCAAGACCGTCGCGGCGCTTCCACGGCCATGCAAAATGCGGCGCGCCCTGCGGCCAGCCGCGCGCGGACGGGAGCAGCGGGCGGGAGCAGCGGGCGGGAGGGGCGGCATGCTGTGCCTGGCCCGCGCTGCACGACCGAGCGGGGGCGGCCGCCTCGACAGCATGGGGACGATGATGCACTTTCAACGCTGACCAGGGCGTGGGTGATCCACCCCTCCCTGGCCACGTGGGAAAGGCTGGATGGAATACCGCACCAAGGAGGAGCAGGTCGCCGACCATCTGCGCGAGGCCATCCTTGCCGGGCGCTTGCCCCGGGGAACGCGGCTGAAGCAGGCCGAGATCGCGGAGCAGTTGCGGATCAGCATCACGCCGGTACGCGAGGCGCTGCGACTGCTCGAAGCCGAGGGCTATATCGACAGCCGTTCCTTCAAGGGCGCCACGGTGGTGCCGCTCGACATCGTCGCATCGGAGGAGGTGCTGCGCCTGCGGGTCCTGCTGGAAGGGCAGTTGGTGCAGCACGCGGTGCAGCACGCCACCACCGCCGACCTGCAGGACGTGCGCCGGTTGGCGGAGGAGTTCGCCGCCGCGGCCGAACAGCAGGACAGCGCCCTGGCCCGCGGCGCCAATTACCGGATGCATCGGCGGCTGTACGATACCGCCGGCCTGCCGCAGACCCAGCAATTCGTGCAGATCCTTTGGGCGCGCTACCCCTTCGACGTCATCAACCGGGTCGATGGCCGCGCCAGCCGCGCCGCCGAGGAACATGAGCAACTGCTCCGCTGCGTCATCGAGCGCGATATCGCCGGCGCCATGCTGACGCTGCGCCTGCACATCGAAGCCGGATGGAATGAGCTGAACTCGCAGTTGCGGGCAGACAGCCCCCCCGGACCCGAGGCCAGCGTCAAGGCGGGCCCTCGGCGCTGAGCCATCCCGCCACGGGTGGCCTCGCTGGTCAGCGCGTTCCGTCGTGCAGCGCCAGGCCGGCACGGGGCCAGTCCACCGCGATCAGCCTGCCGGTGCCGGACAGCGTGATGAACGCCGTGCGCAGGCCAGGGCCGCCGAAGCAGATATTGGTGCAATAGGGCTCCGGTGCGGCATGGAATTCCAACACCTCGCCACCCGGCGAGATGACGCTGATGCCGCTGCGCACCAGGGTCGCCACGCAGATGTTCCCGCCCGCCTCCAGCGCCAGCGAATCGAACCGCTGGTAGCCGGGCAGGCCGTGCACCAGCCGGCCGCCATTGGGCGACGGCCACGCCGCGAACGACACCTCGCCCGGCGCCGTCACCGGGAAGGCCCAGAGCCGGCTGGTCTCGGTCTCGGAGACGTAGAGGGTGCCGCCATCCGGTGAGAGGCCGACGCCGTTCGGCGTCAGGATGGGAAAGATCACCTCGCGGATCGCGCTGCCGTCCAGCCGGGCGTAGTAGACCGCGCCGCGGTCCATGGTGCGGGCGTGGGTCTTGCCAAGGTCGGTGAACCAGAAGCCGCCGTGGTTGTCGAACACCAGGTCGTTCGGGCCGCAGAGCCGCACGCCGTTGCAATGCTCGTAGAGCCGCTCGGCCCGGCCGGTCGCCAGGTCCACGCGCTCGATCCGGCCGCCCGCATAATCCTCGGCGATGCCGGCCGGGCGCAGCAAGCCGTCAGCTTCACGATGCCAGCGGAAGCCGCCATTGTTGCAGACATAGACCGCGCCATCCGGCCCCAGTGCCGCGCCATTGGGGCCGCCACCGAGTTGCGCCACGACCTGCACCTGGCCGCTGGGCGTCACCCGCTTCAACGCGCCGCCGGCGATCTCCACCACCAGCACGCTGCCATCGGGCAGCCAGACCGGGCCTTCGGGAAACGCCAGCCCCGTGGCCACTTCGCGTCCTTGCAACCGCATGCTGCCGCCCTCCCCGTCAGCCGGCATCGCCGGGTTCGTCCATGCGGCCGGCTAGCAGTTCCAGCACCACCGGGAAGTAGCGGCTGCCCTGGCCGCGGCGGACCACCTCGGCATAATAGTCACGCGCGGTCTCGGTGATGCGGGCCGGCAGGCCGGTGTCGGCCGCCAATTCCAGCATGCCGGCGATGTCCTTCAGCACATAGGTCGAGGGAAAGGCCCGCTCCGGGTAGTCGCGCGGCAGCATCGCCTTGCGGCCATGGTTGCGCAGCACGAAGCTGTCGCCCGAACCGCGCGAGACCGCGTCCAGCAGCACCGCCGGGGCCACGCCCACCCGCTCGCCGATCGCCATCATCTCGGCCAGCGCCGCGGTGTGTTCGAAGACCAGCGCGTTGTTGATCAGCTTCACCGCCTGGCCGGCGCCGACCACGCCACAATGCGTCACGTCGGTGCCCATGCAGCCGAGCAACGGTTGCAGGCGGGCGAAGACGTCCGGGCTGGCGCCGACCATGATGCTGAGTTCCCCGCGCATCGCGGCTTCCCGGGTGCGGGCAACGGGTGCGTCGGCGAAGCCCATGCCGGCGGCCCTGAGCATCGCTTCGGTGCGGCGCGCGGCAGCCACCGTGGTGGTGCTGAGGTCCACCACCAGCAGGCCGGGCCGGCCGAGTTGGGCCAGTTGCTGGCAAACCGCTTCCACCTGCGGCGCGCCGGGCAGCGAGAGCAGCACGATATCCGCCGTTGCCACCGTGGCCGCCATGTCCTCCATCAGGTGCGCGCGGCTGTCGCGCAGGGCCTCACGCGATGCCGCGCTGAGGTCGAAGGCGCGCACCGCGCCGCCATGCCGGGCCGCGAGGTTGCGGCACATCGGGCCGCCCATCACGCCCAAGCCGATGAAGCCGATGCTGTCCTGGGTCATGCTCATCTCAGTCCATCAACATGCCGCCATTGACGTCGAGCACCGTGCCGGTGATCCAGTTCGACGCTGGCGAACAGAGAAACAGGATAGCCTGGGCGATGTCCTCGGGCTGGCCGAACCGGCCGAGCGGCACGCTGCCATTGGCCGAGGGCGGCGCCCGGTCGGTCACGGTCTGCCACATCGGGGTCTCGACCGGTCCCGGGGCAATGGTATTGGCGTGGACGCCGTGCTGGGCGCCGGACTTCGCCACCCACTTCATCAGCCCATGCACCGCCGACTTCGCGGCCACATAGGCCGGCCCGGAAGCGACGCCGCCGATCTTCGCGGCGATCGAACCGAGGGCCACGATCTTGCCGCCACCGGCCTGGACCATCATCGGGTAGGCCTTGCGCAACGGGTTGACGACACCCATCAGGTTCACGTCCAGCATGGCCTGCCACTCGGCGTCCTCGCTCTCGCCGAGCGGCGTGCGGGCGATGGCGCCGGCGCAGAGCACCAGGATGTCGAGCCGGCCATGCTCGGCCACCACGGCATCGATCACCGCCTCGGTCTCGCCGCGGGAGGTCACGTCGTGCCGGCGGAAGCCGACGCCGGGCGTGGCCGCCAGCCAGGCGGGATCCTCCTGCAGGTCGGTGGCGACAACCCGGGCGCCGGCCCGGACCAGGGCCGCGCAGACGGCTCGGCCGATGCCGCCAAGGCCGCCGGTGACCATGGCGACCTGGCCGTCGAGCCGCGCCTCCGCGCTGATTGGAATCATGACCATTCTTCGTTCCCATCCCTCGACCGTGGCCCAGGCATCGACCTGGCCGCCCGACGACGCCCCCGGGCCGCGA
This sequence comes from Acetobacteraceae bacterium, assembly GCA_947373495.1. Classification (GTDB taxonomy): domain Bacteria; phylum Pseudomonadota; class Alphaproteobacteria; order Acetobacterales; family Acetobacteraceae; genus CAIMOR01. Next base: position 11,077 of record CANBXZ010000027.1, read on the forward strand.
CCATGGCAGCCAGGGCATCCCCGTCATCACACGCCGCCGCACCGCTGCGCCCTGCCGCCCCGCGGCAATGATCCTGATCAAGCATTTTGCGTCAAGGTCTGAATGCATTGTGCGCAGACGGATACCCGAAGGATAACTATCGCAACGCAGGCGCATCCACCCTGTCATCCTTTATTTTTCAGCTATTTGGCTTGGCTATTCGGGCATCAACGGCATCACGTCTGGTCAGGCATGGGTCCGCAGGACCTTACCATTGTGTTGACCATCGCAAATTATAATGCATTATCCATCAAGGCGGGTTGGCCAGCGTGGTTTGCGGACGCCTTCGAGCCTCCTGCACACCCCGCGATGGAGGGAAGGAAGCAATCAATGGACGCCAGTACGACACCGCTCGGCGTCGAGCGCCTCTCGGGCACGCTGGGCGCGGAAATCAGCGGCATCCGGCTCGCGCCCAACCTCCCCGACGCCACCATCGCCGAACTGCGCCAGCTTTGGCTGGAACACCAGGTGCTGTTCTTCCGCGACCAGACCCTCTCGCCGACGGAGCTGGTCGCCTTCGCCCGCCGCTTCGGCGAGGTGGTGCGCTACCCCTTCCTGAACGGATTGCCGGAAGCCCCCGAGGTGATCCCGGTGGTCAAGGAAGCGCATGAACGGGTCAATTTCGGCGGCCTCTGGCACAGCGATACCGCCTATCTCGAAGCACCGCCGATGGCGACGATGCTGATCGCGCGTGAGTTGCCGCCCCATGGAGGCGACACGCTCTTCGCCAGCGGCTACGCCGCCTACGATGCCCTGTCCGAACGCCTGAAGCAGCTGCTGCTGACGCTGCGCGCGGTCAACAGCTCCGCCAAGGCGGAGCGCACCCGCACGCGGGAGGATCTCGCCCCCGGCGAGGGCCGCCGGGTGCTGGAAGCCGAGCACCCGGTGATCCGCACCCACCCCGAAACCGGCCGCAAGGCGCTCTACGCCAATGGCGGCCACACCATGCGCTTCGCCGGCATGACCGAGGAGGAGAGCAGCGGCCTGCTGGAATACCTGTTCCAGCATCAGGTGAGGCCCGAGTTCACCTGCCGCTTCCGCTGGCAGCCGGGTTCCGTGGCGTTCTGGGACAACCGCTGTGCCATGCACAACCCGGTCAATGACTACCACGGCTTCCGCCGCCTGCTGCATCGCGTGACCTTGGCCGGGGACCGCCCGCGGTGAACCGGGCGGGCCTTCCGCCGCGCGGCCGTCGCCGGTTGCTGCTCGCGCCGCTGGCCGCCGCCGTGGCGGCGCCCGGCCTGCCCTCGACCAGCCGGGCGCAGCCGGCGCCCTGGCAGCCCAGCCGACCGGTCACGCTGGTGGTGCCGTTCTCCGCCGGCGGCACCACCGATGCCATGGCCCGGCTGATGGCGGGGCCGATGGGCCGCAGCCTCGGCCAGCCCGTGGTGGTGGAGAATGTCACCGGCGCCGGCGGCAATGTCGGTGCCGCCCGGGTCGCCCGCGCGGAGCCGGATGGCTGCACCGCGCTGCTCGCCCATGTCGGTGTGCTCAGCGTCAACCAGCACCTGTACCGCAACATGCCCTTTGTCGCCGCGCGGGACTTCGCGCCGGTCGGGCTGTTGTGCACCAACCCGATGCTGCTGCTGGTTTCCGCCCGCGCCGGCATCGGCAGCCTGGAGGCGCTGATCGCCCGCGCCCGGCAGGGCGGGTTGCGCATCGCCACCTCCGGCGCGGGGTCCACCATGCATCTCGCGGCGCTGCAGTTCCTGCAATCGGTGGGCGGCCAGGCCGAGTTGATCGGCTATCGCGGCGGCGGGCCGGCCATGAACGACCTGCTGGCCGGCACGGTGGACATGCTGCTGGAGCAGGCGCTCGGCGGCACCCGGCATGTGCAGGGCGGCGACGTGCTGGCCTTTGTGGTCACCGGGCCACAGCGCCTGGCCGCGCTGCCCGCGGTGCCGACCGCGACGGAGGCCGGGCTGCCGGGGCTGGATATCCAGATCTGGAACGCGCTGGTGCTGCCGGCCGGCGTGCGGCCCGCGATCTCCGCCGCGCTGGGCGCCGCGCTGGGTGCCGCGATCGAGGACGACTTCCTGCGCACCCGCTTCATCCAGCTTGCCGCCAGGTTGCCCGACGCCACGGAGCGTGGGCCGCGCAGCCTGGCGGAATTGATGGCGCAGGACGCCGCCCGCTGGGGTGCCGTGCTGCGCGCTGCCGGCGTGCAGCAGGAAGGATAGCGCCGATGCGCCTGCTGGTGCTGCCGGACGACGGCATCGCGCCGGACAACAGCAGCGAACGACCGGAACCGCCCTTGGGCCGCCCCTGGTCGTGCCGCGGGCGGCGCTGCGCCGCTTCGAACTGGGGCTGGCGGAGGATGGAGCCGGCCGCGCCCGCCTGAGACGAGCACGACCTGGGCCGGGGCTGGGGCTGCCCGGGTGCATGGGACACGACCCGCAAGAGGTCGGCTACCGGCGGCGGCAGGCTGACGCCGGGGGCAAGGGACGTCGATTGCGCCGTCCTGGTTTTTCACTTGGGAGGAATAGGACATGTTCAGCAGGCGTGCAGTTCTGGCCGGTGGTGCGACCCTGGCCGCAAGTCGTGCATCCTTTGGCCAGACCGGGCCGACCATCCGCCTTGGCGTGCTCAACGACCAGTCCAGCACCTACCGGGACAATGGCGGTGCCGGCTCGGTTGCCTGCGTGCGGCAGGCCGTGGCCGAGTTCGCCGGCGCCCACGGCCTCAACGTCGAGGTGTTGAGCGCCGACCACCAGAACAAGCCGGATGTCGGCGTGGCCATTGCCCGGCAGTGGTTCGACCAGGGCGTCGACGTGCTGCTGGACATCCAGGGCTCGGCCATCGCGCTGGCGCTGAACAACCTGGTGCGGGAACGCGACAAGGTCATGCTGGCCAGCAATGTCGGCGTGGCCGAACTCACCGGCAGGTCCTGCTCGCCGAATACGCTGCATTGGGCGCACGACACCTACATGCTGGCGCGGTCCACCGGCACGGCGGTGGTGCGCTCGGGCGGCGACAGCTGGTTCTTCATCCGCGCCGACTACTCCTTCGGCAAGGCGTTGCAGGACGATGCGACAACCTTCGTCACCCGGGCCGGCGGGCGCGTGGTGGGCAGCGTGGCGATGCCCTTCCCGACCGCCGATTTCAGCTCGGCGCTGCTGCAGGCCCAGGCATCGCGGGCCAAGGTGGTCGGGCTGGCGAATGCCGGCGACGACCTGATCAACTGCGTCAAGCAGGCCGGTGAGTTCGGCCTGGCACGGCGCGGCCAACGGCTGGTGGCGCTGCTGATGTTCATCAACAACGTCAATGCGCTTGGCCTGGAGGCAGCCCAAGGCCTGGTGCTGACCGAAAGCTTCTACTGGGACATGAACGAGCGCACGCGCGCCTTCGCCGACCGCCTCTACGGCGCCGGCTTCAACCGGCAGGCCAGGCCCAACATGTCCCAGGCGGCGGCCTATTCCGCGACGCTGCACTACCTGAAGGCGGCGGCGGGGCTGGGCGTGGCGGAGGCGAAGCGTTCCGGTGCCGCCGTGGTGGCAAAGATGAAGACCATGCCGGTGGCCGACGACGCCTTCGGCGGCGCCCAGGTCCGCGCGGATGGCCGGGTCGTGAGCCCGACCTACCTGTTCGAGGTCAAGCGGCCGGAGGACAGCCGCGGCGGCTGGGACTACTACAAGCTGGTCAGCACCGTGGCGGCGGAAGACGCCTGGCGCCCGCTGCAGGAGGGCGGTTGCCCGCTGGTGTAATGCCCATGGCATGAGGCGGCGGCGGCTGCCGAAGCGCCGCCGGGCGCCGCCGGGCGCCGCCACCCCGGGGAGGCGGGCGGCAGGAGAGTGCCGCCAGCGGTCAAGCGATCGACCGTTGGCAGGGGCTGCCCTGCCGCCATCGCGGGCACGCTGGGCTGGCGCGCGGTCAGGCGGGGGACGTGTCGGCTCAGGGCCGGGGAATGGCCGCGAGGGCCAGCTCGCGCAGCCTGAATTTCTGGATCTTGCCGCTCGGCGTCCGCGGCAATTCCTGCACGATCTCCAGCCGTTCCGGGATGTACTGCCGCGCCATCTGCTGGGCGGCGAGGTATGTGGTCATGTCCGCGAAGGACAGGCTGGCGCCTTCCCGCAGGCGAACATAAGCACAGGCCCGTTCCCCCAGCCGCGCATCAGGGTAGCCGACGATGGCGAGTTCCGCGATGGCGGGGTGGCGGAACAGCAGGCCCTCCACCTCGACGACCGGGATGTTCTCGCCACCGCGGATGATGATGTCCTTCGACCGCCCGGCGATGCGGATGTAGCCCTCGCCATCCATCCGGGCCAGGTCGCCGGTGTCGAACCAGCCCTCGGGGTCGGTGGAATCCAACTCCGGCCGCTTCAGGTAGCCGGCGAAATTGGAACAGCCCCGCACCTGCAGCCGGCCTTCCGTACCGGGCGGCAAGGGCTGCCCCTCGGCGTCGATCACGCGCAGTTCCATGCCGGCCAGCGGGCAGCCATCCGTGGTGGTGGCCTTCTCCTCGGCATCGTCGGGCAGGGTGGTGGTGACCGCGCCGTTCTCCGACATGCCCCAGGCGGAGATGATCGCCGCGCCCAGCGTCGGCCGTGCCTTGGTGACCAGGGCGCGCGGAATCGGCGCGCCGGCCGACACGAACACCCGCAGGCTGGGCGTGCCGGCGCCGGACTGCGCGACGTATTCGGTCAGGTCGTTCAGGAAGGGCGTGGCGCCCATGGTGAAGGTGGCGCCTTCATCGCGGATCTGCCGCGCCATTTCCTCGGCGGTGAAGATGTCCTGCAGGATGGCGGTGCCACCCAGCATCACCGGCAGCACGATGCCGTACATGAAGCCCAGCTGATGCGCCAAGGGGGACGGCATGTGGATGACATCCTCGGCCCCCAGCCCCAGCCGCGCCGCGAAGGGCGCCAGGTTGGACAGCATGGTGTTGGAGGTATGCATCACCCCCTTCGGTTCACCCGTGGTGCCGCTGGTGTAGAGCAACTGGATCACATCGTCCGGGGCCAGCCCGGGTGGTGGCAACATGGCCGGATCGCCCAGCGGATGCAGCAGCGCCTCAAAGGCGGTGTCACCCTCCCCACCGGCCACGAACACGTGGCCCAGGGCCGGCAGCCGGTCGCGGATGCCCGCGACCATGGCCGGATAGTCGAAGCCGCGGAACCGCGCCGGCACCACCAGCACCTTGCTCTCCGCCAGGCCGAGCATGAAGGTGAGCTCGCGTTCGCGGAAGATGATCATCAGCGGATTGCTGACCGCGCCCAGCTTCAGGCAGGCCAGGTGCAGGACGGAAAACTCCCACCAGTTCGGCAACTGGAAGGACACCACGTCACCCCGGCCAACGCCGCGCTGCTGCAGGGAAAGCGCCACCAGGCCGGCAAGCCGGTCCAGTTCGCGGTAGGTGATCCGGCGTTCCTCGCCGCTTTCGGACCGCTTGGCCACCACCGCCAGGCGGTCCGGCGTCGCCGCCAGCACCCGGGCCAGGTGGTCCAGCAACGTCGCGTCCTGCCAATGGCCGCCGGCACGCATCGCCGGGCGCCGCGCCAGCAGTCGATCACCTTGAAACGCCATCATCGCCTCCTCCATCCTGCTGGCCGGGGCGTCTGTCGCGCCCCTTCGGTTCAGCGTTTCGCCTGGTACTGCACCGCGCTGCGGCCGGCACGTTCACGCGCCACGATCAGCTTCATGATCTGCGCGGTGCCGTCGCCGATCTCCAACCCCATCACATCGCGCAGGCGCTGCTGGTGCGGCAGGTCCAGCGACCAGCCGTAGTGGCCATGCGTCAGCAGGCATTGATGGATCACGTCCACCGCCGTCTTCGGCCCCAGCCACTTGCACATGGCGGCCTCAGCCGTGTGTGGTGCGCCTTCGTCGCGCAGCCGCAGCGTGTGGTAGCAAAGCTGCCGGATCGCGGCGACCAGCCCCTCGCCTTCCGCCAACGGGAAGCTCACCCCCTGGTACTGCGCGATGGGCGCACCGAAGGCCTGGCGTTCCTGCACATAGGCCCAGCTTTCATCCAGCGAGGCCTGCGCCGTGGCACAGCATTGCAGCCCGATCAGCGCGCGGCTGTAGTCGAAGCCCTGCATCACCTGCACGAAGCCCATGCCTTCCTCGGCCAGGCGGTTTTCCAGCGGAATCCGCACCTCATCGAAGAAGATGGAACCACGGCCGACGGCATGGCTGCCCAGGTCGTTGAAGCGCGTGGTGGTGATGCCCTTGGTGTCCATCGGCACCAGGAAGGCCGAGACCCCCCGCGCGCCGGCATCCGCGGCGCCGGTACGGGCGAAGACCACGGCCGCATCGGCCTGGTCCGCCATGCTGATGGAGGACTTCTCGCCATTCAGCACATAGTGGTCACCCACGCGGCGGGCGGAAAGCTGCAGGTTGGCGGCGTCCGAGCCACCGCGCGGTTCGGTCAGGCCAAGGCAGAACAGCGCCTCGCCAGCCACGATGCGCGGGATCCAGTGGTTGGCCAGCGCCGGGGTGGCATGGCGGGCGATGATCTGCCCGTTCAGCGAAGCCAGCAGCGGCACATAGCCCACATTGATGTCGGCATGGCTCACCGCTTCCATCGCCAGCCCAACGGTGACGCTGGGGGCGCCGAGCCCGCCATATTCCTCCGGCAGGTCGGCGCCGATCAGCCCCAACTCGCCCATCTGCCGCACCAGGGCGCGGTCGATGCGGCCAGCCTTCTCCCGCGTCATGTAGCCGGGCGCCACCTGTTCGCGGGCGAAGCGGCGGGCGGCTTCCTGGAAGTCCCGCTGGTCCTCGGTCAGGGCGGTCGACAAGGCCGCGGTCATTTCTGGTGCTTGCGGAAGTCGGGCTTCCGCTTCTCGTTGAAGGCGCGCACGCCTTCCTGGCTTTCGTCGCTGGCGTAGTACATCGACAGCGCCTGCATCCCCATGCCGCTGATGCCGCGGATGCTGTCGCTGTCGGCGTTGAAGCTGCGCTTGGCGATGGCGATGGCGGTGGGGCTGCGTTCCATGATCTCGGCACACCAGCGCGCCACTTCCGCGTCCAGCAGGTCGGCCGGCACCACCACGTTCACCAGGCCCATGGCCAGCGCCTCGGCGGCGGTATAGCGGCGGCAGAGATACCAGATCTCCCGCGCCTTCTTCTCCCCGACGATGCGCGCCAGGTAGGCGGTGCCGAAGCCGGGGTCGACCGAGCCGACCTTCGGGCCAACCTGGCCGAACTGCGCCTTCTCGGAGGCGATGGTCAGGTCGCAGATCGTCGCCAGCACATTGCCGCCGCCGATGGCATAGCCCTGCACCCGGGCGATGACCGGCTTGGGCACTTCGCGGATGATGGACTGCAACTCCTCCACCGGCAGGCCGATCATGCCGCGGCCGTCATACTGGCCGTCATGCGCGGACTGGTCGCCGCCGGTGCAGAAGGCGCGGTCGCCGGTGCCGGTCAGCACGATCACGCCGATGGCCTTGTCCCAGCCGGCGCGATTGAAGGCGTGGATCAACTCCTCGCAGGTCCGGCCGCGGAAGGCGTTCATCACCTTGGGGCGGTTGATGGCGATGGTGGCGACGCCATCGGCCACATCGTAGAGGATGTCTTCGTACTGCACTGCGTGCTCCCTTCCCATGCCCCCGGATGGCGCCAGGTGCCCTGGCCCTTCGCCGCATGTGCGGCAGCGCGCCATGGCGCGCCCGGGGCGGCTCCGGGAACCGCCCCCTGTGCCGTGGCTCAGCCGGCCATCGTCAAGCCACCGGACACGCTCAGCACCTGGCCGGTGATGTAGCCGGCGTCGTCGCTGGCGAAGAACAGGATGGCGCCGGGCAGGTCCTCCGGTTGGCCGATGCGGCCCATCGGCACCGCGCGCCGGAAGGCTTCGTCCAGCTTTTCCGGGTTGCCGGCACCTTCCTTGTAGCCGGCGAACAGCGCGGTATCGGTCGGCCCCGGGCAGACCACGTTCACCGTGATGCCGTGCCGCGCATGTTCCCGCGCCAGGGTCTTGGAGAACCCCACCAGGCCGGCCTTGCAGGCGGCATAGACCGCCTCCCCGGAGGAGCCGACACGGGCGGCGTCGGAGGCGATGTTGACGATGCGCCCGGCGCGCCGCGCCAGCATGCCCGGCAGCACCGCATGGTGCAGGTTCAACGCCCCGACCAGGTTGATGGCGATGAGCTTCTGCCATTCATCCGGCGTGCTGTCCTTGAACAGGCGGAACACGTCCCAGCCGGCATTGTTCACCAGCACATGCACCGGCCCCAGCGCCACTTCCACCGCCTGCACCGCGGCCACCACGGCGGCATGGTCGGTGATATCGCAGGCGAAGGCCCGGGCGGCGCCGCCGGCTTCGGCGATGCTGGCCACGGTACGGTCGGCGGCTTCGGTGTTGATGTCGAACACCGCAACCCTGGCGCCCGCCGCGGCGAAGCGCCGGCAGGTGGCGCCGCCGATGCCGCCCCCCCCACCCGTGACGATGACAACCTTGTCCTTGAGTCCGCGCATGGATCCTCCGAGGAGCGGTGCCGGCGCAATGCGTTAACCGCTGGCCGTCGTGTTATGACAAGGGTATGCTACATTTCAATTTATATGGCAAGGGATTGATGGATCACTCCGCTCAGTCGCCCCGGGAAGACGCCCAGGCGCGGTTCGATATCGCCAATCGCCTGTTCCTGCGGCTCTACCAAGCGTCGAACCTCATGCACAAAACCGGCACGCGCGCGGTCAGCGACTTCGGCGCCACGACCCAGCAATGGGCGGTGCTGGGCGCGCTTTCCCGGCCCGCGGCGCGCGAGGGCGGCATGACGGTGAAGGAGTTGATCGGCTTCCTCATGGTCAGCCGGCAGAACCTCACCGCCGTGCTGGACCGGCTGGAGGCGAGTGGCCTGGTCGAGCGCCTGCGCACCGCCGGCAGCGACGGCCGCCTGCGCCACGTTCGCCTGACGGCGGCAGGCGAACAGGTCTGGGCGGCAATGCTGGTGAATATCCGGCGCTACTACGCGGCGGCGCTGAACGGCTTCTCCACCGAGGAATGCGTGCTGCTGTTCCGCCTGCTGGACCGGTTGCGGGACAGCCTGGACCAGGCCGGTGCGCCGGAAGTGGCCTGAGCCACCTGCCCAGCCGCGGCAAAGCTTGATCGGCCGGCGAGGCTCCTGGCCCGGCGCCCCGCAGCCGGCCGTCATCACCAGGCGCACCGGCAACCACCATCGAAGCCGCGGATATCGTCAGTTCAGCGGATGAAGCGCCCCTGGGCGGTGGCCATCAGGCCCATGCGGCAGGTCCGCGCGCGTTTCATCGGGCTACCACCGGGCTACCAAGCCGATGGCACCTGAGGGCATTTGAGGGTCTCGGGCAACCCTGGCGCCCTGCAACTATCTGGCCCAAATCATTGATAATGTTATAGATTGGTGACCCCGGCGGGATTCGAACCCACGGCCCCCAGATTAGGAATCTGGTGCTCTATCCGGCTGAGCTACGGAGCCACTCGTCACCTTTCATAGCACGGCCTCAACGCCGCCGGAACCGCTCCACCGCGCCAACCAGCGCGGTACGCACCCCGGGCTCCAGCGCGGAATGCCCGGCATCCGGCACCACGGTCAGGTGCGCCCGCGGCCAGGCGGCGGCCAGGTCGAAGGCGGTTTCCGGTGGGCAGACCATGTCGTAGCGGCCCTGGACGATCTCGGCCGGCAGATGCGCGATCCGGTCCATGTGCGCCAGCAGCCCGCCGGGCGGCAGGAACAGGTCGTGGTTGAAGTAGTGCGCCTCAATCCGCGCCAGGCCCAGCGCGGTGCGGTCCTGGGCGAAACTCGCCACCGTGTCCGGGCTGGGCAGCAGCGTGGAGCAACTGCCCTCGAACTGGCTCCAGGCCCGGGCGGCCGGCAGATGAACCTGCGGGTTGGGGTCGCACAGGCGCTTCAGGTAGCCGGCCAGCAGGTCGCCACGCTCGGCCGGGGGCAGGTGCTCGGCGAAGGCGGCCCAGGCATCCGGGAAGACCCGGCGGATGCCGTAGAGGAACCATTCCACCTCGCTGGCGCGGCCCAGGAAGATACCGCGCAGCACCAGGCCCTGCACCCGTTCCGGGTGGGCCTGGGCATAGGCCAGGGCCAGCGTGCTGCCCCAGCTGCCGCCGAACAGCAGCCAGCTTTCAATGCCGAGGAATTGCCGCAACGCCTCGATGTCTTCCACCAGGTGCGGGGTGGTGTTGTCGGCCAGTTCGCCCAGCGGGCGGGACCGGCCGGCGCCACGCTGGTCGAACACCACCACCCGCCAGTGCAGCGGGTCGAAGAAGCGGCGATGCACCGCCCCGGCGCCGGCGCCAGGCCCGCCATGCAGGAACAGCACGGGCTGGCCGCGGGGGTTGCCCACCTGCTCCCAATACATGACGTGCGCCGGCCCGCCATGCGGGGTCAGCGGCAGCAGGCCGGTTTCATAGGGTGCGATATCGGGGAAAAGGTCGCCGCGGGGCATGGTGCAATATGCGCAATCCGGCGCCGGGGGCAACAAGCGCCATCTCACCCCTTCGCCTTTTGCTCCGGCGCGCCTACCTTGAAGGAAGAATGACCTCGCCAGTGCCCGCCAGTTCGCGGCCCGGCGGCACCGCGGCGCTGCCGCGCTGTGCCGTTTGCGGGACCGAAAGCCGCCAGGCGCCATTCCGGCCCAGCCAGCCGGAACAGGCGCCCGACCTGGACCTGCGCCCGGGCGAGCCGGTGCGCAGCGCCATGGCGCGCTGGCTGCAGCAATGCCCCGGCTGCGGCTATGCCGCGCCCGATATCACCAAGGCGCACCCGGCGGCGGCCCAGGCGGTGGCGGCGGCGCCATTCCGCGCGCTGCTGGCCGACGCCGCGCTGCCGCCGCTGGCCCGGCGCTTCCTGGCCTGGGCCCATGTGCTGGAGGAAACCGGCGCGCTGCACGCGGGGGCCGAGGCCACGCTGCACGCCGCCTGGGTGGCGGATGACCTGGGCCTGCCCGAATTGTCCCGCTGCTGGCGGCAGGAAGCGGTGGCGCTGTGGCGTTCCGGCCCACCGCTGGACACCGAGCAGACCGTGCGCGTGGTGGACGCCCTGCGTCGCGCCAGCGCCTGGGAGGACGCCGACCACACCGCCGAGGCCCTGGCCGCGCTGAACCCGCCCGAGGCCGTGGCCCAGGTGGTGGCGCTGGAACGCCGGCTGATCGCGGCGCGGGATGGCGGGCGGCACACCGTGGCCAGCGCCCTGCCGCCGCCGGCGCGGCGGCCGCATGCCTCGCACCACCGGGTGGCGCCGCGCCATTCCGGCCTGTGGCTGCGCTTTCGTCGTTGGCTGGGGTGGCGTTGAACCGCGGCAGCCGCCGTGGCGTGCTGGCGCAGGGCCTGGGGGCGGGATTGGCGCTGGCAGCCGCGCCGCCGGCCCAAGGCCAGCCCCAAGCCCCGCCCCAGGCCCAGGCCCAGCCGCGCCCGCTGGTGGTGGCCGCCTTCAGCATTCTGGGCGATTTCGTCGCCCAGGTTGCCGGCCCGGCGGTAACCCTGCGCGTGCTGCTGGGGCCGGAAGCCGACCCGCATGAGGTCTCGCCCCGCCCATCCGATGCCGTGGCACTGCGCCAGGCTGCGCTGGTGGTGCGCAATGGGCTGGGGCTGGAACCCTGGCTGGACCGGCTGCTGCGCGCCGCCCCGCCGCGCGGCCGGGTGCTGACCGCCAGCGACGGCTGGCCCGCGCTGATCGCCAATGGCGTGGCCGACCCGCACGCCTGGCTGGACCCGGCCGCGGCGCGGCACTACGTGCGCGGTATCGGCGCCGCGCTGGCCGCGGCTCTGCCGGCCCAGGCCGCACCGTTGCAAGCCGCCACCGCCGCCTACCTGACGCGGCTGGAGGCGCTGGAAGCCTGGGTATTGGCGCAGGTGGCCGGCGTGGCGCCGGAACGCCGGGTGTTCGTCACCGGGCATCCCGGCTTCGCCTATTTCGCCGCGCGCTTCGGCCTGCGCGCCCTGGCCACGCCACCCCAGGCCTGGGGTGGCCAGGGTGCCGGGCAACTGGCGGCGCTGGTGAACCAGGTGCGCGGCGGCCAGGTGCGCGCGCTGTTCAGCACCGGGCCGGAAGACGCCACGCTGATGGGGCGGGTGGCGGCGGAAGCCGGCGTGCCGCTGCGCGGCCGGCTCTATGCCGAAACCCTGAGTGCGCCGGACGGCCCCGCCGCCACCTATGAAGCCCTGGTGCGGCACAACACCGGCCTGCTGGTGGCGGCCATGGCCGGCTGAGGCCACCGCTGCCCTGGCCGCCGGGCCGGGGCTGGGGTAATCCCCGCGGCATGACGCATCACCTGCACCGCCTTTGGCTTGCGGTCGGCGCCCTGGCCGGGCTGCTGGCCGTGGCGCTTTCGGCCTGGGCCGCCCATGGCGCCCCGGCCCACCTCAGCGACGGCCAGTTGCGCATGCTGGACAGCGCCCTGACCATGCAGGGCTGGCACGCGCTGGCGCTGCTGGCCACCGGGCTATGGGCGGAACGCCGCGCCGGGCTGCTGCCGCATCTGGCCGGTGCCGCCTTCACCCTGGGGATGCTGGCCTTCTGTGGCGCGGTGTACAGCCTGGCCATCGCCGGGGTTTCTCTGGGTGGGCTGGCCCCGCTGGGCGGCACCACGCTGATGCTGGGCTGGGCGCTGCTGCTGGCCTCGGCGGTGAAGCAATGACCGCCAGCGCCTACCTGGCGGCCGAGGGCTTCCAGCCCGAACTGGCCGAGGAACTGCGCCGCGCCGGGCGCAGCATCTCCGCCTGGCACGGGCTGCTGGCGCTTTCGCCCGAACCGGCCCACCAGGCCGCCTGGGCGCTGGACATCTGGGACGCCCCGGCCGAACTGCC
>CANBXZ010000028.1 GCA_947373495.1 Acetobacteraceae bacterium
GTCCCACGGGCCGTCGGGCGGCAATTCCTTCAGCATGCGGGTGCGCATGGCGGTGGCATCGGCCAGTACCTTGCCGGCGGGGTCCGGCCGCAGCACCGCGGCGCGCAGCACCGCCGCGATGCGCTTGCGGAAGGCTGGCGGGCCCGCCACCACCCGGGCGCGGGTCAGCGCCATGCGTTCCCAGGTCCAGCTTTCCTGGGCGTGGTAGCCCTCGAACGCCGAGAACTTCACCGCCACCGGGCCCTTGTTGCCGCTGGGGCGCAGCCGCATGTCCACCTCATACAGCCGGCCTTCCGCCCCGGCCGAGGTGATGGCCCCCACCACCTGGTGCGCCAGCCGGATGAAGTACTGGCTGGCCGCCAGGCTGCGCGGGCCGCCGGTGCTTTCGGTGGCGTCGGCGTCGTGGTCGTACAGCAGCACCAGGTCCAGGTCGGAACCGGGCAGCATCTCCCGCCCGCCCAGCTTGCCCAGCGCCACCACCGCCAGTTGCCCGCCGGCCACGCGGCCGTAGCGTTCGGCGAAATCGGCGGCCAGGCGCGGCAGCAGCGCGGCCAGGGCGGCGTCGGCCAGGTCGCTGCGCAGGGCGCCGGCGGTGGCGACATCCAGCCGGCCTTCCAGGCTGGCGGCATCAATCTCGAACCGGCGTTCGAAGGCCAGGCGGCGGGCGCTTTCCAGCGCCTCCTCCAGGTGGCGGGCTTCCTTCACCAGGGCGGCGATCTGCGCCCCGGTGGCATCGGCGCCATGCGGGGCGAAGCTGCCGGCCAGCAGGCCGTCCAGGCTGGCGGCGTTCTGCGCCAGGTGGTCCGCCAGCGCCGGGGCGGCGCCCAGGATGCCGGCGATCCGGTCCAGCAGCGCCGGGTTGCGGTGCAGCAGCGACAGCACCTGCACCCCGGTGGGCAGCCGGTTCAGCATGGCGTCCCAGCGGGCCAGCGCCTTGCCCGGTTCCGGCTGGCGGCCGAAGGCGGCCAGCAGCATCGGCATGATGGCGGTCAGCAACTCCCGCGCCCGGGCGCTGCGGGTGGCGCGCGGCCGGCCGTGGTGCCAGCCGCGCACCATGGCGGCGACCGAGCCGGGTTCGGCGAAGCCCATGCCGCGCAGGGTCTCCAGCGTCTCGGGGTCGTCCTCCACCCCGGTGAACACCAGGTTGCCCTTGGCGTCGCCACGGGCACCGCTCAGCGCCGGGGCGCTCTCGAATTGCTGGGCGTAGTGCCGTTCCACCCGTTGCAGGTGGCCCATGAAGGCGGCGGTGAAGCTGGCCAGGTCCGGGTAGCCCATGAAGCTGGCGATGCGCGCCAGCCCGGCCTCGCTTTCCGGCAGCCGGTGGGTCTGGCGGTCGTCCACCATCTGGATGCGATGTTCCAACTGGCGCAGGAACACATAGGCGTCGGCCAGGTCGGCGGCGGCGCGGCGGTCCATCTTGCCGGCGGCGGCCAGCAGGGCCAGGGCGCCGAGCGTGGTCGGGTCGCGCAGCGTCGGGTCGCGGCCGCCCCAGATCAGTTGCAGCACCTGGGCGGTGAACTCGATTTCCCGGATGCCGCCGCGGCCCAGCTTCACGTCGTGCCCGGCCAGGGCGATGGTGGCGCCGGCGCCCTTGGCGCCCTTGTGGGCGTGGATCTGCCGCTTGATGGAATGGATATCTGCCATGGCGGCGAAGTCCAGGTGGCGGCGCCAGACGAAGGGGCGGATCTCGCGCAGGAAGCTGTCGCCCAGGGCGCGGTCGCCGGCCACCGGGCGCGCCTTGATCATGGCGGCGCGTTCCCAGTTCTGGCCCAGTGTCTCGTAATACTGCAACGCGGCGGCCAGGTTCACCGCCAGCGGGGTGGCCGCCGGGTCGGGCCGCAGCCGCAGGTCGGTGCGGAACACGTAGCCATCGGCGGTGCGTTCCTCCATCAACTTCACCAGGTCGCGCCCCAGGCGGACATAGGCAGCGCCGGCGTTTTCATTGTGGTAGGCTGCCGCATCGGGGTCGTAGAGCAGCATGAGGTCCACATCCGAGGAGTAATTCAGCTCCCGCCCACCCAGCTTGCCCATGCCGAGCACGATCAACCCGCTGCCCTTGCTGGCCAGCCTGGGGTCGCGCTTGCCGGCATGCGGCAGTTTCAGCTCGCCGCGGTCCTGCGCGGCCAGCAGCAGATGGGTACAGGCGAAGTCGATGCTGGCCTCGGCCAGGTCCGAGAGCGCCCCCGTGACCTGGTCCAGCCCCCAAAGCCCCGCCAGGTCGGCGGTGGCGATGATGAGCGCCGACTGCCGCTTCACCTGGCGCAGCAGGCTGGCCACCTGGTCCCGCGCCGCGGCCGGGTCGGCGTGGCGCAGCGGCGCCATGGCCTGGGCCTGGGCTTCGTCCGGGCCACGTTCGGCCAGGCGCATCAGCGTCGGCGCCTCCCGCAGGGCCAGGTCGGCCAGGTAGGGGCTGTGGCCGCCCAGCGCGGCCAGCAGGGCGGCGCCTTCGGGGCTGGCGGCGAATCCGCGCGCCGGCGCATCGCGCTCGGCGAAACGGGACAGCAGGCGGTCGGCCGCGGCGGCGTCGAAGGCGCTGGGCAGGCGTTCCGGCTTCGGGGTGGTGTTGTGCATTGCATACGAGGGAAGGCGTGAAGCGGTTGCCGGGTCAAGCTTTGGGTTGGCTGCACCGGGGCGTGCGCGTGCTGCTGGCGGTGGCGCTGCCGCTGGCGCTGGGCTGCGCCTGGCTGGCCTGGCGGCTGAACGAGGGGCCGCTGCCGGTGCCGCTGCTGGCGCGGCAGATCGAACGCGCGGTGAATGGCGCCGCCGGCGGCACCCGGCTGCAGATCCGCGAGGCGGCGATTGCCTGGGAAGGCTTCCGCAGCGGGGCCTCGGCGCCGCTGGACATTCGCCTGCGCGGGGTGCGGGTGGTGGAGCCGGGTGGCGCGGTGCGGGCCGAACTGCCGGACGCCGCCGCCACGCTTTCCCTGGTGGCGCTGCTGGGCGGCCGGGTGGTGCCGGCCACCATTGAACTGCGGCGGCCCTCGGTGCTGGTGTTCCGTGGTGCCGATGGCCAGGTCGGGCTGGATGTCGGCTCGCTGGGCAATGCCCCGGCGGCCGAGGACAGCCCGGCGGTGCTGCAGGTGCTGGCGGCGCTGATGCAGCCGGCCAGCGAGCATGGCAGCTACACCGCGCTGCGCCGGATTCGGCTGGTGGGCGGCGAGATCACCGTGGTGGACCAGGCGCTGGGCCGCACCTGGGCGCTGCTGGACCCCAACCTGGACATTCGCCGCGAAGCCGGCGGCGGCCTGGTGCTGGATGGCGCGGCCCGGCTGCGGCTGGGCGAGATGACGCTGGAGGTGCGGCTTTCCGGCCAGGCCACCGGCAACCCGATGCGGGTGACCGCCGGGCTGACCCTGCCGGCGCTCTCGCCGCGCGAACTGGCCCGGGCGGTGCCGCAACTGGCGCCGCTGGCGGTGCTGGATGCGCCGCTGAGCCTCGGCGCCTTCGTGGATTTCGACGCCGGCGGGGTGCCGCATGGCATTCGCGCCCGGCTGTCCGCCGGGGCCGGCACGCTGGACATGGGCCAGGGCCGCCGGCTGGCCTTCGCCGCGCTGGAAGCCACCGCGGCCGGGGACGGCCAGGCGGTGGAACTGCGCGAGGCCCGGCTGCGGCTGCCCGGCGCCAGCGGGCGGGCTGGGCCGGAACTGACGCTGACCGGCCGGGCCACCCTGGCCGCGGGGGTGTGGCAGGCGGCGCTGGAAGCCCGGCTGGCGCCCCTGCCGCTGGCCGAGCTCGGCCGCGCCTGGCCGCCCTGGGCGGCGCCGCAACTGCGGGCCGAGGTGCTGCCCCGGCTGGCCGGCGGCCGGCTGCGCGACGCGGCGCTGAAGCTGGCGCTGCGCCTGCCGGAAAGCCTGGACGCGCTGGAATGGCACCAGGCCGAGGCCCGGCTGGCGCTGGACCAGCCGCTGCTGGAACTCATCCCCGGCGACCTGCGCCAGGCCGAGGCGCTGGAGTTGGTGGCGCAGGCCACCCCGGCCGCGCTGCGGCTGGACCGGCTGGCGCTGCGCCTGCCGGCGCTGCCGCGCGCGGGCGCGCCGCCGGGCGAGCCCACCACCCTGACGCTGGCGGCCGAGGCCAGTCGTGTCGGCGCCGGTGCCGGCGCGGTTTGGCAGGTGCAGGCCCAGGCCGGGCTGGACCAGTTGGACCTGCAGGACCTGGCGCGGCGCTGGCCGGCCGGCATCGCCCCCAAGCCGCGCGAATGGCTGACCGAGAACCTCACCGCCGGGGTGCTGCGCAATGGCCGCTGGAGCGTGGCGGCGCGGCTGCCGGCGGCGCTGGACAACCTGGAGGTGACCAACCTTTCCGGCGGGCTGGAAGCCAGCGACGTGACGGTGCACTGGCTGCGCCCGGTGCCGCCGCTGGTCGGGGCTTCCGGCAGCGTGGAGTTCGGCCTGAAGGAGATCATCGTCCGCGCCCAGGGCGCCCGGCAGCAGAACGCCGATGGCAGCCGCGGCGCGCTGCTGGCGCGGGACGCCACGGTGCGCTTCCACGGGCTGGACACCGAACCGGGCTACCTGGACCTGGTAGGCCAGATGAGCGGCCCGATGACCGAGGTGGTGGCCCTGCTGCGCCACCCCCGGCTGAAGCTGTTCGAAAAGCGGCCGCTGGAGCTGAACGTGCGCGGCGGCCAGGCCGAGGCGCGGTTGAACATCGCCCTGCCGTTGCTGAACGACATGCCGATGGACCAGCTGCGGCTGCGCGCCGCCGGGCGGATCACCGATGGCCGCCTGCAGGACATCGTGCTGGACAAGGACCTGGACCGCGCCACGCTGGACCTGGCGGTGGACACCGACAGCCTGAAGCTGAACGGCGAGGCCCGGCTGGAAGGCACCCCGGTGCGGCTGGCGCTGGACCTGGACTTCCGCAATGGCCCACCGACCCAGGTGATCGAACGCGCCACCGTCACCGCGCGGGCGGATGCGACCGAGTTGGCCAACTGGAACCTGGACCCGGGCCGGCTGCTGACCGGCCCGCTGGCACTGGACATTCGCTACGAACGCCGCCGCGGTGGCCAGGGCAGCGTGACCATCGGCGCCGACCTGCGCCAGGCGGTGCTGGCGGTGGCGCCGATCGGCTGGGCCAAGCCGGCCGGCACCCCGGGCAGCGCCGAGGTGGTGCTGCGGCTGGCCGGCAATTCCCTGCTGGCGGTGGACAGCTTCCGGGTGGAGGCGCTGGAACTGGCGCTGCGCGGGCGCATCGGCTTTGGCCGCGAGGCCCGGCTGGAACGGGTGGAACTGGTGGACACGCTGTTCGGCGGTTCCCGGCTTTCCGGCGAGGTTCGCCCGCCCACCCAGGCCGGCGGGCCCTGGCAGGTGAACCTGCGCGGGCCGCTGCTGGACCTGCGCCCGTTCTTCGGCCCCAGCGGCCATGTGGCCGGCGGCGCGGCGGCGCCCGGCCGGGCCGAACCCGCCGCCGAGCCGGAAGGCGCCAACCCGCCCCTGGCGCTGGATTTGCGGTTCGAGCGGGTGACCATGGGCGAGGGTCGCGACCTGGCCAATGTGCAGGCCCGCGCCCGCAGCGACGCCCAGGGGCTGCTGCGCGAGGCCCGGGTAACCGGCAGCACCGGGGCCAATGCCGGCTTCGAGGGCAGCCTGACCCCGCGCGGCCAGCAGCGCGTGCTGCTGCTGCGCGCGGCCGATGGCGGCGCCTTGCTGCGGGCGCTGGACCTGGTGCAGCCGGTGCAGGGCGGCCGCCTGGTGGTCAACGCCACCTATGAGGAACTGCGCCCCGGCGCGCCGCTGGTGGGCACCGCGGAACTGGATGGCTTCGTGGTGCGGGACGCGCCGGCGGTGGGCAAGATTTTGCAGGCCATGACGCTGTACGGCCTGGTGGACGTGCTGAGCGGCCCCGGCCTGAACTTCGCCCGGCTGGTGGCGCCGTTCCGGCTGACGCGGGAGGCGCTGGAGCTGACCGACGCGCGGGCGTTTTCCGCCAGCCTGGGGGTGACGGTGAAGGGCCGGGTGCTGCGCGAGCGCCCGGTGCTGGAACTGGAAGGCACCATCGTGCCGGCCTATGCGTTCAACGCGCTGCTGGGCAACATTCCGCTGCTTGGTCGCATCTTCAGCCCCGAGGCCGGCGGCGGGGTCTTCGCCGCCACCTGGCGCATCCAGGGCCCGGTGGAGGCGCCGCAGGTGACGATGAACCCGCTGGCGGCGCTGACGCCGGGCTTCCTGCGCGGGCTGTTCGGCATTGTGGAAACGCCCATGGGGCAGGGCCGGCGGTAACGCGTGGCGCCAGGGGTGGCTGCCCGCGCCGGAAGCCAGGGCGGTTTCCGTGTGCCAAGTTGCCCGGCAACCGCGCCGGTATCCTGCCCGCCGCGGGCGTCCCGGCTCGGACCGCCACGGCGGACACGCCGGCCTGAAACGCCGGCGGGCCTGCCGCGCCAACCGCAAGGCGTGCTGCACGCCTTGCGGTGATGTCACCTCAGGCGAGCCCGGTTCAGCGGCCCTGGAACACCGGGGCGCGCTTTTCCATGAAGGCGCGCAGGGCTTCCTTGTGGTCCTCGGTCTCGCGGGTGCGCATCATGCCGATGGCCTCGGCGTCCAGCGCCTCCGCCAGCGTGCCTTCCTCGGCGATCTTCATGTTGCGCTTCATGTAGCGCCAGGCCACGCGCGGGCCGTTGCCCAACTGGTGGGCCAGCTTCATGGTCTCCTCGCGCAGTTGCTCGTCCGGCACCAGCCGGTTCAGCAGGCCGAGCTTGTCCATCGCGGCGCTGTCCAGCTTGGCGCTGGTGAAATACAGCTCCCGCGCCCTGGAGGCGCCGACCAGGCGGGCCAGGAAGTAGTGGCCGCCGAAATCGCCGGAAAAGCCCATGTTGGCGAAGGCGGTGGTCATCCGCGCACTGGTGCCGGCCACGCGCATGTCGCAGGCCAGGGCCAGGGACATGCCGGCGCCCGCCGCCACGCCGTTCAGCATGGCGATGGTGGGCTTGGGCATCTCATGCAGCAGGCGGGAGCATTCCATCCGGGCGCGCAGTTCGTCGGCGCCGGCTTCGGGCGTGCTCGGCGGCGGCTTGGCGCCGGTGGCGCGGGCCTTCATGTCGCCGCCGGCGGAAAAGCCGCGGCCGGCGCCGGTCAGCACCACGCAGCCCACCTCGCCGTCCTGCGCCGCGTCGGACAGCGCCTTGACCATGTCCCACATCATGTTGCCGCCCAGCGCGTTCAGCGCCTCCGGCCGGTTCATCGTCAGCAGCAGTACGCCGCCGTCGCGTTCCACCAAAAGTTCAGGTTCCATTGCCCCTGCGTCCCTCCGTTGCGGGCGGCAGCCTACAGTGGTTAGTCTGGCTGTCACCAGGGAAGGAAAAGCGCCATGAAGGCCGCCGTACTGCACGCCGCCAACCAGCCGATGACGATCGAGGACGTGCAGCTGAGCAAGCCGAAGGGGCATGAGGTGCTGGTGCGCACCGTCTTCGCCGGGCTGTGCCATTCCGACCTGCATTTCATCGAGGGGCTGTACCCGCACCCGCTGCCCACGGTGCCGGGGCATGAGGTGGCCGGCGTGGTGGAACAGGTGGGCGACCAGGTCAGCTACCTGAAGCCGGGCGACCACGTGATCGGCTGCCTCAGCGTGTTCTGCGGCCATTGCAGCCAATGCACCACCGGCCACCCGAACCTGTGCGAGAACACCGAGGTCAAGATGCCGCCGGGCATGTCCACCCGCCTGACCTGGAAGGGCGGCGAGCGGATGCACCAGTTCCTCAACCTGTCGGCCTTCGCCGAGCAGATGCTGGTGCATGAGAACGCGCTGGTGAAGATCGACCAGGAAACCCCGCTGGACCGCGCCGCCCTGGTGGGCTGCGGCGTCATCACCGGCGTCGGCGCGGTGTTCAACACCGCCCGGATCGAGGCGGGTACCACCGTGGCGGTCATCGGCTGCGGCGGCGTGGGCCTGGCGGCGGTGAACGGCGCGGCGCTGGCCGGGGCGGAACGCATCATCGCCATCGACCGGCTGCAGTCCAAGCTGGAACTGGCCAGGCAGATGGGCGCCACCGATACCATCCTGGTCGGCAACGAGGACCCGGTGGCGATGGTGCGGGAACTGACCAAGGGCGGCGTGCACTACAGCTTCGAGGCGCTGGGCATGAAGCGCACCGCCGAACAGGCGTTCGAGATGCTGCGCCCGGGTGGCACCGCCACCATCATCGGCATGGTGCCGTTCGGGGTGAAGATCGAGCTGCACGGCTTCGACTTCCTGCGCGAACGCAAGATCCAGGGCTCCTCCATGGGCAGCAACCGCTTCCGGGTGGACATGCCGCGGCTGCTGGGGCTGTGGCGCCAGGGGCGGCTGAAGCTGGACCACCTGATCTCCAGCCATATCAAGCTGGAGGACATCAACCAGGGCTTCGCCACCCTGAAGGGCGGCGAGGTGGTGCGGCAGATGATCCACTTCGGCTGAGGGGGCGCCGACCAGGGCCTTTGCCCGGCGCCCGGCTGCGCCTATCCTCGGTCTCGGCCCGGTCCTTGGCCCGGTCCTTGGCTCGGCGCTGCGGCGGGAACCCCGCCGGGCCATTGCTGCGCTTGCACAATCGGGCCGCGATGGCTATCTGAAAGGTTCACTGCCGCCCGACCCCCTGCCGGGCGGCCCAAATTGCTACGGAGCCGTCATGGCACGCGTCACCGTCGAGGACTGCATTGTCCAGGTCCCGAACCGCTTCGAGCTGGTGCTGCTGGCGGCCCAGCGCGCCCGCAACATCAGCCGCGGCGAAGAACTGACCGTCGATCGCGACAACGACAAGAACCCGGTCGTCGCGCTGCGCGAAATCGCCGAGCAGACGGTGGAACTGCCCGCGCTGGAGCAGGACCTCATCAAGTCCCTGCAACGCGCGCCGGAGCCGGAGCCGGCCGAGGAAGAAGTGCTGGACCTGATCGCCACCGACGAGAACATCTTCGGCGTGATGGACGTGAACGACGAACTGCCGAGCGAAGGCCAGGGTCTCGACGATCTGTCGGCCGACGACATCGAGGCGGCGATCGCCGCCGAGCTGGGCGGCAAGCGCTAAGGCCCCAGGGCATGCCAGCGCGCGACGCCGGGCCGCCTGCCGCCCCGGTGCCTCGCGCGCCGGAGGGGGGGGCGCGGGCCGCCTCCACCCCTGAGGCCACCATCATCCATGGGCTGGATGAGATTCCAGCCCTGGTCGCCGCGGTGGCGGCCTATGACCCCAAGGCCGACCTGGGCCTGGTGGAACGCGCCGGGCGCTTCGCCTGCGAGGCGCATCGCAACGACAAGCGCGACAACGGCGACCCCTACATCATCCACCCCATCGCGGTGGCGCATATCCTGGCCGGCTACCGGCTGGACGCCGCCAGCATCGCCACCGCGCTGCTGCACGACGTGGTGGAGGATACCGGCTGCGGCCTGCCCGAGATCGAGCAGCGCTTCGGCAAGGATGTCGCCCGCCTGGTGGACGGCGTCACCAAGCTCACCGAGATCGAGCTGAAGTCGAAGCAGACCAAGCAGGCGGAAAACCTCCGCAAGCTGGTGCTGGCGCTGAGCGAAGACATCCGCGTGCTGCTGGTGAAGCTGGCCGACCGGCTGCACAACATGCGCACACTGCACTTCGTGCCGCAGCAGGAACGCCGGCGGAAGACCGCGCGCGAAACGCTGGAGATCTTCACCCCCCTGGCCGAGCGCATCGGCATGGACGCGCTGAAGAACGAGCTGGAAACCCTGGCCTTCCGCAGCATCAACCCGGAAGCCTGGCAGACCATCGCCGCCCGCCTGACCTTCCTGCGCGGCCAGGGCGCCGACCTCATCAAGGATATCGAGCAGGACCTGAAGCTGGTGCTGGCCAGCCACAACGTGCCGCTGGTGGACGTGATGGGGCGGGAGAAGTCGCCCTATTCCATCTGGCTGAAGATGCAGAAGAAGAACGTGGCGTTCGAGCAATTGTCCGACGTGATGGCCTTCCGCATCATCCTGCCGGACCATGAGAAGGCCAATTGCTACGCCGCCCTTGGCGCGGTGCACGACGCCTATCGCGTGGTGCCGGGCCGCTTCAAGGACTACATCAGCACGCCGAAGACCAACGGCTACCAGTCGCTGCACACCGGCGTGACGGTGCCCGAACGCCGCAACGCCAAGATCGAGGTGCAGATCCGCACGCTGGATATGCACGAGGTGGCGGAAAACGGCGTGGCGGCGCACTGGATCTACAAGCAGGGCACCGAAACCGGCACCACCCGCAAGCGCTACCCCTGGGTTCGCGCCCTGCTGGACATTCTGGAAGACGCCGAGGGCCAGCCCCAGGACTTCCTGGAACACACCAAGCTGGAACTGCACCGCGACCAGGTGTTCTGCTTCACCCCGAAGGGCGACCTGATCGAGTTGCCGCGCGGCGCCACGCCGATCGACTTCGCCTATGAAGTCCATTCCGTGGTCGGCGACACCTGCGTGGGCGCCAAGGTCAACGGCAAGATCGTGCCGCTGCGCCACCAGTTGGAAAACGGCGACCAGGTGGAGATCATCACCGCCCGCGGCGGCACGCCGAACCCGGGCTGGGAACGCTTCGTCGTCACCGGCAAGGCGCGGGCGCGCATCCGCCGCTTCGTGCACGCCAGGCTGAAGGAGGAGCACGAGCAGGCCGGCCGCTCCGCCATTGCCAAGGCGTTCCGCCAGGAAGGGCTGGAGTTCAGCGAGAAGCTGCTGGAACCCGCGCTGAAGCTGCTGAAGCAGTCCAGCCTGGAAGACCTCTACATCGCCGTCGGCGGCGGCAGCGTCGGCCCGCGGGACGTGGTGCATGCCGCGGTGCCGGAACTGCGCAGCCCGCCGCGCACGGTGGACCCCATCGCCCTGGCGCGGCCGCGCGGCCGGCTGGGGGCGGGGCCGTCGCTGTCGCGCATGGACCGCACGGCGGCGCGGCCGGCACCTTCCATGCCCATCAGCGGGCTGCTGTCGGGCATGTCGATCCATTATGCCGGCTGCTGCCACCCGCTGCCCGGGGAGCGCATCGTCGGCATCGTCACCACCGGCAAGGGCGTGACCATCCACGCCACGGATTGCCACACCCTGGCCAGCTTCGCCGCCACCCCGGAACGCTTCCTGGACGTGGACTGGGACGAGACCGCCAGCAATGGCGAACGCCATGTGGCGCGGGTGAACGTGGTGGTGGAGAACGCGCATTCGGCGCTGGGCGGCCTGGCCACCGTGGTGGCCAAGCAGGATGGCGTGGTCAGTGGCCTGCGCGTGGCCCGGCGGGAGCCGGATGAGGTGGAGGTGGCGGTGGACATGGAAGTGACCGACCTGCGGCACCTCACCACCATCATCGCCGCGCTGCGGGCGCATTCCGGCGTGGTGCGGGTGGAGCGGACCCGGTCGTGATCCTCGGCCTGGGCAACGACCTGTGCGACATCCGCCGGGTGGAGCAGGTGATGGCGCGCCACGGCGAACGCTTCATCGACCGGGTGTTCACCGATGTGGAGCGCGCCAAGGCGGAACGCCGCACCGAAAAGATCCGCGCCAGCACCTACGCCAAGCGGTTCGCCGCCAAGGAAGCCGCCAGCAAGGCGCTGGGCACCGGCTTCCGCGCCGGGGTGTTCATGAAGGACCTGGGCGTGGTGAACCTGCCCAGCGGCCAGCCCACCCTGGTGATGACCGGCGGCGCCGCGGTGCGGCTGGCCAAGCTGACCCCGCCCGGCATGCGCCCGGTGGTGCACCTGACCATGACCGACGAATACCCCTACGCCAGCGCCATCGTCATCATCAGCGCGGTGCCGATCACGCCCTAACCCGGAAAGCGCGGCCGCAGGCCGGCCGGCGCGTGCTGCGGCACCAGCCGCATGCCGGCCACCAGTACGCCCGAAACGAAGGGCAGCAGCCAGATGATGCGCGCCTGGTAGCGCCCCGCCGGCCCGGACAGCGCCCCAGCGATGCCCGCATTGGCCACCGTCGCCGCCAGCACCAGCACCACCAGCGCCACCACCGGCCCCGGCAGGCGTTGCCAGCGCAGCACCAGCAGGCCCAGCAGGGCCGCGGCGCCGGCCAGGGTGGCGGCCAGGTGCAGCGGCACGAACAGCCGCGAATCCGCCACCAGATGCCCGGTTTGCTGCCGGCTATGCTGCAGCGCCGCCAGTTCCTGCGGGAAGAATCGCGCCACCAGCGGCTGCGGCCCATGCGGCGGCAGCCAGGGCTCCAGCCCATCGCCCACGCTGAACAGCCCCAGTTGCTCCAGCGTATTGCCCAGCGCCGCGGCCAGCATGGCGCCCGGTTCCGCCCGCAGCGTGGCCAGGACGATGTCGCGGGCCTCGGGCGCCCAGGCCTCGGCGCCGCCCAGGGCGTTCTGCAACGGGCTGTCGTCGTTCCACAGGAAGCCGTTGTGCCAGCCCGGCAACTGGTCCAGCACGCCGCACAGCCGCCAGCCCACTTCCGGGCAACTCCGCCGCGCCACCGCCAGGCCGGGGCCGTCGTAGATCACCCGGGTGGCCAGGAACACGGCCCCGAAGGGCGACAGGGAGGCGGTGCCCCGCCCCACCGCATTCACCGTCATCAGTGCCGAGGCCGCCACCAGGGCCGGCACCGCCATGCGCAGCAGCGGCTTCCAGGCCAGGCGCCAGCCGCGCTGCCAGGCCAGCAGCAGCCCGCCCAGCCCGGCCAGCCCCAGCGCCAGCGGCAGGTGGCTTTGGTGGCAGACCACGGCGAAGATCGCCAGCGCCAGCAGGTAGATCCTCTCCCCCACCGACAGCACCGCCAGGCGAAACCCCAGCAGCCACAGCGCCAGCACCATGATGCCGCTGAACATGTCCGGCATCAGTTGGGCGACAAACCAGGGCAGCGGCGTCAACACCGCCAGCGCCGCCGCCGCCAGGGGCAGCGCCACCCGTTCCGGCCGGCCCAGCGCGCGCAGCACCAGCCCCAGCAGATGCGCGGTCACCAGCCCCTGCGCCAGCACCGGCAGCCACAGGCTCAGCCGCCAATGGGTGAACAGCAGGAACAGGCTGTAGAAGGGCGGGCGGTCCCAGCCCAGGTAGTGCAGCAGCGCCTGGCCCAGGTAGGTGCCGGTGTCGGCGAAGACCAGGGGATAGCCGTTCCAGAAGGCCGGCCATACCAGCAGCAGGGCCGCCGCCACATGCGCCAGCGCCACCTGCGCCAGGCGCGGCCATGCGCCGCGTTCCGTCGCGGGGTCTGGCCCACCGAACTCGCCTTGCGTTTGTCTCTGCATGAACTCCGCGACCGCAGCCGTCATTCCAGCCACCCAAGCGCCACCGCGGTAAACTGCGGTGGCTGGGCGGCGCGGTCGCTACAACTGCCCGCGAGGGGCGGGATATTGTGCGGCGGGCAGGCTCAGAAGCCGTGTTGCAGGCCGAAGATCAGCCAGTTGGAGGCCCCGGCGGTGCCCGCCACGGCAAACAGCGGCGAGCGATGGTGCACCCGCACCAGCAGCGACCAATCCGGCGCCTGGGGCAGGCTGAAGGTCAGGTCGAAGGCCATGCCGTTCATCAGCCGCATGGTCCGGTTGTGCAGGTATTCCCAGGCCGAGGGCGCGGTGAGCATGGACGGGCCGGTGAACACCGCCAGCGTGGTGGGCAACTGGTCATGCCAGGGGAATTGGGTGAAGCGCACGCCCACCATGGCGCGCAGGTCGCCGATTTCCCGCCGGGTTTCCGACTGCACCGAACCGCCCAGCTGCCATTCGAAGCGGATATGTGGCCCCAACCCGGCGAATTCCCGCCCCAGCGCCAGCGCACCGATCGGCTTGGTGGTGTCCGGGTGGCCGTCGAGCCGGATGATGTGCGTCAGCTTGGTGCGGGAGAGGAAGCCGGCGCCGGCGATGGCGCGCCAACGGCCATCGCCCCAGGTCAGCGAGAACGGGTCGAGGTAGGTTTCGGGGACCGAACCCGGGGTCGAGCCCAGGGTCGAGCCCAGGGTCGAGCCCAGGGTCGAGCCCAGGGTCGAACCGGGGGCCTGCATCGGCGTCTGGGCGCGCCCTGCCACCGGCAGCAGCAACAGCAGCAACAGCGCCAGGCGCAGCAGCAAGGGACGCATCGGCAACTCCCGCGCCCCAGGCGGTTCGCCATGCCCCGCACCGGCCGGAGCCCCGCGTCAGGATGGCGAAGGGTTCAGGGCCGGGGCGCAGGCAGCCGGGAACCGTTGCGACCTTATCGCGACGGCGCCCGGCGTCAACGCAACACGCGGCCTCAGCGGTCGCCGTAGCCGCGCGGATGCGCCTCATGCCAGGCCCAGGCGGTGCGCACGATGTCGTCCAGCGCCGGGAAGCGCGGCTGCCAGCCGGTCTCCCGCCGCAACGCGTCGGAGGCCGCCACCAGCACCGCCGGGTCGCCGGCGCGGCGCGGGCCGAAGCTGTGCGGCACCGGCCGGCCGCCGATCCGCTCGACGCTGTCGATCACCTGCTTCACCGAATAGCCGGCGCCATTGCCCAGGTTGTAGCGCAGGCTGCGCTCCTCCAGCAGCGGCAGCACCGCCAGGTGGGCGCTGGCCAGGTCGCTGACATGCACGTAGTCGCGGATGCAGGTGCCATCCGGCGTGGCGTAGTCGGTGCCGAACACGGTCAGCGCCGGGCGGGTGCCCAGCGCGGCGCCGATGCACAGCGGGATCAGGTGGGTCTCCGGGTCGTGGTCCTCGCCGATCCCGCCCGCGGCGTCGGCGCCGGCGGCATTGAAGTAGCGCAGGCAGGCGCTGCGCAGGCCGTGCACCTGGTCGGCCCAGAACAGGCCCTTTTCCACCATCAGCTTGCTTTCGCCATAGGCCGAGGCGGGGGCCAGGTCCGCATCCTCGGCAATCGGCACCACCTTGGGCATGCCGAACAGCGCGGCGGTGGAGGAGAAGACGAATTTCCGCACCCCGGCCTGCACCGCGGCATCGGCCAGGCTGAGCGAGTTGGCGGTGTTCTCCACGCAGTAGCGCAGCGGCTCGCGCATGCTTTCGCCCACCAGCGACAGCGCGGCGAAGTGGAACACCGCCTCGAACTTCCAGGCGGCGAATACCTCGGCCACGCGGCGCCGGTCGGCCAGTTCGGCGTGCACCAGTTCCACCCCGGCGGGAATCGCGCCGCGATGGCCCTGGCGCAGGCTGTCCAGCACCACCACCTCGTCGCCGCGCGCCACCAGGGCGCGCACCAGGTGGCTGCCGACATAGCCGGCGCCACCGGTCACCAGAAAACGTGCCAAAGGGTCTACTCCCTGAAATAGCCGCCGTAGCGGGGGTGGTATACCTCGGCATCGGCATAGCCGGAACGGCCGTGTACCTTGGCGTCCACCTGGGTCAACGCGGCACCCACGATGCGGGCATGCGCTTCCTCCAGCAGGCCGAGCGAGTTCCGCACCACCGAGCGCGGCGTGTCGCGCCATTTTACGCAAAGCAATGTGGCGTCCGCGAGGCGCGCCACCACCCGGGCATCCGCCATGGCCAGGGCCGGTGGCGCATCCAGGACGATGAGGTCGTAGTCCCGGCGAACCCGGTCGAGCAATGCGGCCATCGCCTCGCTCATGAACAGGCCGAGCGAATGGATCTCCGCCGCCCCGGCCGGGATGTAGTCCAGCGTGGAGAGGTGGTCGCGCCGGATGATGCGTTCCAGCACCGCCTGGCCCAGCAGCAGGTCGGTCACCCCGGCGGCGCCCTCGCAGCGGAACACCCGGCCGAGCGAGGGCTGGCGGATGTCGCAGTCGATCAGCAGCACCTTCTCCCCGTTCATCGCCGCCGAGCGGGCCAGCGCCACCGAGGTGGTGGTCTTGCCCTCGCCCGGGCGGGCGGCGGTGATGACGATGACGCGTGGCGGTTCGGCGCCCAGCCACAGCGAGGCCCGCAGCGTGCGCATGCTTTCGCTGAACGGGCTGAGCGGCTTGCGCACCACCCAGTCCTCCACCCGGTGGCGGCCCAGCAGGCCGCGCCGCAGCATCGGCACCAGCGCCAGGCAGGGCAGGCCGAGCGTGCCGCGCACGTCCTCCCCGCTGCGCATGGTGCTGTCCGCCTGTTCCAGGAACCAGATGACCAGCAGGCCGAACAGCAGCCCCAGCACCAGCGCGGCGCCGACGAACATGCTCACCTTCGGAAAGCTCGGCACGCCCGGGATGGTGGCCGGCGACAGCACCCGCGCGTCGGCCTTTTCAATCGCGGTCTGGCTGACCGTCTGCTGGCTGCGTTCCAGCACCGCGCGCAGCAGGCTGCGGCTGGCATCGGCTTCGCGTTCCAGGGCGGAGAGCTGGATCTCCACCGTCTGGTTCTGGTTCAGCCGGGCTTCCTGGATGCGCAGTGCTTCCTGCAGGCTTTCCATCCGGGCCCGGGCGGCACGCGCCTCGCCGGCCAGGGCCTGCACCACGCGGCCGGTTTCGCTGCCCACCGCGCGCTGGGCGTCGGCCACGCGGGAACGCGCGGCGCGCACATCCGGGTGGTTGGCGCCCAGCGTGGCCGAAAGCCGTTCCAACTCGGTCCGCGCCGTGTCCAGCACCGAACGCTGGGTGGTGAGGTTGGCAGCGCCCAACGCCGTGAGGTCGGCGCCGCCACCGCCGCGCGCCGCCGCCAGCCGGGCTTCCGCCGTGGCCAGCTGGTTGCGCGATTCGATCAGGTCGGTGTTGATCCGGCTGACCTGCTCGGTGCCCAGGCCGGCGGAAACGCCGCGCGTCAGGCCGCTGCTGGTGCGCAGCTCGGCGATGCGCGCCTCGGTCTGCTGCACCTCGGTGCGCAGTTGCGTGACCCGGCCGTCCAGCCAGTCGTTGGCGCGGCGCACCGCGTTGAACTTGGTCTCCAACTGGTCGGCGATGTACAGCTCGGACGCCAGGTTGGCGACTTCCTGGGCCAGGCGCGGGTCCTCGGTGGTGAACTGCACCGCCAGCACGCGGCTGTTGCGCACCACGTTCACCAGCAGCCGGTCGCGCACCGCCTCGGCCGCGGCGATTTCCGCCTGGTCGTCCGGCGGCGGGCTGGCCACCGGCTTCGGCGCCACCACCGCCGCCACTTCCGGCGACAGCGAGACCAGCCGGCGGGACAACGCATCCCGCACCCGGAACCAGGGCGTGTCGGCCCGCTTGGCGTCCTCCAGCCACCAGGCGAACTCGGCGCGGTCCGTCAGGTCGAACTGGCGCACGATGCGGCGGGAGACCGACAGGCCGCGGATGATCTCCACCTGGCTGGCCAGCACCGCATCCGTGGTGGTTTCGTCGCGCAGGATGCTTTGCAGCTCCCGCGCGTTGTAGCCCTCGGGTTCGAACATCACGGTGGCGCTGGCGGTGTAGCGCGGCGTCAACTGCTTGGCGGCAATCAGCGCCACGGCCGGAAACAGCACCGCGCACAGCACCAGCACCCAGCGTCGCCGCTTCAGCGCGGCGAGCAGGGTGTTCACCGTCATGCCCTCGGGCTCG
Organism: Acetobacteraceae bacterium; assembly: GCA_947373495.1. Classification (GTDB taxonomy): domain Bacteria; phylum Pseudomonadota; class Alphaproteobacteria; order Acetobacterales; family Acetobacteraceae; genus CAIMOR01. The sequence goes on from CANBXZ010000028.1 coordinate 17,307, forward strand.
ATCGGCATGGAGGAGGCGCTGGCGGCCACCGGGCGTGGTGATGGACGGCGTTCCGCCGGCGGGCGGCTCTCAACCGGTCTGTCGAGCATGCGGCTGCACTTTCCCTTCCGCGGTTTGCGGCAACGCACACGGATTAGGGGCGGGCGAAAGCGGGGGTCAATCAAACCAAGGGCGAGCAGCGGCCGGTTCGGCAAACAACGGCGTGATGAACCATGCGCGCAAGGAAAAGCGAACGCGCGCACGGCCCGCGTGGTGGCAGAAACCACAGGCCCGCACAGGGACCCGATGCTTCATCGAACCGGAGGATCTGCTTGATGACCATTACTCGCCGTATCGCCATGCTTGCTCCCGTTGCCGTGATTGCTGCCTGTTCCGCCCCTGGCAGCAACCTGCCGCCGCTTGAGGAAGCGGCGCGCCGTGAATATCGCCTGGGGGCGTCGGACCAGGTGCGCGTCACGGTGTTCAACGACCCGCGGCTGACCGGGGACTTCCGGGTTTCGGATGCCGGCACGCTGGCGCTGCCGCTGCTGGGCACCGTGCGCGCCGCCGGCCGCACCACGCCCGAGGTGGAACGCGCGATCGAAGCCGAGATGAAGAGCAAGAACCTGTTCCGCGACCCCAATGTGGCCGTGGAGGTGCTGAACTACCGGCCCATCTTCGTGCTGGGCATGGTGGAACGCGGCGGGCAGTTCCCGTATCAGCCGGGCATGACCGCGCTGACCGCCGTGGCGGTGGCCGGGGGCTTCAACTATCGTGCGATCCGCGACTATGTCTCCATCACCCGCGTGGGGCCGGACAGCAAGCCGACGGAATTCCGCGCCGCGCGTGAATCCCTGGTGCAGCCCGGCGACGTGGTGACGGTGTTCGAACGGAGGTTCTGATCGTCCGCGCCGGCATGCTGTTCCTCGCCGCCCTGGTGGTGGCCATGCCGGCACGGGCGCAGGTGGCGCGGCCCTGGGGCTTGCCCTGGGCCGCGGTGCCCGGGCCGGTGGCGGGGCCGCCGCGCATCCTCGGCAGCACCAATGCCGGCTGCATCCTGGGCGCCGAGCGCCTGCCGCCGGAAGGCCCGGGCTGGCAGGCGGTGCGGGTTGCGCGCAATCGGCACTGGGGGCATCCGGCGCTGCTGCAGGCGGTGCGCGGGCTGGCAACGCGGGCCCAGGCGGCCGGGCTGCCGGCGCTGTGGGTGGGGGATATGGGCCAGCCGCGCGGCGGCCCGATGCCCTTTGGCCACGCCAGCCACCAGGCCGGGCTGGATGCGGATATCTGGCTCGACATCAACCCGAAGCCGGCCAGCACGGCGGCGCAGCGCGAAACGGTGGAGGTGCCCAGCCTGGTGGCGCCCGGCGGCGATGCGGTGGACCCGGCGCGCTGGCGCCCCGGCCATGCCAGGCTGGTCCGGCTGGCGGCGGAAACCCCGGGGGTGGACCGGGTGCTGGTGAACCCGGCCATCAAGCGCGAACTGTGCCGGGTGGCCGCCGGCCCGCCCTGGCTGCGCCATGTGCGGCCCTGGTGGGGCCATGACGCCCATATGCATCTGCGGCTGCGCTGCCCCGCCGGGCAGGGCGGCTGCAGCGACATGCCGCCACCCCCCGCCGGGGATGGCTGCGACGCCAGCCTGGACTGGTGGTTCAGCGCCGAGGCGCGCACCCCGGCGCCGCGGCCCGCCCGCCCGCCGCAGCCGCCGCGCCTGCCCGAGGCCTGCGCGGCGGTGCTGGGCGGCAGCTACCCGCGATAATCCGCGAACAGGTCGGTGCTGAGGTAGCGTTCGCCGGTGCTGGGCAGGATCACCACGATCAGCTTGCCGGCATTCTCCGGCCGGGCCGCCACCTTCAGCGCGGCGGCGACATTGGCGCCGGAGGAGATGCCGCAGAGGATGCCTTCCTGCTTCATCATCGCCTGCGCGGTGGCAATGGCTTCCTCATTGGTGATCTGCACCACCTCGTCCAGCAACGGCAGTTCCACGATGTCCGGCACGAAGCCGGCGCCGATGCCCTGGATCTTGTGCGGCGAATGGGTGCCGCCGGACAGCACCGGGGAGTTGGTCGGCTCCACCGCCACCACCTTGAAGCCGGGCTTCTTGCGGCTCAGCGCCCGCTTGATGCCGGTGATGGTGCCGCCGGTGCCGACGCCGGCCACCACCATGTCCACCGTGCCGTCGGTGTCGCGCCAGATTTCCTCGGCCGTGGTGCGTTCATGCACCGCCGGGTTGGCCGGGTTCTGGAATTGCTGCGGAATCCAGTGCTTCGCCGGGTCGGAGGCGGCGATCTCCTCGGCCTTGGCGATGCTGCCCTTGATGCCGAGCGGCGCCGGCGTCAGCACCACCTCGGCGCCCAGCGCGCGCAGCAGGGCGCGGCGTTCCACGCTCATGCTCTCCGGCATGGTCAGCACGCAGCGATAGCCCTTCACCGCGGCCACGCCGGCCAGGCCGATGCCGGTGTTGCCGCTGGTCGGCTCCACGATGGTCATGCCCGGCTGCAGCACGCCGTCGCGCTCGGCGGCCTCGATCATCGCCAGGCCGATGCGGTCCTTCACCGAGGAGAGCGGGTTGAAGAACTCGCACTTGGCCACGACGGTGGCGCCAAGCCCCTGGGTGAGCTTGTTCAGCTTCACCAGCGGCGTGTTGCCGATGAGGGCGGTCATGTCGGCGGCGATGCGCATTTTACTTTTCTCCCGCGTGGAATGGCGGAAGACGTTAACGCGCCTAGCCCAGATCTTCCAGACCCAGGGCGCGGATACGGCCGCGCTCCTCATCCCAGCCCGGCCGGTCCTTCACGTTCAGGAACAGGTGGACCCGGCGTTCCAGCAGCTTCTCCAGCTCGCCCCGGGCCTTCTGGCCGATCTGCTTGATGCGCTGGCCGCCATCGCCGATCAGGATGGCCTTCTGGGTCGCGCGCTCGACATAGATGGTGCAGTCCACCCGCACGCTGCCGTCGGGCTTTTCCGCCCAGCTCTCGGTTTCCACCGTGGCGTGGTGCGGCACTTCCTCATGCGTCTGGCGGAGGATCTGTTCGCGCACCAGCTCGGCCGCCAGCATGCGGTTCGGCAGGTCCGAGAGTTCATCCTCCGGGAACAGCCAGGGGCCGGGCGGCACCACCGCGGCGGCGTGGTCCATCAGCTTGTCCAGGCCGCGGTTCTTTTCGGCGGAAACCATGAAGGTCTCGGCCACCGGCATCAGCTCGTTCAGTTCCTGCGCCAGCGGCAGCAGGCGCGGCGGCTCGATCAGGTCCACCTTGTTCAGCACCAGCCAGACCGGCACCTTGCTGGTCTTCAGCTTCTCCGCGATGGCCCGCACCGGGTCGGTCAGGCCGGCCCGCGCATCCACGATGAACAGCGCCAGGTCGGCATCCTGCGCGCCGCCCCAGGCGGCGGCCACCATGGCGCGGTCCAGCCGGCGGCGGGGGGCGAAGATGCCGGGCGTGTCCACCAGCACCAGCTGCGCCTGGCCACGCATGACCACGGCGCGAATCCGGAACCGGGTGGTTTGCGGCTTGGGCGAAACGATGGTGACCTTGGTGCCGGCCAGCGTATTCACCAGGGTCGACTTGCCCGCATTCGGCGCGCCAACCACCGCCACCAGCCCACAACGTGTCGTCTCGTTCACTTGCGTCCCAATCCTGCCAGCCAGGTTTCGGCTGCTGCCTGCTCCGCGGCGCGTTTCGATTCGCCCATGCCCTCGGCCTCGCGCCCCGCGGCTGCGACGGCCACCACGAAGAAGGGCTGGTGCGATGGACCGGAGGTGGAGACCAGCCGGTATTCCGGCAAGCCCATGGCCCGGCCCAGCGTGTATTCCTGCAGCCGGCTCTTGGCGGAAACCGGCGGGCGCGGGTCGGCGCCCATCATCTGTTCCCATTCCCGCCGCACCAGGGCGCGGGCCGGGGGCAGGCCGCCGTCGAGGTAGATGGCGCCCAGCAGCGCCTCCACCGCATCGGCCAGCACATTGGCGCGTTCGCGCAGGCCGGCGCGGCCTTCGCTTTCCGGCACCCGCAGCATGCCGCGCAGGCCCAGCGCCTCCGCCACCTTGGCCAGCGCGTCCCGCGCCACCAGGGAAGCCAGGCGCTTGCCCATGTCGCCCTCGCGTTCCAGCGGGAAACGCTCGTTCAGCCATTCCACCATCAACAGGGCCAGCACCCGGTCGCCGAGGAATTCCAGCCTTTCGTTCGAATCCAGCTGGCTGCGCTTGGGGTCGGCGGCGGAACGGTGCGTCAGCGCCTGTTCCAGCAGCGCCGGCTGGGCGAAGCGATGCCCCAGCCGGGCGGCAAAGGCCTCCAGGCTTTCGCTCGCCTCGCTCATCAGCGGCTCAGCGGACGCCAGAGAACAGCCTGGTCCAGCGGATGGCGAAGGGCCAGCCCCACACCTCCCACCAGGCGGCGGAGCCATCCACCGAAAAGAAGATGAACTCGGCCCGGCCCACCAGGTTGTCCACCGGAATGAAGCCGACCGCGTCCAGGAAGCGGCTGTCCTGGCTGTTGTCGCGGTTGTCGCCCATGGCGAAGACATGGTTCGCCGGCACCACGTATTCCTGGGTGTTGTCGTTCGGCTGGGTGTCGGAATATTCGATCAACTGGTGCACGCGGCCGCCGGGCAGGGTTTCCCGGTACAGCTGCACGGTCATGCGCGGGCCATCGCCCTCGACGATGTAGGGGCCCAGGCGCTCGCGCCGCACGGCCTCGCCATTCACCTGCAGCACGCCGCCGCGCACCGCGATGCGGTCCCCGGGCAGGCCGATGATGCGCTTGATGTAGTCCTGGCTGGGGTCGCGCGGCAGCTTGAACACCGCCACGTCGCCACGCCGCGGCAGGCTGCCGAAGATCCGGCCGCTGAACAGGTTGGGGCCGAACGGCGCCGAATAGCGCGAATAGCCGTAGCTGTACTTGGAGACGAACAGGTAGTCGCCCACCAGCAGCGTCGGGATCATCGACCCGGAGGGGATGTTGAACGGCTCGAACGCGATGGTGCGGATGCCGATGGCGATGAGCCCGGCATAGAGGATGGTCTTGACGCTCTCGCCCCAGCCGCCGGACGACTTCCGCTTTGCCATTGCTGCGCTCAATCTGGGACCCACCGGAAAAATGTTGTCAACCGGCGGGTTTTCGGCCGGGCGGGCGGATCAAGCCCGGCAGGGGGGCAGGTGTCAAGGAATGGCTGGGCCGCGCCGCCCGTGGGGCTCAGTCGGTCAGCCGGTCCAGCGCCGGCAGCCGGGCCAGCACCAGGTGCTTGAACGCCACCGGCAGCAGCAGCCCGGCGGCCAGCAGCACCGGCGCGTGCAGCCAGAATCCGGCCGCGGTCCAGCCGACGCCCAGCGCCACCAGCACCGCCTTGGCCACCCCGATGGCGATGGTGTTGAACAGGTAGATCACCATGGAATAGCGCCCGAACCACAGTGGCCAGCCCAGCCGGGCAACCGGCGGCACCCGGGCCAGCCCATGCAGCGCCGGCAGCGCCAGCAGGCCGCACACCAGCATTGAATGGCGTTCCGGCAGCAGCCCGGCCAGCGCCAGGGCCAGCGCCGCCAGGAACAGCCCGAGCCACAGCCCCAGCCAGCCGGTGAACAGCGGCAGCAGCCGGCCCTGGTGCTGCGCCACCCAGATGCCGGCGGCGAAGAACAGGAAGTGGCTGGCGAAGCGGTCCAGGTACAGCACCGCCGGCACCTCCACCGCCTGCAGCGCCAGGCCCAGCAGCACCAACCCGCCGCCGCCCAGCCCCAGCCGCAGCAGCGGCACCGCCACCAGCGTGGCCAGGAACAGCACCAGCAGGTACCAGATGCTGGTCGCCGGGCTGGCGGCCGTGTCCCAGAACAGATGGTGCAGGCCGCTGGCCAGGCCGGCGGGGGCGTTGTCCACCGTGCTGGTCACCTGGCCGGCGGCCAGCTTGCCCAGCAATATCAGCAGCCCGACCGCGAAGAACGGCAGCAGCAGCCGCTCCGCCCGCTTGCCCAGCAGCCCGAACCAGCGCGCCGGCGGCACCGCCAGCGCGCCGGAAAGCACCGCCACGCTGCCCGACAGGTAGAAGAACAGCGGCATGTGGAAGCGGTACACCGCGAAGCGCAGCGGTTCGTACCACTCCACCCCCGGCGGCGCCTGGCGCGCCACGATGTGGCCGAACACCACCAGCAGAATGGCCAGCCCCT
>CANBXZ010000029.1 GCA_947373495.1 Acetobacteraceae bacterium
TTCGCCCTGGTGGCGAAGAACGGCGTGGTGACGCATGTGGCGGTGGAAGCCGCCGGCGCGTTCGAGGTGAGCAAGGCCGAAGCGATCCTGGCTTCGCTGTAAGCGCAGACCAGGGCAAGGTTGCAGGGCCGGCCTCGCAGGGGGCCGGCCCTGTTTCGTTTGGGGGTGGCTTCAGCCCGGTGCGGGGCGGCCCGGGCATTGGCCACCAGGGCCCAGGCGCCTGAATGGCCGTTGCCGCCCAGGCGGCGAAGCCAAGCGCCGCGGCGGCGATGCGCCCGGCGTTTGAGGCGCCCGGCGTTTGAGGCGCCCGGAGGCGCAACCTTCGGGCGTTCGGCTTCAGCCTCGCGCCTGGCGGGCGGCGGTGGCCAGTTGGTCGGCACGTTCGTTCATGGCGTTGCCGCTATGCCCCCGCACCCATTTCCATTCCACCTTGTGCGGCTTGGCGGCGGCCAGCAGGCGCTGCCACAGTTCCATGTTCGCCACCGGGTCCTTGGCCGCGTTGCGCCAATTGTTGCGCACCCAGCCGTTGATCCAGCGGCTGATGCCGTTCTTCACGTATTCGCTGTCGGTATGCAGCACCACGGTGCAGGGGCGCTTCAACGCCTCCAGCGCGGCGCAGGCGGCGGTCAGTTCCATGCGGTTGTTGGTGGTGGCGGCGTCGTAGCCGGAAAGTTCGCGCACCACCTCCCCATAGCGCAGGATGGCGCCCCAGCCGCCCGGGCCGGGGTTGGGCTTGCAGCCGCCGTCGGTCCAGATCTCAACCGTGAAGTCTTCGTCAGAGGCCAATGGCTGAGGGACCTTCCGCCCGCATGAAGAAGCGCAGCTTGCGCAGGTATTCCAGCGGGTCCTTGCGGGTTACCAGCGCGCCGGCGGGGGTGCTGGTCCAGTCGTACAGCCGGGTGAGCAGGAAGCGCAGGCTGGCGCCGCGGCACAGCACCGGCAGGGCGGCACGCTCGGCGGCGGTCAGCGGCCGGCGGGCCTGGTAGGCGGCCAGCAGCGCATGCGCCTTGGTGACGTTGAAGCTGTGGTCGCTCTCGAAGCACCAGGCGTTCAGGCACACCGCGATGTCGTAGGCCAGCAGGTCGGTGCAGGCGAAGTAGAAGTCGATGATGCCGGAGACCTGCGGCTGGCCGGCCGGGCCATCCAGGAAGAAGACGTTGTCCGGGAACAGGTCGGCATGGATCTGCCCGCGCGGCAGCGGCCCGGCGGCGGGCCAGCCGGCCAGCACGGCGGCCAGTGCCTGGTCCAGTTCCGCCACCAGCCCGGGCGGCACGCTGTCGCCCTCGGCGCGGCAGCGGTCCAGCAGCGGGGCCCAGCCGGCGGGGCCGAGCGCATTGGGGCGCTGGCCGGCGAAGTTGGCGCCGGCGGCGTGCAACTGCGCCAGGGCATCCCCCAGCGGGGCGCAGTGCTGCGGGCGAATGCGGCGCGGCCAGACCCCGGGCAGGAAGGTGCAGATCGCGGCGGGGCGGCCGGCCAGCTCGCGCAGCGCCACGCCATCCCGCGCCGGCACCGGCAGCGGGCAGTCCAGGCCGCGGCTGGCCAGGTGCTGCATCAGGCCGAGGAAATAGGGCAGTTCGCCCGGGTCCACGCGCTTTTCGTACAGCGTCAGAATGAAGTCGCCGCCGGTGGTCTTCAGCGCGTAGTTGGAATTCTCCACCCCCTCCGCGATGCCGCGGAAGGCGAGGAGTTCGCCCAGGGCGTATTCCGCCAGGAAAGCGCGCAGCGCTTCGTCGGAGACTTCGGTGTAGACGGCCATCGCGTTCCCGTTAGCGCCCCGGGCCGCCGTGTGCAATGCGGTGCGGCATGCGTTGCGGCGGGAAGGCGAAGGCTGGCGCGCCCCACGGCGAGAACGCGAAGGCCGCGGTCGCACAGCAGGCGGCCCGCCAGGGCCGACGCGGCCTTATGGCCGCGCAGCCAAGCCGGCGGAGGCCGGCGCCTGAGGCTAAATCACGTGTTCAGCGCGGCGGGCAGCTTGAAGGTGATGCGCTCCTCGGCCACCACCACCTCGTCGAGCACCAGCTCATAGCGTTCCCGCAGCCGGGCCAGCACTTCCTCCACCAGCACCTCGGGCGCGCTGGCGCCGGCGGTCACGCCGATGCTGGAAATGCCCTCGACAATGGCCAGGTCCAGCTCCCGCCCCCGCTGCACCATGATGGCGCGGGCGCTGCCGGCGCGCTCGGCCACCTCCACCAGGCGCAGGCTGTTGGAGGAGTTGGGCGCCCCCACCACGATCATCAGGTCCACGCGCGGGGCGATGGCCTTCACCGCCGCCTGGCGATTGGTGGTGGCGTAGCAGATGTCTTCCTTGGCCGGCATGGCGATGGTGGGGAAGCGCAGCTGCAGCGCGGCGACGATGCCGGCGGTGTCGTCCACCGAAAGCGTGGTCTGGGTGATGAAGGCCAGCGGCTTGCCTTCCGGCACCGCCACGGTGCGGGCCTGCTCCTCGTCCTCCACCAGGGTCACCGCGCCTTCCGGCAACTGGCCCATGGTGCCGACCACTTCCGGGTGGCCGGCATGGCCGATCAGCAGGATATGGCGCTTGCGGGTGAAGTGGTGCTCGGCCTCGCGATGCACCTTGGAGACCAGGGGGCAGGTGGCGTCCAGGTAGAACAACTTGCGGCGGGTCGCCTCGTCCGGCACCGACTTCGGCACGCCATGGGCGGAAAACACCACCGGGGCGTCGTCCGGCACCTCGTCCAGTTCCTCGACGAAGATGGCGCCCTGGCGTTCCAGCGCCTGCACAACAAACCGGTTGTGGACGATCTCATGCCGGACGTAGACCGGGGCGCCGTAACGGCGGATGGCTTCCTCGACAATCTTGATGGCACGGTCCACGCCGGCGCAGAAGCCACGCGGGCCGGCAAGCAGGACGTTCAGGCTGGGCTTGGAGGACATGGTCGGTGGATGCTCGCGGGCTGCGGGTTGCCGTGCTAACGGGCCGCCAGACAAAGTGGAAGACTAATTGGCAGCCTGACGGCGGCACACTAGCCAGCGTCCGGTGTGGCTCAAAGGGGAAGATGGTGATGCGGCTGAGACTTGCACTGGTACCTGCCCTGGCAACCCTGCTGGCGGGGTGCGGCGGCGACGCCACCCGCTACCCCATCGCCTGCCCCCGGCCGGCCATCCTGGCCGAGGGCGCCGACCTGACGCGCTATCGCCCGGGCGCCCCGCCCGACCTGGCGGCGCTGGAGACCGATGCCCGGCTGGTGCGGGTGGAAGGCGGCTGTTCCCGCGGCAACAACGCCATCGAGATGCGGCTGGCCGTGGGCATCACGGTGGACCGTGGCCCGGCCTTCCGGGCGCGGGAGGTGCCGCTGTCCTGGTTCGTGGCGGTGGTGGACAACCGCACCCAGCGGGTGCTGAGCGAGCAGGGCTTCCAGGAGCGCATCAGCTTCAACCCCAACGAAACCCGCACCAGCGGCATGAGCCAGGAGGTGGACGTGACCCTGCCGGTGGGGGATGACCGGCGGGCCCAGGACTACACGGTTTATGTCTCCTTCCGGCTGACGCCGGAGGAATTGGCGATGAACCGGCGCCGCGGCGTGCGGTAATTCGTCGGCCACGGTTGCGCTGGGGCGCCGCCACAGGCTAGATCAAGTCATCCTGCTGATCCCGTGCGGGAGAGAGGGGCGCATCCGGCATGCCGGGGAGCGCCCTCGCCGAAGGCGCAACCGGCCCCCGGAAACGCTCAGGCAAAAGGGCCGCATGGGGAAGGGGCCTCTGGAAAGCCCGGCACGCGCCACGCCGGCACCGACGGAGTAAGGCAGCCCCGCCAGGGCGCCGAATCTCTCAGGTATTTCCGACAGAGGGGGGCCACGAACTTCAACCGCCGCGAATGCGGCAGGGGGAACCGTGGCCGATTCGACTGAGAGCCTGCTTGAAACGCCGCTGGGCGCGCTGCACCGGGAACTGGGGGGGCGCATGGTGCCCTTTGCCGGCTATGCCATGCCGGTGCAGTACCCGCTGGGCATCCTGGGCGAACACCTGCATTGCCGCGCCGCGGCCGGGCTGTTCGACGTTTCCCACATGGGCCAGGCGGAGTTGGTGGGCGCGAACGCCGCCGCCGCGCTGGAAGCCCTGACCCCGGCCGATGTGCAGGGGTTGAAGCCCATGCGCCAGCGCTATGCGCTGCTGACCACCGAGGCCGGTGGCATCTTCGACGACTTCATGGTGGCGAATTTCGGCAACCGCCTGTTCCTGGTGGTGAATGCCAGCCGCAAGCATGAGGATTTCGCCCGCATCGAGGCCGCGTTGCCGGCCGGGGTGAAGCTGAAGCGTCTGCCGGACCGCGCCCTGCTGGCGCTGCAAGGCCCCGGCGCGGCGGCGGCCATCGCCCCGCTTTGCCCGGCGCTGGCGGGCATGAAGTTCATGGACGTGGCGGAAGTGACCATCGCCGGCGTGCCCGCCTTCGTCTCCCGCAGCGGCTACACCGGGGAGGATGGCTACGAGATCAGCGTGCCCGCCGAACAGGCGGAAGGCTTCGCCCGCGCCCTGCTGGCGCTGCCTGGCGTGGCGCCGGTCGGCCTCGGCGCGCGGGATTCGCTGCGGCTGGAAGCCGGCCTCTGCCTCTATGGCAATGACATCGACGAGACCACCAGCCCGGTCGAAGCCGCGCTGGTGTGGAGCATCGGCAAGCGCCGCCGGATGGAATGGAACTTCCCCGGTGCCGAGCGGGTGCGGGAGGAACTGGCCAATGGCACGCAGCGCCTGCGCGTCGGCATCCGCCCGGAAGGCCGCCAGCCAGCACGGGGCCACACCGCGGTGCATGCCCCGGGCGGTGCCCAGGTGGGGGAGATTACCTCGGGCGGCTTCGGGCCTTCGCTGAATGGCCCGATGGCCATGGGCTACGTGGCGCGCGACCACGCCGCCGACAACACCGCGCTTGACCTGATGGTGCGCGGCAAGCCGCTGGCGGCACGCGTTGCCGCCATGCCCTTCGTCGCCAACCGCTACGCACGCTGATCGCAGGAGATCCACCCATGGCCGAACTGAAATTCTCCAAGGACCACGAATGGATTGCGGTGGAGGGCGATGTCGCCACCATCGGCATCACCGACCACGCGCAGCAGGCGCTGGGTGACGTGGTGTTCGTGGAACTGCCCGAGCTGGGTCGCGAGGTGACGGCCGGCGAGGCCTGCGCCGTGGTGGAAAGCGTCAAGGCCGCTTCCGACGTCTACGCGCCCATCAGTGGCCGCGTGGTGGAAGTGAACAGCGCCCTGGCCGACAACCCCGGCACCATCAACAGCGACCCGGCCGGCGCCGGCTGGTTCTTCAAGCTGGAACCCTCGGCCCCGGCCGAGCTGGCGGATCTGATGGACGACGCCGCCTACCACCGCTTCGTGGAGGACCACGCTTGAGCCCGCTGGACCAGCTGGACGCGCTGGAGGAGCGCGACGAGTTCGTGCGCCGCCACATCGGCCCCTCGGCCGCCGAGATCGGCGCCATGCTGAAGCTGGTGGGGGCCGAGAGCCTGGAGGCGCTGGCGGCGCAGACCGTGCCGGCCGCCATTCGGGGCGTGCTGCTGGAGGCGCTGCCAGCGCCGGTGGCGGAAGCCGCGGCACTGGCCGAATTGCGCGGCCTGGCCGGGCAGAACCGCAGCGAGATCAAGAGCCTGATCGGCCTGGGCTACCACGGGACCCACACGCCGCCGGTGGTGCTGCGCAACGTGCTGGAAAACCCTGGCTGGTACACCGCCTACACGCCCTACCAGGCGGAAATCGCCCAGGGCCGGCTGGAAGCCCTGGTGAACTTCCAGACCCTGGTGGTGGAGCTGACCGGCATGGCGGTGGCCAATGCCAGCCTGCTGGACGAAGCCACCGCGGCGGCCGAGGCCGTCACGCTCGCGCACAGCGCCCACAAGGCCAAGGGCGACACGCTGCTGGTGGCGGCCGACCTGCTGCCGCAGACCCTGGCCGTGGTGCGGGTGCGGGCCGAGCCGGTCGGCATCAAGGTTGTCGTCGCCGCGCCGGCCGAGATCGCCGCCCAGGCCGCGGCGCTGAAGCCGTTTGCCGTGCTGCTGCAATACCCCGGCAGCACCGGGGAGGTGCGCGACCTCAGCGCCGAGATCGCTGCCGCCCAGGCCGCCGGCGCGCTGGCCATCGTGGCCGCCGACCCGCTGGCGCTGGTGCTGCTGCGGTCGCCCGGGGAGATGGGCGCCGATGTGGTGGTGGGCAGCATGCAGCGCTTCGGCGTGCCCATGGGCTATGGTGGCCCGCATGCCGGCTACATGGCGGTGAAGGACGCGCTGAAGCGCCTGCTGCCGGGCCGGCTGGTGGGGGTTTCGGTGGACGCCGCCGGGGCGCCGGCCATGCGGCTTTCGCTGCAAACGCGTGAGCAACATATCCGCCGGGAAAAGGCCACCTCCAACATCTGCACCGCCCAGGTGCTGCTGGCGGTGATGGCCGGCATGTACGCGGTGTGGCACGGGCCGGAGGGGCTGAAGCGCATCGCCAGCCGCGTGGCGCTGCAGGCGCAACTGCTGGCCGGGGCGGCCAAGGCGGCCGGGCTGGCGCTGCGCCATGGCAGCTTCTTCGACACCATCGCGATCGAGGCCGGTGACAAGGCCGAGGCGCTGGTGGCGGCGGCGCTGGCGCGCGGCTTCAACCTGCACCGGCAGGGCGGGCTGGTCAGCATTGCGCTGGACGAGACGGTGACGCGCGACGAGCTGGCCGCGCTGGCCGAGGTGCTTGGTGGCCCGTTGGGTGAGACCAGCGGCGGCCTGCCCGCCGGGTTGGCCCGCAGCAGCGCCTTCTGCACCGCGGAGGTGTTCAACAGCCACCATTCCGAACACGCCATGCTGCGCTACCTGAAGCGGCTGGAAGACAAGGATGTGGCGCTGAACCGCAGCATGATCCCGCTGGGGTCCTGCACGATGAAGCTGAACGCCACGGCGGAGATGATCCCCATCACCTTCCCCGGCTTCGCCAATATCCACCCCTTCGCCCCGGTGGACCAGGCGCAGGGCTACATCACCCTGATCCGCCGGCTGGAGGACTGGCTGGCGCGCATCACCGGCTTCGCCGCCGTGTCGCTGCAACCCAATGCCGGCAGCCAGGGCGAATATGCCGGGCTGCTGGCCATTCGCGCCTACCATCACGCGCGCGGCGAAACCCAGCGCGATGTCTGCCTCATCCCGTCCTCGGCGCATGGCACTAACCCGGCCAGCGCGGCGATGGCGGGGATGCGGGTGGTGGTGGTCGGCTGCGACCGCGACGGCAATGTCGATCTCGCCGACCTGCGGGCCAAGGTGGCGCAGCACGCCGAAAAGCTCTCGGCGCTGATGATCACCTACCCGAGCACCCATGGCGTGTTCGAGGAAGCCATCCGCGACATCTGCGCCGCGGTGCATGAGGCCGGCGGCCAAGTCTACATGGATGGCGCCAACATGAACGCGCAAGTCGGGCTGACCAGCCCGGGCAGCATCGGCGCCGATGTGTGCCACCTGAACCTGCACAAGACCTTCTGCATTCCGCATGGCGGTGGTGGGCCGGGTGTGGGGCCCATCGGCGTCGCCGCGCACCTGGCGCCGCATTTGCCGAACCACCCGATGTGCGCCGAGGCCGGGCCGGCCACGGGCTACGGGCCGGTTTCCGCGGCGCCCTTCGGCAGCGCGGCGATTTTGCCGATTTCCTACGCGTATATCCGCATGATGGGCGCCGAGGGCCTGACGCGGGCGACTCAGGTGGCCATCCTCAACGCCAACTACGTGGCGGCGCGGCTGAACGGCCATTTCCCGGTGCTGTACAAGGGCGCCCGCGGCATGGTGGCGCATGAGTGCATCCTGGATTGCCGCGGCTTCCAGCAGGGTGGCGGGGTGATGGTGGAAGACATCGCCAAGCGCCTGCAGGACTACGGCTTCCACGCGCCGACCATGTCCTGGCCGGTGACCGGCACGCTGATGGTGGAGCCGACCGAAAGCGAGCCGAAGGCGGAACTGGACCGCTTCGTCGATGCCATGGTGGCCATTCGCGCCGAGATCCGCGCGGTGGAACAGGGCAAGGCGGACAAGCTGGACAACCCGCTGAAGAACGCGCCGCACACCGCCGCCGAGGTGATGGCGACGGCGTGGACCCACCCCTACAGCCGCGAGGAAGCCGCCTTCCCGCTGCCCTTCGTCAGGGCCGCCAAGTACTGGCCGCCGGTGAAGCGGGTGGACAACGTGTACGGCGACCGCAACCTGGTCTGCACCTGCGCGCCGCTGGAAGCCTATGCCCACCAGCAGATGGCGGCGGAATAGTGCCGGCCGACCCGGACAGCAGCGCCGCCGGGGCTACCCCGGGGCGCGAGGGTCCGGGGCAACCGGCGCATCCCCGCCCCTGGCGGCGCACCGGCGATCGCACCGTGCTGCGCGACCGCTGGCTGCACCTGCGCGCCGAGGCCTGGGAAACGCCACAGGGGGTCACGCTCGACCCCTGGTGGATGCTGGACTGGGCCGACTGGGTGCATGTGGTGGCGCTGACGCCGGACGACCGCCTGGTGCTGGTGCGGCAGTTCCGCCCCGGTGCCCAGGCGCTGACGCTGGAGCTGCCCGGCGGCATGATGGAAGCCGGCGAGGCCGACCCGGTGGCCGCCGCCACCCGCGAGTTCACCGAGGAAACCGGCTTCGTCGCCGCCGAATGGCGCCTGGTGCTGGGGCTGCCGCCGGAGCCGGCGCATTGCTCCAACCGCATCCACTTCGTGCTGGCGCTGGGCTGCGTGCCGGCTGGCGCCCAGGCGTTGGATGCCGGCGAGGACATTGCCGTGGAAACACCGCCGCTGGCTGATGTGCTGGCCGGGCTTGGCCAGGGCATCATGCAGAACGCCATGCATGTCGGCGGCCTGCTGCTGGGGCTGCGCGCGGCGGGCCGGCTGGGCTTCTGAACCGCAGCGACGGGATTGCCTGGCGCGGGAAAGCTGGCACTCTGCGGCCGCCTGAGAATTCGGAGGAAACCGCATGAATCGTCGCAACCTGTTCGCGGGTGGTGCGGCCGGCGCCGCCGCCATTGCCGCGCCCAACCTGGCCGGCGCGCAGCCGCGCATCCGCTGGCGCTGCCCGGGCAGTTTCCCGAAAAGCCTGGACACGCTGTACGGCACGCATGAGTTCATCTCTCGCCGGGTGGCCGAGCTGACCGATGGCGCCTTCCAGATCACCGTCTTCGGCCCGGGCGAAGTGGTGCCGGCGCTGAACGTGATGGACGCGGTGGGCGCCGGCACGGTGGAGGCCGGCTTCACCAGCGGCTACTACTACCTGGGCAAGGACCCTTCCCTGGCCATGGTGACCTGCCTGCCCTTCGGCATGTCCGGCCGGCAGCACTGGGCCTGGCTGACCCATGGTGGCGGCCGCGACCTGTACAAGGACGTGTACCGGGACCAGGGCGTGCACGGCATTCCCGCCGGCAATACCGGCGCGCAGATGGGCGGCTGGTTCCGCAAGGAAATCCGCAACCTGGAAGACCTGCGCGGGCTGAAGTTCCGCATCGCCGGCTATGGCGGCAACGTGCTGGGCAAGCTGGGCGTGGTGACGCAGCAGATCGGCGGCACCGACATCTACCCGGCGCTGGAACGCGGCGTGATCGACGGCGCCGAATGGGTTGGCCCGTATGACGATGAGAAGCTCGGCTTCAATCGCGTGGCGCAGTACTACTACTACCCCGGCTGGTGGGAATACTCGCCCAGCATCGACATGATGGTGAATGCCAAGGCGTGGGACGAACTGCCGAAGCAGTACCAGGCCATTCTGGAAACCGTCTGTGCCGAGGCCTGGCACTGGATGGCGGCGCGGTACGACGTGCTGAACCCGGCGGCGCTGCGCCGGCTGATCGCTTCCGGCACCCAGTTGCGCGCCTTCCCGCGGGACGTGCTGACCGCCTGCTATCGCGCCACGCAGGAATTGTATGCCGAGATCGGCACGCAGAATCCGCGGTTCAAGCGCATCCATGAACAGTGGGAGAAGTTCCGCCTGGACCAGATCCAGTGGCACCGCGTGGCCGAGGACAGCCTGGCCAACTTCCTGGCGGTCACCACCAGCCAACGGTAATCCGCCGCTGGCGAAACGGCGGGTGTCCAGCTAGTTTCCCGTGTCATGGACACCCCCCACAGCCATTCCCGCGAGGGCCTGCCGCCACCACCGCCCGGCCCGCCGATGGAGGAACACTTCACCGCCTCGGAGACGGTGCGGGACCTGGTCATCGGCATGGCCGATGGCCTGACCGTGCCCTTCGCGCTGGCGGCCGGGCTTTCCGGCGCGGTGGCAGCCAACCCGCTGATCGTCACCGCCGGCCTGGCCGAGATCGCCGCCGGCTGCGTGGCCATGGGCCTGGGCGGCTACCTGGCGGCGCGGACCGATGCCGAGCACTACGTGGTGGAACGCCGGCGCGAGGAGCAGGAAACCCACGACTGGGCGGAACGCGAGCGTTGGGAGGTGATGTCCATCCTGCATCGCTTCGGCCTGCGCGGGCAGCCATTGCAGGAAGCCACCGCGGCGGTGTGCAGCGACCGCAAGCGCTGGGTGGACTTCATGATGCGGTTCGAGCTGGAACTGAGCGAGCCCGAACCCGGCCGCGCGGCGAAGAGCGCGGCGACCATCGGCGGCGCCTATGCGGTGGGCGGCATGATCCCTCTGCTGCCCTATATTTTGCTGACGGACACCCACACCTCGCTGCTGGTGTCCAGCGCCGCCACCGGGCTGGCGCTGTTCGGCTTCGGCTGGCTGAAGGCCAGTGCCACCGGCTTGCCACCGCTGAAGGGGTCGTTGCAGACCCTGGCGGTGGGCGGGCTGGCGGCGGCGGTGGCCTATCTCATCGCCAAGTGGGTGGGCGGGTAGGCCCGCCCCCCTTCCTGCATCAAACCGCCCGGTTGGCCCGGGCCAGCACCGCCTCGAACAGCACCTGGGTGCCGGCGGCGGCTTCCTCCGGCTCGATGCTCTCGGCCTCGTTGTGGGAAAGCCCGTCCTTGCAGGGGGTGAAGATCATCGCCGTCGGGATGCTGCGGGCCACATACACCGCGTCATGCCCGGCGCCGCTGATGATCCGGCGCGCCGGGTAGCCCAGCTTGGCGGCGGCCTGTTCCACCAGCGCCACGCAGCTGGCGTCGAACGGCTGGTGCGGAATGCGGAACAGCTCGGTCAGCTTCAGCTCAATGCCGCAGTCGCGGGCGATGAAGCCGGCCTCACGCGGGAATTGCGCCGCCAGCTTCTCGATCTCCTCCGTCTCCGGGTGGCGGAATTCCACGCTGAAGCGTACCTCGCCCGGCACCACGTTGCGGCTGTTGGGGATCACCTGCATGAAGCCGACGGTGCCGCGGCCGTCATCGCCGCGGGCGCGCATCATGCGGTCCACCAGGTCCACGATCCGGCTGGCGCAGACCAGCGCGTCGCGGCGGGTGCTGGGCGGCGTGGTGCCGGCATGGGCGTCCTGGCCGAGGCAGACCGCGTCGAACCAGACCTGCGCCTGGGCGCCGGTGACGATGCCGATCTGCTTCTGCTCGCGTTCCAGGATCGGGCCCTGCTCGATGTGCAGCTCGAAATAGGCATCGGCCGGGAAGGGTTTTGCCGGTACCTCGCCCTTGTAGCCGATGGCATCCAGCGCCTCGCCCACCGTCACGCCGTCCACATCCGCCAGGCCATAGGTCTGGTCCACGGCATAGACCCCGGCCCAGGCGCCGCTGCCCATCAGGCTGCGGCCGAAGCGGCTGCCTTCCTCGTCGGTCCAGTTGATCAGCTCGATCGGGGCTTCAGTGGTGATGTTCAGGTCGTTCAGGCTGCGCATCACTTCCAGCCCGGCGATCACGCCCAGCGCGCCGTCGAACTTGCCGCCACTCGGCTGGCTGTCCAGGTGGCTGCCCATCAGCACCGGCAGGCGGCTGGGGTCGCGGCCTTCGCGGCGGGCGAACATGTTGCCCATGGCGTCCACCCGCACCGTGAGGCCCAGCGCCTCGCACCAGCCCTTGAAGCGGTCGCGGCCGCGCTTGTCCACGTCGGTCAGCGTCAGCCGCTTCACCCCGCCCTTGGGGGTGGCGCCGATTTCCGCCATGGACATCAGCGTTTCCCAAAGCCGCTTGGGGTCGATGCGCTGGTTGGTGCCGCTCACGGTGTCGCTCCTGCCTGGAGCGTGATCGCCTGGGGTGGAATCACCGCGAGGCGTTGATCACGCGATAGATCAACGGTCCAGAGCCTGGTCGCCAGGGACGGGTGCGTCGCCGGGCGGGGGCCGGTTGCTCTGATGGAAAGGCTGGCGCGGGCGCGTTCCGGTTGGCAACGAACCCGCTTCAGCCGGCAGCTTTATGGCAGCATTCATGCCCTGCGTACCACCCGGTGCCGCGGCCTGGCTTCAGCCGGGGAAGCTGAAGCCGGCGGCGCGGAAGCGGGCCTGGCCGGCTGGGCTCGTCAGGCGGCGCAGCAGCGCCTGGGCGCCATGGCGGTCCTCGGCCCGGCTGGCGATGGCGCCGGCATAGGGCGTGGCCATGTTGACCGCTTCCGGCAACGGGCCGGCCAGCACCAGCCCGGGCACCGAGAGGATCTCGCTGATCTGTGCCAGGGCCAGCGTGGCGTGGCCGGCGGCCACCGCCTGCGCCGCCTCCAGCCCGGTGGGCAGCAGCAGGGTGCGCGGCGCCATGGTGGCGCCGATGCCCAGCGTGTCCAGCATGCGCAGCAGGTGAACGCCGCTGGGGGCGCCGACGGTAGGGTTGGCGAAGGCGATGCCCGGGGCGGCCAGCAGGGCGGCGCGCAGCGCCTCGGTGCTGTCCAGTGCCGGCGGGGGTGTGCCCGGGCGCAGGCCCAGCCCGAGGCGGATATGCCCGAGCTCCATCATGCTGGTGCCATCCACCAGCCCCGCCCCGGCCATGGCGGCCAGTTGCCGGGCGGTGTTCAGCACCAGTTCCACCTTCTCGCCATCCCGCAGCCGGCGGCCGATGCCACCGACCGAGGCCATGCCCAGCACCACGGCCCGGCCGGTTTCCTGGGTGAAGGCGGCGGCGATGTCCTGCGCCACGGCCAGCATCGCGCCGGTGCACAGCACCCGCAGCGGCAGGGACGGTTCAGCGCGGAGGGGGCCCGAGGGTATGGCCAAGGGCGTGGCCACGAGGGCCAGCAGGCCGCGCCGGGTGATGCTGCGCAGGCGCAAGCCGGGTCTCGCTCCGTTGGAGGTGGTCAGTAGATCGGCCAAAGCCCCGGTGTGGCCAATTCCAGCAGGTGGCCATCGGGGTCGCGAAAGTACACGCTGATGCTGCCGCGTGGCCAGTGGGTGCGGCCTTCCACGGCCACGCCATGTGCGGCCAGCCGGGCTTCCCAACCCGGCAGGTCCGCTGCCGCCACCGCCAGGGCGCAATGCAGCGGGCCAGCGCCATCATGCGGCGGAATGGTGCCGCCGGGCAGGTGGACGGTGGCGGTGGTGCTGCCGCGCAGGAACAGCAGCAACGCACTGCGCCCGCCCACCGGGTAGGCGCAGAGCCGGCTGTCCTGGAACATCGGCGCCAGCCCCAGCACGGCTTCGTAGAAGCCGCGGGCACGGGCCATGTCCGCCACGTACAGGCTGGTTTCCAACACGCCGGCCAGTGGCGGCGGGGCAGGGTGCGGCGTGGCTTCCGGCGTGGCTTCCGGCATCGGGGCGGGCCTTGCGGTGGGTGCCGGCAGGCTTAACCCGCCGCCGGCCCCGGGGTTCAGCCCTTTTTCGCCGGCGCGGTGCGGCCCATGTCGTAGAATTCGCGGTTGGCGCGCAGCCCGGTGCTGTTGGCCAGCCGGTTGGACATGCTGAAGAACGCGGCGATGGCGCCGATGTCCCAGATCTCGTCCTGGGTGAAGCCGGCCGCGGCCAGGGCGGCGTGGTCGGTGGCGTCCACCTTGTTGGCTTCCAGCGCCACCTTCATGGCGTAGCCCAGCATGGTCTTCTGCCGTGCGCCGATGTCGGCCTTGCGCCAGTTGGCCACCACCTGGTCGGTGATGGTGGGGTCCTTGGCCCGCACCCGCAGGATGGCGCCATGCGCCACCACGCAATACTGGCACTGGTTGGCGCTGCTGATCGCCACCACGATCATTTCGCGCTCGGCCGCGGTCAGCCCCTCGCGCTTGTCCATCAGCGCGTCGTGATAGGCCATGAAGGCGCGGAATTCGGCCGGGCGGCAGGCCAGCATCAGGAATACGTTCGGCACGAAGCCGGCCTTTTCCTGCACCGCCAGGATGCGGGCGCGCACATCCTCCGGCAGGCTGTCCAACTCGGGAATGGGGAAGGCGCAGATCGGCAAATCGGCCATGGTGGGTTCCTCGGCGGTTTTCCGGTGTGTCCTCCCGGTGCGGGGGATTGTCGAGGGGGGCGCCGGTTCTGCATGCTGCGCCGCGAACCGATGGAGTGACCCGAGATGGCCCATGCCCTGGGAGCGCCGGCGGCGCCCGCCCTGCTGCGCAACAGCAACCTGGACGCGGACGCGGTGCGCCAGGCGCGGGTGGACCTGGCCGCCTGCTTCCGCATGGCGGCGCGGATGGGCCTGAGCGAGGGCATCTGCAACCACCTGAGCTTCGTGGTGCCCGCGGGGCCGGGCGACCGGGACGACCTGTTCCTGGTCAATCCCTATGGCTATGCGTTCAGCGAGATCACCGCGTCCCGCCTGCTGGTCTGCGACTTCCAGGGCAATGTGGTGGCCGGCGAAGGGGTGCCGGAGGCGACCGCCTTCTACATCCACGCCCAGGTCCACAAGCACCAGCCGCGCGCCAAGGCCGCCTTCCACACCCACATGCCCAACGCCACCGCCCTGGCCATGCTGGAAGGCCCGCCGCTGGCCTGGGCCGGGCAGACCGCGCTGAAGTTCTACGGCCGCACCCTGGTGGATGAGGACTACAACGGCCTGGCGCTGGATGAGCGCGAGGGCGAGCGGATTGCCAAGGCGCTGGGCGACACCGCCGAGATCGTGTTCATGAAGAACCATGGCGTGATGGTACTGGGCCCGACCATCGCCGAGGCCTGGGACGACCTGTACTACCTGGAACGCGCCTGCGAGGTGCAGCGCCTGGCGATGCAGATGGGCCGCCCGCTGAAGCCGGTGCCGGCGGCGCTGGCCGAACGCACCTACCAGCAGATGCGCGAGGGCGACCGCGAAAGCGCCCGGCTGCACCTGGAAAGCGTGAAGCGCATTCTGGCCAAGGAAGAACCCGACTTCATGCATTGAAGCCAGGGTCACGAACGGGGAGGCAACAAGAATGACCATCCAAGCCGGCACCAACCGCCGCGGCCTGCTGCTGGGGGCGCTGGCCACGCCCCTGCTGGCCCGGCCCGGCCGTGCCGCCACCTGGCCAGACCGCCCGGTGCGGCTGGTCATTCCGTTCGGCGCCGGCGGGTCGGTGGACGTGGTCGGGCGGCTGCTGGCCGAGAAGTTCAGCGCCATCACCGGCCAGGCCCTCATCATCGACAACCGCCCGGGCGGCGCCACCGCCATCGGTGCCCAGCATGTCGCCCGCTCGGCGCCGGATGGCTACACGCTGTTCTACGGCACGCCGGCGACGCAGATCATCAACCCGACGCTGATCCCCAACCTGCCCTACGACCCCGACCGCGACCTGGTGCCCACCGGCAGCGTCATGCGCGCGCCGAACCTGCTGGCGATGCATCCGGGCCTGGGCGTGCGCGACATTGCCGGGCTGGTCGCGCTGGCCAAGCGCCGGCCGGGGGAGCTGACCTTCGCCAGCGGCAGCACCGGGTCCACCAACCACCTGTCCGGCGAGTTGCTGAACAGCATGGCCGGCACCCGGCTGCAGCACGTGCCGTTCCGCAACTTCGGCGCCTATTCGGCCGAGCTGCTGGCGGGGCGGATCAGCATGTGCTTCGGCACCATCTCCGACATGGTGGCGCTGAGCGCCAATGGCGCGCTGCTGCGCGTCGCCGTCACCTCGGCGCAACGGTCGCCGCTGCTGCCGGAGGTGCCCACGGTGGCGGAGACCCTGCCGGGCTTCGAGGCCACCGCCTACAACTACATCGCCGTGCCCGCCGGCACCCCGCGGGAGGTGGTGCTGGCCATCAACGCCGCCTTCAACACCGCCCTGGTCGACCCCAACGTGGTGGCGCGCATGGTGGCGACGGGGCTGGACCCGATGGGCCGCGACAGCCCGGAACAGGCAGCCGACACCATCATGCGCGAACGCGCCCGCTGGAAGCGGGTGATCGACGGCGCCGGCATCAAGCTGGACGGCTAGCGCCTATTCCCGCGCCACCTGCCGGGCCCGGCTGATGCGCGTGCCGTCCAGGTCGGCCGCGGCCTGGGCGCGGGCCGCGGCTTCGGCCGCCGCCACCGCCTCGGACTGGCGGCGCCACATCTCGGCATAGAGCCCATCGGCGGCGATCAGCACGCCATGGGTGCCGCGTTCCACGATGATGCCATCCTGCAGCACCATGATCTCGTCGGCCTCGACCACGGTGGAAAGCCGGTGGGCGATGACCAGGGTGGTGCGGTTGCGCGAAACGCCGCGCAGCGCGGACTGGATTTCCTGCTCGGTGCGGGTGTCCAGCGCGCTGGTGGCTTCATCCAAAATCAGGATGCGCGGATTCTTCAGGATGGTGCGGGCAATGGCGACGCGCTGCTTTTCGCCACCGGAAAGCTTCAACCCGCGCTCGCCGACCATGGTCTTGTAGCCTTCCGGCAGGCGCATGACGAAATCATGCACCTGGGCCAGCTTGGCGGCTTCCACGATTTCGTCCTCGGTGGCGCCGGGGCGGCCATAGCCGATGTTGTAGCGGATGGTGTCGTTGAACAGCACCGTGTCCTGCGGCACCACGCCGATGGCGGCGCGCAGGCTGGGCTGGGTGACGGCGCGGATGTCCTGGCCGTCGATGGCGATGCTGCCGCCGGTGGTGTCGTAGAAGCGGAACAACAGGCGGGAGATGGTGCTCTTGCCCGCCCCGGTCGGGCCGACGATGGCCAGGGTCTTGCCCGGCGGTACCTCGAAGGAAACGCCCTTCAGGATCACCCGGTCCGGCCGGTAGCCGAAGCGCACGTCGCTGAAGCGCAGCGCGCCCGGGCCGGCGGCCAGCGGCTTCGCGTCCGGCGCGTCGGCCACCTCCTGGGCTTCCTGCAGCAGCTCGAACATCGCCTCGGTGTCGGTCAGGCCCTGCTTGATCTCGCGGTAGGCGAAGCCGAGGATGTTCAGCGGCATGTAGAGCTGGATCAGGTAGGTGTTGACCAGCACGAAGTCGCCCACGGTCATGTGGCCCTGGGTCACGCCCTGGCCGGCCAGCAGCATCACCAGCGTCAGCCCCACGGCGATGATCGCCGCCTGGCCGCTGTTCAGCATGTTCAGCGTGGTTTCGCTGCGCACATAGGCGCGCTCATACCGCGTCAGGCTCTCGTCGTAGCGCCGCACCTCATGCGCTTCGTTGCCGAAGTACTTCACCGTCTCGTAGTTCAGCAGGCTGTCGATCGCCTTGGTGTTGGCTTCCTGGTCGGTGTTGTTCATCTCCCGCCGGAAGCGCAGCCGCCAGTTGGTGAACAGCAGGGTGAACAGCACGTAGCCGCCAATGGTCACCAGCGTGACCCCGGCGAAGCTGAAGTCGAACATGCCCCACAAGATGCCGGCGACGAGGAAGATCTCCACGATCGTCGGGATGATGTTGAACAGCAGGAAGTTCAGCACGAAGGAAATGCCGCGGGTGCCGCGTTCCAGCACGCGGGAAAGCCCGCCGGTCTGGCGGTCCATGTGGTAGCGCATGGAAAGCGCGTGCAGGTGGGCGAAGACCGAAAGCGAAATCCGCCGCGCCGCCCGCGCCTGCACCTTGGCGAAGACCGCGCTGCGCAGTTCCCCGAAGGCCGAGGCCGCCATGCGCAGCAGCCCATAGGCCACCACCAGCGCCACCGGCACCGCCACCATCTCGGCGCCCCTGGGGGTAAGTGCGTCCACCGCCCGGGCATAGGCCAGTGGCACCAGCACATTGGCCGCCTTGGCCGCCACCAGCAGCACCACGGCCAGCACCACGCGCAGGCGCAGCTCCAACTCCCCCTTCGGCCACAGCCAGGGGGCGAGGGAGGTGAGGGTCTGCCAGTGGTTGCTCTCGGTCTGGCTGGGTTTCGCCACGTTGGGGGTGCTCCGCCGGTTCTGCCGCTATGTGGACCGGAACGGCGCCGCGGCAAACCCGCCATCTGGCGGGGCGGCGCCGGCTGGGGCTACAGCTTGGGCATGAGCCCTTTCCTGCGCCTGATCGAAGCCTGCAACAACCACCCTGGCCTGCACACGCTGCGGCCCTGGCGGCTGGACGGCGCCGTGGCCGGCTACCTGGCGCCGGGCCCGGCCGAACAGCTGGCGGCGCTGCCCGGCTGGCGCCTGGGCGCCGATGGCCTGGACCTGGTGGTGCCCGCCGCCGCCCGCACCGCGGCGCTGGCCAGCGCCGCGGCCGCGCTCGGCGCCCGCAACCGGCGGGAGTTGTTCGATGTGCGGGCGACGCCCGAGGGGGCCTCCCTGGCGCTGCTGGACCGTGGGGCGATCCCGCCCTTCGGCGTCATCGGCCAGGGCGTGCATGTGAACGGGCTGGTGCGCCGGGCGGATGGCCTGCACGTGTGGGTGGGCTGGCGCAGCAAGACCAAGGCGGTGGCGCCGGGCCAGCTGGACAACCTGGTGGCCGGTGGCACCCCGGCCGGGCTGGGGCCGGCGGAATGCCTGGTGAAGGAAGCCGAGGAGGAGGCTAGCATCCCGGCGGAACTGGCCCGCCAGGCCCGCCCGGTGGCGCGCATCAGCTACGTCATGCAGGTGCCGCAGGGCACCCGGCGAGACGTGATGCACGTGTTCGACCTGGACCTGCCGGAGGACTTCACCCCGCGGCCGAACGACAATGAGGTGGAACGCTTCGAGCTGTGGCCGGTGGGGCGGCTGTTCGACTATGTGCGCAGCGCCGACCAGGTGAAGTTCAACGTCAACCTGGCCTTGATCGACCTGTTCCTGCGCGAGGGGCTGATCGCCCCCGACGGCGCCGAGGGCCTGGCCCTGCGCCAGGCGCTGCGGCGGCCGCTGTAGGGCGGGCTACCAGCCCGGCTTGCCGTAATAGGCCGGGGGCGGCGGTGCGTAGTAGCCGGGCGCCGGGTAATAGGCCGGCGGGGGTGGCGGGGGTGCGTAGTAGACCGGCGGCGGTGGCGGCGGGGCATAGGCATTGGCCGCGCCGGCCGCCAGCGCGCCCAGCGCCAGCCCGCCCAGAATGCTGCCGACGATGGCGCCGCCACCGCCGCCGCCACGATGATGGCCCCAGCCGGGGCCGCCGCGGTGCCAGCCCTGCGCCTGCGCGGCGGGGGCGGCGATGCCGAAGGCCAGGGCTCCGGCGAGCAGGATGGCAGGGATGCGCTTGTTCATGTGGGATAGGCTCGGCCCCGGCCGCGGCCGGATTTCGCCGGAAAAAGGGCGAAATCCGGGCGGCCGGTCACGTTTCCGCTACTGGTCCAGCACCACGCCCAGGCGGCGGGCGCGTTCCTTCCAGCGCACATCATCGGCCTGGACATGCGCCAGGAAGGCGGCGCGGTCGCCGGGCTCCGCCACATAGCCGTTCTGGGTCAGGAAGGCCGGCGCTTCCGGCGAACGGGCCACGGCCTGCATTTCCTGGGCGATGCGGTCGGTGATGGGCGCCGGGGTGCCGGGCGGGGCCAGCACGCCGAACCACAGGTCGCCGGCCAGGCCGAAGCCCTGTTCCTTGAAGGTGGGCACGGTGGCGGCGCCGGCGAAGCGTTCCGGGTTGACGATGCCGAGCACCTTCACCCGGCTGGCCTGGGCCACGGCCACGCCGATCGGCAGCATGAAGGCGTCCACCTGGTCCGCCACCAGGGCCTGCACCGCCGGCGCGGCGCCCTGGAACGGCACATGGGTCAGCTTCAGCCCGGTTTCGGCGGCGAAGGTCTCCATCATCACCTGGCTGGTGCTGCCCACGCCCCAGCTGGAAAAGGTCAGCGGCTTGTCGGCCGGGGCGGCCTTGGCCAGGGCGACGAACTCGGCCAGCGTCGTGGCCGCCAGCCCCGGGCGCACCGCCAGCGCGAACAGCAGCCGGGCGATGCCGGCGACGGGGATGAAGCGTTCCGGCTGGTAGGGCAGGTTGCGGTATACCACCGGGTTCACCGAATGGGTGTCGGCGGTGCTGAACAGCAGCACCTGGCCGTCCGGCGCGGCGTTCTGCACGTATTGCGAACCCAGCGAGCCATTGGCGCCCGGCCGGTTCTCCACCACCACGGTCTGGCCCAGGCGCGGGCTGAGCTGCTGCGCCACCCAGCGCGCCAGCACGTCGGTGGCGCCGCCGGGCGGGAAGCCGAGCACCAGGCGAATCGGCCGGGTCGGTGCCCAGGCCTGCGCCTTCGCCCGGCCCATGGCGGCCAGGCCGAGCCCGGCGCCGAACAAGGTGCGACGCGGCAACGCGGAAAGGGTCATGTGGTTTCCTCCTGTGGCTGTTGGGCGTCAGCATTGCCCAGAATGGCGCCTGATGCACCCCGTTGCCGTCACGGGCCCTTTCCGCGGGCGCCCCGCCGCCCTATCTGGCGCAGGCAACAGGAGGCTGCCGATGCAGATGGACCCCGATGGCATGGCGCCTGAGGACCTGAGCCACGCCGGTTCGGTGGTGGACAAGGCGATCGAGTACATGATCGACCAGAATATCGACGCGATCTCGGTCGCCTCGGCGCTGCTTGGCGGGGCGCTGGGCCTGCTGGCCCGCTCGTTGGACGACCGTGGCGTGGCCACCGTGCTGCGCAACGCGCTGGCCTCGGTGGAATCGGGCGAACTGCGCCAGATGCGCGAGCAATTGCCCGGCGGCGCCGGCTAAGCTGCACGGCGCCGACCAGTCGCGGTTGACTCTGCCCGTTGGTTCCGCCATACGCCCAGCCTTCATTCGCCACCCTTTCCAGGCGGCCCCTTCGGTCGTCTGCGCTGTTTCGGGAACTTCATCATGGCCCGCCGTTGCGGTATCACCGGGAAGGGCGTGCTGACGGGTAACAACGTCAGCCACGCCAACAACAAGACCCGCCGTCGCTTTCTGCCCAACATCCAGGAGACGTCGTTCTTCTCCGACGTGCTTGGCACCAGCGTTCGGCTGAAGCTGACCGTGAACGGCATTCGCACGATCGAGCACAATGGCGGCCTTGACGCCTTCCTGCTCGAAACGCCGAACCGCAAGCTGCCGGTCGAGGCGCAGACGCTGAAGAACCGCATCGCCCGCGCCAAGGCGAAGAAGGAAGCCGCGGCGGCCGCCTGAGGCCCCGCGAAAAAGGACCAACATGGCGGCATCAGGCCGGGTAGACAGCCCGGTCAGGTTCCGCTATCTCCGCCCGCCTCTGCCGGTGCCTGACTGCAAAGCCAGGTACAGCAATGGGCCCAGGTAGCTCAGTTGGTAGAGCATGCGACTGAAAATCGCAGTGTCGGTGGTTCGATTCCACTCCTGGGCACCATTTCCCTTCCCTCGCGCTTTCCTGGTTGTTTTCCCCTGCGGCGAAGACGCCGGTTGATGCCTGCTTGGTCGGCCCGCGAATAGCGTTGCGCCTGACCATGGGCCGGGATGGCGTCGCCTCCCCCTTCGCTACCTTTCCGGATTATTGGCGCCACCATGCGCAGCCCTTCGGCACCTTGCCGAGGAGCCGTCCTGTCCGCGTGCCTGCCGCACGAAGGGGGAACCTTCGTGCGCCTCGATCGCCGGGCGGGCTGCCTCCGTGGCCCTTGGCCGCCCGCCGCCCGCCGCCCGCCGCCCGCCGCCCGCGGGTCGGCGCTTCGCGTGTCGCTGTCAGCCCGCGGTCGCTGTGGGGCGCAGGGTGGCCAGGGCTTCCAGCGCGCGGTCGATATCCGCCGCGGTATTGTAGACATGCACGCCGAAGCGCAGCGCCCCGCCGCGGGCGCTGATGGCGATGCCCTTGGCGCGCAGCGCGGTGGCGGCCACCGCGGCATCCATGCCCTCACGGCGCAGGCCGAGCAGATGCGCCGCGCGGATCGGCGCCACCTTGAAGCCCAGCCGGGTCGCCCCGGCGGCCAGCTTGTCGGTCAGCGGCCGAATCCGGGCTTCGTTGCGGGCCACGCCCAACTCTCCCACCAGGCGCAGCGCGGCCAGCGCCATCGGCACCGTCACCAGGTTGCCGCGCTGGCCCATGTCGTAGCGCCGCGCGCCATCCATGAAGCGCAGCTCCCGCCCGTAGTGGTTGTTCAGCCGGTCGGCGCCAAGGCGGCTGAAGGCGTGGTGTTCCAGCGGCTGGCCATGCTGGCGATGCGGCGCGGCGTAGAGCAGGCCGATGCCATAGGGCCCGAGCAGCCACTTGTACGGCGCGAAGGCGACGAAATCCGGCTGGATGGCCTGCACGTCCAGCGGCCGCACACCCACGGACTGGGTGCCGTCCAGCACCAGCGCGGCGCCCACCGCGCGCGCCGCGGCGCCAATCGCCACCAGGTCCAGCGCGCTGCCGTCGGACCAATGCACCGCCGTCAGCGCCAGCACGGCAATGCGCCGGGCCGCGCCGTCCCGCAGCCGGGCCAGGATGGCGCGGGTCCAGTCGCCATCGGCCGGGTGGGGCAGTTCCTCATGCAGCGCGCTGGTGCGGGCCGCCGCCTCCAGCCAGGGCAGCACCTGGGAGGGGTGCTCGTCGGCCATCGTCACCACCACCTCGCCGGGAGGCAGGGGCAGGTTGGCGGCGGCGGTGCCGATGCCATAGGCGGTGGAGCCGACCACGGCGATGTCGTCCGCCCGGGCATTGATCAGGTGGGCGGCGGCTTCGCGCAGCAACTCCACCTCGTCATAGAGCGAGGCGCGGGTCAGCTTCCAGGGGCTGGCCTTGGCGGCCACGCCCTGCTCGCCGGCGGCCCGCACGCGGTGCGGAATCGGCGTCATGAAGGCGGCGTCGAGGAAGACCAGGTCCTCGGGCAGGTCGAACAATTCGCGCAGGTCGTCGGGCAGCGGCATCGCGGCACTCGCTTCATGCCGGGTAGCCGCGTCAGGCCGCCCGGAGGGTTCATCTGCCGCGCGCCCAACGGGGGCTCCCAAGGTGGGCGCGCGGCTTGCCCGGCCAATCTAGAGCATGATCCCCATGGGTGGATCATGCTCCGGCCGTTGTTTGAGCGACTGATGCCTGACCCCCCGCAGGATGACCCTGCGTGGCCCTCAGTCGCCGGGCGGGTCCCTTGGCGATGCGGCATAAGCCGCGGCCGCCAGGCGGCGGCTCCGGCCCGGGACCGGCGCGAAGCCGGGGGCCGGGGGGCGGCCATTCGGCTGCTGGGCACCATGGCCGGTGCATGGCAGGCTGGGCGTCTTGCCAAGGGAGCATCGACATGTCCGGGACAACGCCCGACGTCGCCAGCAAAGACGTCCTCGACA
>CANBXZ010000030.1 GCA_947373495.1 Acetobacteraceae bacterium
ATGTCGGCCTGGTGGGCGATGCCGGGCTGACGCTGGACGCGCTGCTGGCCGAGTTGACGCTGCTGGTGCCAAGCCAGCGCGACCCGGCCCCGGTGGTGGCCGAGATCGAGGCGCAGCGGGCGCCCTGGCTGGCCGAATGGATGCCGAAGCTGACCAGCAACGACGCGCCCCTGAACCCGTACCGGGTGCTGTGGGACCTGCAGCATACGGTGGACCGCGACAACACCATCATCACCCATGACGCCGGCAGCCCGCGCGACCAGATCTCGCCGTTCTGGAAGGCGACCACGCCGCTCAGCTACATCGGCTGGGGCAAGACCACGCAGCTGGGCTATGGCCTGGGCCTGGCCATGGGTGCCAAGCTGGCCAAGCCGGACAAGCTGTGCATCAACGTCTGGGGCGACGCCGCCATCGGCTTCACCGGCATGGACTTCGAGACGGCGGTGCGCGAGCGCATTCCCATCATGTCGATCCTGCTGAACAACTTCTCCATGGCGATCGAGCTGAAGGTGATGCCGGTGAGCACGGAGAAGTTCCGCAGCACCGACATCTCCGGCGACTACGCCGCCATGGCCCGCGCCTTCGGCGGCTATGGCGAGCGGGTGACCAGGCCCGAGGACATCATCCCCGCGATCCGGCGCGGCATCGAGCAGACCCGGAAAGGCGTGCCGGTGCTGCTGGAATTCATCACCTCCAAGGAAACCCAGGTTTCGAAGTTCGCCTGAGGCGACACGGCGACACAGGGAGGAAGAACAAGAAAATGGCCACGGTTGGCATCGATAATGTGCGCAAGGCCTTTGGCGCCACGCAGATCCTGCATGGCGTCAGCGTGGATATCGCCGACGGCGAGTTCGTGGTCCTCGTCGGTCCATCCGGCTGCGGCAAGTCCACGCTGCTGCGCATGCTCGCGGGGCTGGAGAACATCACCAGCGGCGACATCAGCATCGGCGGGCGGGTGGTCAACAAGGTCCCGCCGAAGGACCGGGACATCGCCATGGTGTTCCAGAACTACGCGCTGTACCCGCACATGACCGTGCGCGACAACATGGCCTTCAGCATGATGCTGGCCAAGGCGCCGCAGGACGTGATCGACGCCGAAGTGGCCAAGGCCGCGGCGATCCTGGGGCTGGGGGAGTTGCTGCATCGCTTCCCGCGGCAGCTTTCCGGCGGCCAGCGGCAACGCGTGGCCATGGGCCGTGCCATTGTGCGCCAGCCGCAGGTGTTCCTGTTCGACGAGCCGCTGAGCAACCTGGACGCCAAGCTGCGGGTGCAGATGCGCGCCGAGATCAAGGAGTTGCACCAGCGGCTCAAGGTCACCACCGTGTACGTCACCCATGACCAGATCGAGGCCATGACCATGGCCGACAAGATCGTGGTGATGAACGGCGGCAACATCGAACAGGTCGGCGCCCCGCTGGAATTGTACGACCGCCCGGCCAACACCTTCGTCGCCGGCTTCATCGGCAGCCCGGCGATGAACCTGCTGAAGGGCGCCCCGGGCGAAGGCGGCTTCGTGACCGAAGGCGGCGCGGTGCTGCCGATGCCGGCAACCGTGCGGGGCACGCCCGGCGTCTATGGCATTCGCCCGGAACACTTCATGCTGCAGGAAGGTGGCCTGGCCGCCACGGTGCAGTTGGTGGAACCAACCGGCAGCGAAACCCAGGTGATGGTGCGGATCGGCACCAGCGTGTTGACCTGCGCCTTCCGCGAACGCGTCATCGCCCGGCCTGGCGACGCCATCAGCATCGCCCCCGACCTGGGGCTGGTGCACCTGTTCGACGCTGGCTCCGGCCAGCGGCTGAGTGCCTGAACCAAAAAAACGGGGAGACAACCAATGAACATCATCACCCGGCGCAACGCGCTGGCTCTCGGCGCCAGTGCCGCCGCCCTGGCCGCCACCGGCGCGCAGGCGCAAATCCTCACCCAGGCCGGCGCCGCCACCGCGCCGCGCCTGCCGATAGAAAGCGGCGCCACGCTGCGCATGCTGCGGCCGGTGAAGTTCGTGCAGCCGGACGAGGACGTGTTCCGCGCCGCCGCCGCCAGGTTCAGCCAGCAAACCGGCGTGCAGGTGCGCATCGACTTCGTCGGCTGGGAGGACATCAACCAGCAGACCGCGGTTACCGCCAATACCGGCGCCGGGCCGGACCTCATCATCGGCTTTGGCGACGCGCCGCACATCTATGCCGAAAAGCTGATCGAGCTGACCGACGTGGCCGAATACCTGGGCCGGAAGTACGGCGGCTGGATGAACGTGGCGCAGAAGTACGGCAAGAAGCACGGCACCAACAACTGGATCGGCCTGCCCTTCGGCGGCACCGCCGGCCCGCTGGTGTGGCGCAAGTCCGCGGTCAACGCCGTGGGCTACCAGGCACCGCCGAGCGACCTGCCCGGCTTCCTGGAGATGTGCAAGAAGCTGAAGGCGGCCGGCAAGCCTTCCGGCTTCGCGCTGGGCAATGCGGTGGGCGACGGCAACGGCTTCGCCAACTGGCTGGTCTGGAGCCATGGCGGTTCGCTGCTGGATGAGGAAGGCAAGGTTGCCATCAACAGCCCGCAGACCCTGAACAGCCTTAACTACCTGAAGGAACTGTACCCCACCTTCATCCCGGGCACGATCGCCTGGGGCGACATCAGCAACAACCGCGCCTATGCCGCCAATGAATGCTGGGTCACCAGCAATGGCGTCTCGCTGTATTTCGGCCTGAAGAACGACCCGGCCACCGCCGCCATCGCCGCCGACACCGAACACAGCGAAATGCCGCATGGCCTGGCCGGCGGCTGGCCCAGCGCGCCGCTGACGCTGAACGCCATGGTGTTCAAGCACAGCCGCTACCCCAATGCGGCCAAGGCCTTCCTGCAGTTCATGCTGGAGGCGGAGCAATACGAGCCCTGGCTGAACGCCAACCTGGGCTACTGGGCGCACCCGCTGAACGCCTACAAGGCCAGCGCGGTCTGGACCAGCGACCCCAAGGTGGCGATCTTCCGCGACAGCATGAACAACAAGTTCTGGAACGGCTACAAGGGTCCGATCTCGGAAGCCTCCGGCCAGGCCAATGCGGAATACGTCATGGTGCAGATGTGCGCCGCGGTGGCTTCCGGCCAGTCCACGCCGCAGGAAGCGGCGCGGGAAGCCGAACGCCGCGCCCGCCGCATCTTCCGCCGCTGAAGCCGAACGGGGCGCCCGGGCAACCGGCGCCCCGGCCTTTCGCTGAACGAACGCGCGCCCGGCGGGCCATCCCGCCCGCCCGGCAGATGTTCATGAGGGTAAGACATGTCCGCGACCACCGCGCCCGCCTGGGTCCGGCAGCGGCGCGATCCAAGTTGGATCGTGCGGCTGTTCGACTGGAAACCCTTCCTCGTCTTTGCCTGCCTGTTCCCGGCGGTGGGCCTGCTGACGGTCTTCCTCACCTATCCGCTCGGCCTTGGCATCTGGCTGGCGTTCACCGACACCACCATCGGCCGGGCCGGGGTATGGGTGGGGCTGGAGAATTTCGAATACCTGCTGGAAGACCGCATGTGGTGGAATGCGGTGTTCTACAGCGTGTTCTATACCGGCATCGCCACCTTCGGTAAGTTCGCCCTGGGGCTGTGGCTGGCGCTGCTGCTGAACAACCACCTGCCGTTCAAGTCGCTGCTGCGCGCCATCATCCTGCTGCCCTGGATCGTGCCGACGGTGCTTTCCGCCATCGCCTTCTGGTGGATCTACGACCCGCAGTTCAGCATCATCAGCTATGTCGCTATCAAGGCCGGCATCACCAGCCAGAACATCGACTTCATCAACACGCCCTGGTCGGCCCGCTTCAGCCTGATCGCCGCCAATATCTGGCGTGGCATTCCGTTCGTCGCCATCAGCCTGCTGGCCGGGCTGCAGACCATCTCGCCGTCGCTGTACGAGGCGGCGCTGCTGGACGGCTCCACCGCCTGGCAACGCTTCCGCTACATCACCTTCCCGATGCTGTTGCCGATCCTGGCCATCGTGATGACCTTCAGCATCATCTTCACCTTCACCGATTTCCAGTTGGTCTACGCCATCACCCGCGGCGGCCCGGTGAACTCCACCCACCTGTTGGCCACGCTGGCGTTCCAGCGCGGCATTTCGGGCGGCCAGTTGGGCGAAGGCGCGGCCATCGCGGTTTCGATGATCCCCTTCCTCGTCCTTGCCACGCTGTTCAGCTACTTCGCCCTTGCCCGCCGCAAGTGGCAGCAGGGAGAAGGCAATGACTGAGCCAACCCAAAGCAACAGCGCCACCGCCCAACCGGAGGCAATGACCTGGGACAGCAAGAGCCGCCGCGTGGTGATGCTCTATGTGCCCCTGGCTTGCTTCGTGCTGATCCTGCTGTTTCCGTTCTACTGGATGACGGTAACGGCGTTTAAGCCGAATGCGGAGCTGTACGACTACAATACCTACAATCCGTTCTGGATCGGCAGCCCAACGCTGGACCACATCTACCACCTGCTGTTCAACACGGCCTATCCGCGCTGGCTGATGACCACCATGGGCGTGGCGGTGGCTTCCACCTTCATCTCCCTGCTGGCCAGCACGCTGGCGGCCTATGCCATCCAGCGGCTGCGCTTCCAGGGCAGCCAGTATGTCGGCCTGGGCATCTACCTGGCCTACCTGGTGCCGCCTTCCATCCTGTTCATCCCGCTGGCCACCATCGTCTACCAGCTCGGGCTGTTCGACACGCCCTTCGCGCTGATCCTGACCTTCCCGACCTTCCTCATTCCGTTCTGCACCTGGCTGCTGATCGGCTACTTCAAGTCCATCCCGTATGAGCTGGAGGAATGCGCGCTGATCGACGGCGCGACCCGCCTGCAGATCCTGCGGCGCATCACCCTGCCGCTGGCGGTGCCGGGGCTGATCAGCGCCGGCATCTTCAGCTTCACGCTGTCCTGGAACGAGTTCATCTACTCGCTGGCCTTCATCCAGAGCAGCGAGAAGAAGACCGTGCCCGTCGCCATCCTGACCGAACTGGTCACCGGGGATGTGTACCAATGGGGCGCGCTGATGGCGGGCAGCCTGCTCGGCTCCCTGCCGGTGGCGATCTTCTACTCGTTCTTCGTGGACTATTATGTCTCCTCCCTCACCGGCGCGGTGAAGGAGTAGCCTTGCGCAACGCGCGGGGCGGGAGCACATCCCGCCCCATGCTGCGCCTGCTCACGTTGCTGATGCTGCTGGTCGCCGCCCCCATGGCCGGGGCGGTGGAGAGTGCGGCCGTCACCTCCCCCCGCGCCACCGTGACCCTGGTGGGCGAGGCGGTGGCAGTGCCGGGCCAGACGCTGCGGCTGCTGCTGCGGCAACGGCTGGCGCCGGGCTGGCATACCTATTGGCTGAACCCCGGCGATGCCGGCCAGGCGCCCGAGGTCACCCTGACCCTGCCGGCCGGCGCCAGCGCCGGGCCGCTGCGCTTCCCCGCCCCGCTGCGCTTCCCGTTCGGCCCGCTGGTCAGCTTCGGCTATGCCGATGAGGCGCTGTTCACCCTGCCGGTGCAGGTGCCGGCCAGCGCCACCCCGGGCGAGACCTTCCGGGTAACCGCCGAGGCCACCTGGCTGGTCTGCGAACAACTCTGCATCCCCGAGGAAGGCCGCTTCAGCCTGGCCATCCCGGTCGCCGCCGCCCCGCACAGCGACGCCGATGCCGCCCTGTTCACCCGCGCCGAAGCCGCCGAGGCGCAACCCATCCCCTTCCCGGTCAGCCTTGGCTTCCGGGGCAAGCAGGGCGCGCTGCGCCTCACCGGGCTGCCGCCGGGGCCGGTGCGGGACGCCTTCTTCTTCCCCGCGGCGCAGGGCCTGCTGGAAAGCGCCGCGCCCCAACCGATGACGCTGCGGGACGGCAGCCTGACCCTGGCGCTGAGCCGTGCCGAGGGCGAGGTGCCGGCGCTGGTGGCAGGCGTGGTGACGCTGGTGGACGCCGCCGGGGTGCGCGCCGCCTGGCAGGTGGCTGCAACACCCGGCGCCATGCCGGCCACGGACGGGCTGCCGCTATGGCAAGCCCTGGCCTTCGCGCTGCTGGGCGGGCTGATCCTGAACGCCATGCCCTGCGTCTTCCCGGTGCTGGCGATGAAGGCCATGGCACTGGCCCGGCTTTCCGGCGCCGCGCGGGCGGAGGTGCGGGCCCATGCCGCCAGCTATACCGCCGGCGTGGTGCTGAGCTTCCTGGCCATGGCCGGGCTGCTGCTGGCGCTGCGCGCCGCCGGCAGCGTGGCCGGCTGGGGCTTCCAGTTCACCGCTCCGGCCTTCGTCGCCGCGCTGGCCTGGCTGATGCTGCTGGTGGGGCTGAACCTTTCCGGCCTGTTCGCCATGGGCGGGCCGGCCGGGCTGGGCCAGGGCATGGCCTCGCGCGGTGGCCATGCCGGCAGCTTCTTCACCGGCGCCCTGGCGGTACTGGTGGCCACGCCCTGCACGGCGCCGTTCATGGCGGCGGCGGTGGGCGCGGCGCTGGGCATGCCGGCGGCGGCCACGCTGCTGGTGTTCGCCGGGCTGGGGCTGGGCATGGCGGCGCCCTATGCGGTGCTGGGCCTGGCGCCGGGGCTGGTGGGGCTGCTGCCGCGCCCGGGCGCCTGGATGGAACGGCTGAAGCAGGCCCTGGCCTTCCCAATGTATGGCGCCGCCAGTTGGCTGGTGTGGGTGCTGGCGCAGCAGGCCGGGGCAGATGGCGTATTGCTGGTGCTGGCCGGCGCGGTGCTGCTGGCCTTGGCCGGCTGGGCGCTGGGGCTATGGCAGCGCGAGGGGCGCCGCTGGGGCCTGATGCTGGCCGGCGCGGCCGCCCTGGCCGCCCTGGCGCTGCTGCCTGGCCTGCGCCCCGAACCGCCGCGCGGCGAAGCCTCGGCCACGACCTGGAGCGCCGAGCGCGTCACCGCCCTGCGGGCCGAGGGCCGGCCGGTTTTCGTCAACCTCACCGCCGCCTGGTGCGTCACCTGCAAGGTGAACGAACGCATGGCCTTGCGGGACGACGCGGTGCGCGCGGCCTTCAGCAGCCGTGGCGTGGCCTATCTGACCGGGGACTGGACCAATGGCGCCCCGGCCATTTCCGCCCTGCTGCGGGAGCATGGGCGGGACGGCGTGCCGCTGTACCTGTTCTATGCCGCCGATGGCAGCGCGCCGGTGCTGCTGCCGCAGATCCTGACACCCGGCATGGTGCTGCGGGCTATAGGCGCAGGCGTTCCGGGATAGGCAGGCCGAGCTTGGCCGGCACGCGCCAAACCTCCCGCACCGTGCGCAGCTTCTGGAAGCCGGCGGCCAGGTAGTTCGGCAGCGCGCGGCGATGGTCTGCCGTGCAGGTATTCACGGTTACCCCACGCGGGCCTTCGGCCCAGGCGGTGTCCACCGCCTGCCGCAGCAGGGCGCGGCCCAGGCCATGCCCAACCACATGCGGCATCAGCCCGAAATAGGCCAGGTTCAGCATCGGGCCGTGGCGACGGTCCAGTTCATAGAAGCCGGCCGGCTCGCCATCCGCGTACAGCACATGCACGCTGATGCTGGGGTCTCGCAGCAGCGGGCGCAACTCGGCATCGCTCAAGGTGCGGCGCAGCCACCAGACATATTCAAACCCGACCGTACCGTAGAGGTAGCGGTAGAACGCCACGCTGCATTGCGTGGTGCGTTCCACCCGCACATGCGCCGGCAACCGCGGGCCGGGTTCCTCCGGCGGCCGGTCCATGCGCAGGAAGGTGACGTCGACCGCCACCGGAATGACGGAGGAACCGATCGACGCCAACGACA
This sequence comes from Acetobacteraceae bacterium, assembly GCA_947373495.1. GTDB lineage: Bacteria > Pseudomonadota > Alphaproteobacteria > Acetobacterales > Acetobacteraceae > CAIMOR01. The sequence goes on from CANBXZ010000030.1 coordinate 7,721, forward strand.
TGGCTCAGTTGTCCAGGAAGCTGCGCAGCTTCCGCGAGCGGCTGGGGTGCTTCAGCTTGCGCAGCGCCTTGGCCTCGATCTGGCGGATGCGTTCGCGGGTGACGTTGAACTGCTGGCCAACTTCCTCCAGCGTGTGGTCGGTGTTCATGCCGATGCCGAAGCGCATGCGCAGCACGCGCTCCTCGCGCGGCGTCAGGCTGGAAAGCACCCGCGTCGTCGCCTCGCGCAGGTTGGACTGAATGGCGGCATCCAGCGGGATGACGGCGTTCTTGTCCTCGATGAAGTCGCCGAGGTGGCTGTCCTCCTCGTCGCCGATCGGCGTTTCGAGGGAGATCGGCTCCTTGGCGATCTTGAGCACCTTGCGCACCTTCTCCAGCGGCATGCCCAGCTTTTCCGCCAGTTCCTCCGGCGTCGGCTCGCGGCCGATCTCGTGCAGCATCTGGCGGCTGGTGCGCACCAGCTTGTTGATCGTCTCGATCATGTGCACGGGAATGCGGATGGTGCGCGCCTGGTCGGCGATGGAGCGGGTGATGGCCTGCCGGATCCACCAGGTGGCATAGGTGCTGAACTTGTAGCCGCGGCGGTATTCGAACTTATCCACCGCCTTCATCAGGCCGATATTACCCTCCTGGATCAAATCCAGGAATTGCAGGCCGCGGTTGGTGTACTTCTTGGCGATCGAGATCACGAGGCGCAGGTTGGCCTCGATCATTTCCTTCTTCGCCTGGGTCATGTCGCGTTCGCCGCGCGACACGGTGGCGTAGACGCGGCGGAACTCGCTGACCGGCAGGCCGGTTTCCTGCGCCACGCTGGCCAACTGCGACCGCACCGCCTCGACATCCTCCCTGGAGCGGACGACGAAGGCGCGCCAGGTCTTGTGCGTCAGCTTGGAGATGCGCTCGAACCAGGCCGGGTCCAGCTCACTGCCGCGCCAATGCTGCAGGAACTCCTCGCGCTTGACCTTGCTGCCCTCGGCCAGGCGCAGCACCTGGCCCTCGAACGCCGTCTGCCGGCGGTTCAGGCCCTTCAGCTGCTCGACCAACTCCTCGATGCGGTTGTTGTGCAGGTGGACCTTTTCCACCAGGCCAACCAGCTCGCTGCGGGTCTTTTCGTAGGTCTTCTCGCCGCGGGCGGCCAGTTCCTCGCCGGCGGTATAGGCGTCCATGCGCTTGGACTGCATCTTGGCCAGCTTGGCATAGCCGGCCTCGATCGCCTCGAAGGCGGCCAGCGCCTCGGGCTTCAGCTTTTCTTCCAGGGCGGAGAGCGACAGGCCAATGCCCTCGCCTTCCTCGCCTTCCTCGAACTCCTCGTCCGGGTCGGGCGCCGGGGCGTCGGGGTTGGCGGCGCTGGCGGTGCCTTCCAGGTCGATCACGTCCCGCAGCAGCATGCGGCCTTCCTTGACCGCGTCGTGCCACGCCACGATGGCCTTGAAGGTCAGCGGGCTTTCGCACAGCCCGCCGATCATCTGGTCGCGGCCGGCTTCGATCCGCTTGGCGATGGCGATTTCACCTTCGCGGGACAGCAGCTCGACGCTGCCCATCTCGCGCAGGTACATCCGAACGGGGTCGTCGGTGCGGCCGAGGCTTTCCTCGTCCACATTGCCGCCGGACTCTTCCTCGTCCTTCTCTTCCTTTTCCTCGGTGGCCGGCTTGGCCACCGCGCTCTCGCCGTCCTCGTTCTCCTCGGACTCGACAACGTTGATGCCGATCTCGGACAGCGTGGCCATGGTGTCCTCGATCATCTCGGAGGAAACCTGGTCGGACGGCAAGGCGGCGTTCAGCTCGTCATAGGTGACGTAGCCGCGCTCCTTGCCACGCGCGATCAGCTTCTTCACCGCGGCCGTCAGGGTGTCGAGCAGCACGCCCTCCACCACGTCGTCCCGGCTCTCCACCGTCTCGGTACCGCCCGCGACCTTGCTCGCCATGCGCTCTTCGCTCCTCATCCCCCGGAGGGGAAACGCCACGGGGCGCCCGGCGGCAAGGCCAGGGCGCCCGAAAAAACAGTCTCTATACTAACCCAACTCGCCGTAGGCCCCGGACTCGGTCTCCCCCCGCCGCAACGCGGCCAGGGCTTCGGTCAACCGGATGAGCCGCTGTTGGGCGGCAGGGTCGTTGGTTTCCGCCAGCATGCGCTGGGCCTCTGCCCGGTCCCGGCTCAGTTCGTCCTCGCCCCGCAGGAAGCCAAAGAAGTGCCACCAACCGTCCAGTGCCTCCTTCGGCTGCGCTTCGGGCCTGGCCTCCAGCGGCAGATCCTCGGCGCCGATGGCCCAGGACAGGGCATCACCCAGTCCACTCTGTGCGAGGTGGTCCATCAAGGCAGCCGAGTCAAGGACTTCGGCGTTCGGATGCCACCGGAGAAGTGCATCCCGCAACAGTTCGGCCGGCCCGGCGGGCAGTTCCAGCAGGCAAAACGGCTCCTCCACCTCATGCATCAGCCCCGGATGGCGCAGCAGGATGGCCAGCAGGATGCGGGCCTGGCGCTGCCGTGGGTCCTCCGGCGCATGGCGTTCCACCCGGACCGGTGGCGGCAGGTCCCAGGGTTTGCGCGGGCCTTTCCGCGCCCCCTGGCCGAAGCCGCGCTTGAAGGCCGGGGCCGCCGGGCGCTCCGTGCGGGTGCTGGCGAAGAAGCGGTCCAGCAGGGCGCGACGATATTCCGCCCCCAGGCCCTTGTCCTCGATGCTGCCGGCCTTTTCCACCAGCAGGGCACGGATGCCGGCCCGTTGTTCCGGGGTGCTGGCCGGGCGAGCCCCCACCAGCAGGTCGTACAGCGCCTCCGACAGCGGCTTGGCGCGGTCCAGCACCGCCTGGAAGGCCGCCGCGCCCTGGCGACCCACCAGCGTGTCAGGGTCCTCCCCGGCCGGCAGGGTGGCCAGCTTCAGCGTGGCCTCCGGCTTCAGGCCGGGCAGCGCCAGGTCGGTGGCCCGCGCCGCCGCCTTGGCCCCGGCGGCATCACCGTCGAAGCACAGCACCGGTTCGGGTGACATCTGCCACAGCGCGGCCAGTTGCTCGGTGGTCAGCGCCGTGCCCAGCGGCGCGACGGCGCCGGTGAAGCCGGCCTGGTGCAGCATGATCACGTCCATGTAGCCTTCCACGGCAATCACCGTGGCCCCGCGGAACGCCCCTTCCCGCGCCAGGTCCCAGCCGTAGAGCGACTGTCGCTTATGGAACAGGCTGGTTTCCGGGCCGTTGACGTATTTCGGCTGGCCATCCCCCATCACCCGGCCGCCGAAGCTGATGATCCGCCCGCGCCGGTCCTTGATGGGAAACATCACCCGGCTGAAGAACAGGTCCGAGGTGCCGGAGGCCGGGTCCTCCGGCTCGCGGTATTTCATCAGCCCGGCTTCGATCAACTGGTCGGTGGTGATGCCTTCCGGCCGCAACTCGGCCGCCAGGGCGCCCCGGCCCTCGCCGGACCAGCCCAGGCCGAACTTCAGGATCGTCTCCTCGCTCAGCCCACGCTTCAGCAGGTAGTCCAGCGCGGCGCGGCCTTCGGGCAGGCGCAGGCGGCGCTGATAGGCGGCGGCGGCGGCGGCCAGCACCGCATGGGTGTCGCGCGCCCGGGCTTCCCGCGCCGCCGCCTGCGGGGTGGGCCGGGGCACCTCCATGCCGGCCTCGGCCGCCAGGCGCTCCACCGCCTCGGGGAAGCTGGCGCCCTCGGCCCGCATCAGGAAGGCGATGGCATCGCCATGCGCGCCGCAGCCGAAGCAATGGAAGTGATCGTCGTAGACATAGAAGCTCGGGGTCTTCTCATTGTGGAACGGGCAACAGCCCTTCCACTGCCGGCCATTGCGGGCCAGCCGGGTCTTGCGGCCGATCAGCCCCGGCAGGGGGGTCCGCACGCGCAGGTCGTCAAGGAACTGGGGTGGCAGGGACATGGCGCGGGTTCAATACAGCAGGCGGTAAGGCGGCGTTAGTCGCTTGGCGTGCAGCCTGGGGCCCATTGCCGAACAAAAGGTTTGCCGATGTTGACCCTCTTCGCCCGTTCGCTGGCGCTGCGCCTGTATGCCGTGTTCGGGCTGCTGACGGTGGCGGCCCTGTCCGGGCCGGTCACCAACTACCTGGCCACCGGGCACCTGACCGCGGCGCTGGACCACTACGGCGAAATGGCCACCGGGGCCCGGATGGCGGCGCAGATGGACGCGCATGTCTATGCCGTGGTGATGGAAACCCGCGGCATCTACATCGCCACCGATGAACCCAGCCTGCGCCGCTTCACCAATGCCATGGCCGAGCGCCTGGACCGCATGGAAGCCGACCTGGCACTCTGGGCCGCCAGCCCGATGAGCGCGGCCGACCGCGCGGTCTTCGCCCCGGTGCAGGCCGCGTCGGCGGCGTTCCTGACCTTCCGGCGGGAAGCGGCGCGGCTGGCCCGGCGCGAAGGCCCGCTGGCGCAACGCATCGCCGCGGTGAACGCCTACAGCAACAATGAGGTGAACCGCGCCAACCGGCAGGCGCTGAACGCGGCCCTGGTCGCCGCCACCCAGGCCGCCACCGAGCGCGCCGCAACCACCCGCGCCACGCTGGTGCAGGATGTGGAGGCGGCGGCGCTGACCCGGGTGCTGACCACGCTCGCCCTGGTGCTGGGCGCGCTGGCGCTGGGGCTGCTGGTGGTGCGGCGCGGTGCGCTGGCGCCCGCCGGCCGGCTGGCCGCCTCGCTGGAAGCCATTCGCCAGGGCGCGCTGGACCGGCCGGTGCCCGACGCCGACCGCCGCGATGAGTTCGGCGCCATGGCCCGCGCCGCGGACCAGTTGCGCCAGGGGCTGGCCCAGGCCGGCGCGGCGGACCAGGCCGCGCGCCAGGCCGCCGATACCCGCCTCAGCCAGGTTGAGGCCCGCGCCGCGGCCGCCCTGGCGTTCGAGGCTTCGGCCCGGGCCGCGCTGGATGCGCTGGCCGAGGCCGCCGGCAAGGTGGATGGCACCGCCGCCACGCTGCGCCAACTGGCGGCGGAAGCCGGCGGTACCGGGGAAGCCGTGGCGCTGGCCACCCAGCGGGCGGATGGCGGGGTGCAGGCCGTGGCCGCCGCCGCCGAGGAAATGGCCGCCAGCGTGCGGGAGATCACCCGCCAGGTGGCCGAGGCCGCCAGCACCGCCCAGCAGGCAGCGCAGGAAGCGGCGATGACCGACAGCACGGTGCGCGCCCTGGCCGAGGGCGCCAGCCGGATCGGCGATGTGGTGCGGTTGATCGCCGACATTGCCGGCCAGACCAACCTGCTGGCGCTGAATGCCACCATCGAGGCGGCGCGCGCCGGCGAGCATGGCAAGGGCTTCGCCGTGGTGGCCAGCGAAGTGAAGGCGCTGGCGGCGCAGACCGGCCGCGCCACGGAGGATATTGGCGCCCAGATCACCGCCATGCAGGCCGCCACCGACAAGGCCGTGGCCACCATCCGCGGCATCGGCGTGACCGTGGCGCGCAGCAATGAGATCGCCACCCAGATCGCCGCCGCGGTGGAACAGCAGGGCGCCGCCACCGCCGAGATTGCCCGCAGCGCCGCCAGCGCCGCCCAGGAAACCGCCGAGCTTTCGGGCCAGGCCGGCACGGTGCAGGTGGCGGCGGAACGGATCGACGGCGAGGCCGCCGGGCTGGTTCAGGCGGCGCGGCAGTTCGGGGTCAGGACCGGGCAGTTGCAGAAGGACATGGGCGCCTTCCTGGAACGGCTGCGGGCGGCATAGCGCCGCCCGCGCCCTGGCGGCCGGTTCAGCCGCCCAGGGCGGCCTTCACCATCGGGCCGGCCTTGCCCATGTCCAGGTTGGCCGCATACTTCGCCTTCAGCACGGCCATGACCTTGCCCATTTCCTTCACGCTGCTGGCGCCCGATTCGGCCACCGCCGCGGTCACCGCGGCCTGCATGTCGGCTTCGCTCATCTGCTGCGGCAGGAAGCTCTCGATCACGGCGATCTCGGCTTCCTCCTTCTCCGCCAGTTCCGGGCGGTTGCCCTGGCGGTACATCTCCACGCTTTCCCGGCGGGACTTGGCCATGCCGCGCAGCATGGCAATGATCTGGTCGTCCGGCACCTTGTCCACGCCGGTCGGGCGGGCATTGATGTCCACGTCCTTCAGCTTGGCCATGATCATGCGGATGGCGGAGGTACGCTCCGCGGTCTTGGCCAGCATGCTGGCCTTCATCTCGGCGGTGAAACGCGTGCGCAGGTCTTCGGCCATCGGGTGTCTCCTTCGGGCGCACCATGTAGGCTGGCCGGCGCCGCCGCGCCAGCGGGGAGAATAATTCCCAACCACCAGGAAGTTCTTGCGTTGGGAAATAACTTCCCGCTAGCTTCCGGCCCATGCGCACGGTCGAAGAAATCATCGCCCTGCTGGGCGGCTTGGAAGGCGCGGCAACGCGCTGCGGCATCGGCACTGAAGCGGTCCGCAAGTGGCGGCAAACCCGCGCGATTCCGGCCAAGCACTGGGCGGCGGTCATCACCGCCACCGGGCTGACCCTGGCTGACCTTGCAGCCCCACCGCCCGGCCCACCCCCTGGCGCGCCACCTGTTCCGGAGAATGCCATGCCTGACCCCGATGCGGTGCCCGAAGGCGCCAATGCCTGCCTGGTGCTGGGCGATGGCAGCGTATTCTGGGGCCGCGGCATTGGCGCCCACACCACGGGTTCGGTCGGCGAGGTCTGCTTCAACACCGGCATGACCGGCTACCAGGAAACCCTGACCGACCCGAGCTATGCCGGGCAGATCATCACCTTCACCTTCCCGCATATCGGCAATGTCGGCACCAATGCCGAGGATATCGAGGCGCTGGCCCCGGCCTGTCGCGGCCTGGTGGTGAAGCAGGACATCACGGAGCCCGCCAACTGGCGCAGCGCCATGCACCTGGACACCTGGCTGAAGCGCCACGGCACCCCGGGCATTGCCGGCGTGGATACCCGCGCCCTGACCGCGCGCATCCGCGACGGCGGCGCGCCCAACGGCGTGTTGTGCTTCCCGGCCGATGGCAGGTTCAACCTGGCGGCGCTGCGCGCCCAGGCCGCCGCCTGGCCCGGGCTGGAAGGCATGGACCTGGCGAAGGACGTGACCTGCAGCCAGAGCTACACCTGGGACGAGGCCGAATACGTCTGGCCCACCGGCTACGCCACCCAGACCGCGCCGAAGTACAAGGTTGTGGCGGTTGACTATGGGGCGAAGCGCAACATCCTGCGCTGCCTGGCCGCCGCCGGCTGCGCCGTGACGGTGGTGCCGGCCTCCGCCAGCGCGGAGGACATCCTGCGCCACCAGCCGGATGGCGTGTTCCTCTCCAACGGCCCGGGCGACCCCGCGGCCACCGGGGTTTACGCCGTGCCGGCCATTCAGGCGGTGCTGGCCAAGGGCGTGCCGGTGTTCGGCATCTGCCTCGGCCACCAGTTGCTGGGGCTGGCGCTGGGCGCCAAGACCTACAAGCTGGACCGCGGCCACCGCGGCGCCAACCAGCCGGTGAAGGACCTGGCCACCGGCAAGGTGGAGATCACCAGCCAGAATCACGGCTTCGCGGTGGATGCGAAGACGCTGCCGGCCGGGGTGCGGGTTTCCCATGTGTCGCTGTTCGATGGCTCCAACGAGGGCCTGGCCTGCGACGACAAGCCGGCCTTCAGCGTGCAGTACCACCCGGAAGCCAGCCCGGGCCCGACCGACAGCCACTACCTGTTCCATCGCTTCACCGCGATGATCGACAAGGCCAAGGCCGGTGTTTGACCTGAAGGGTCGCGTCGGGCTGGTCACCGGCGGTAATGGCGGCATTGGCCTGGGGCTGGCCCGCGGGCTGGCCAAGGCCGGCGCCGCGGTGGCCGTGGCCGGGCGCAACGCCGCCAAAAATGCCGCCGCCGTGGCCGAATTGCAGGCGCTGGGCGCGCAGGCCATCGCCGTGGTGGTGGACGTGACCGACCCCGCCAGCATCCAGGCCATGGTGGACGAGACCGTGGCCAAGCTCGGCCGGCTGGACATTCTGGTGAACAACGCCGGCATGAACATCCGCCGCCGGCCGGAAGACTACAGGCTGGAGGACTGGCACCAGGTGCTGGCCACCAACCTGACCAGTGCCATGCTGGCCTCTCAGGCCGCCTACCCGCACTTGCAGGCCAGCGGCCATGGCCGGGTCATCAACAACGGCTCCATGCTTTCCATCTTCGGCATGCCGATGCATGTGGCCTATGGCGCCAGCAAGGGCGGCGTGGTGCAGCTGACGCGCAGCACCGCCGTGGCCTGGGCGCCCGACGGCATTACCGTGAACGTGCTGCTGCCGGGCTGGATCGACACCGACCTGACCAGCAAGGCCCGCACCGACATGCCGGCGCTGAACGAGGACGTGCTGCGCCGCACCCCGGCCAAGCGCTGGGGCAGCCCGGCGGATTTCGAGGGCATCGCCGCCTTCCTGGCGAGCGACGCGGCTGCCTTCATCACCGGCACCGCCATCCCGGTGGATGGCGGCTTCAGCGTGCAGGGCTAGGCCATGCCGGCCCCCGAGACGCTGCTGGTGTTCGCCGCGCTCTCGCTCGGGCTGGCGCTGACGCCGGGGCCGAACATGCTCTACCTCGTCTCCCGCACCCTGGCGCAGGGCACCGGGGCGGGCGTCGTCTCGCTGTTCGGCTGCCAGTTCGGCTCACTGGCCATCGCGCTGCTGGCGGCGGCCGGCATCACCGCGGCGTTGCTGGCTGTGCCCTACGCCTGGGACGTGCTGCGGCTGGGCGGCGCCGCCTACCTGGCCTGGCTGGCCTGGCAATGCGTGCGCCCCGGCGGCAGGCCGATCTTCGCGCCGCAGGAAATGCCACGAGAGGGCAGCCTGCGGCTGTTCTCGCTCGGCGCCGCCACGGCGCTGCTGAACCCCAAGGTGGCACTGTTCTACATGGCGGTGCTGCCGCCCTTCCTGTCGCCCGAGCGTGGCGACGTGTTCCTGCAGGCCGCCATCCTCGGCGCCGTGCAGGTGCTGGTCTGTACGCTCTTCGACGGCCTGCTGGTGCTTTGCGCCGGCGGCGTTTCCCGTTTCCTCACCGGTCGCCCGTTCTGGATGGCGGCGCAGCGCTGGGTGCTTGGCACCGCGCTGGGCCTGCTGGCCGCGAAGCTGGCGCTGCAACCTTCCCGCTAGGAGGCTCCCATGCCGAAGCGCACGGACATCAAGTCCATCCTCATCATCGGTGCCGGCCCCATCGTCATCGGCCAGGCCTGCGAGTTCGACTATTCCGGCGCCCAGGCCTGCAAGGCGCTGCGGGCGGAGGGCTACCGGGTGATCCTGGTGAACTCCAACCCGGCCACCATCATGACCGACCCGGGGCTGGCGGACGCCACCTACATCGAGCCGATCACGCCCGAGGTGGTGGAAAAGATCATCGCCAAGGAACGCCCGGACGCGATTTTGCCGACCATGGGCGGGCAGACCGCGCTGAACACGGCGATGAAGCTGGACGCCAGCGGCGCGCTGAAGCGCTGGAATTGCGAGCTGATCGGCGCCAAGGCCGAGGTGATCGACAAGGCCGAGGACCGGCTGAAGTTCCGCGACGCGATGACCAAGATCGGCATCGAGAGCCCGCGCAGCGAAGTGGCGCATTCCATGGAGGAAGCCCGCCGCGCGATCGAGATCGTCAAGCTGCCCTGCGTCATCCGGCCTTCCTTCACGCTGGGCGGCACCGGCGGCGGCATCGCCTACAACAAGGAGGAGTTCGAGCAGATCGTCAGCTCCGGCCTCGATGCCTCCCCCACCACGGAAGTGCTGATCGAGGAAAGCGTTGTCGGCTGGAAGGAATATGAGATGGAAGTGGTCCGCGACAGCGCGGACAACTGCATCATCATCTGCTCCATCGAGAACCTGGACGCGATGGGCGTGCACACCGGCGACAGCGTGACGGTGGCCCCTGCCCTGACGTTGACCGACAAGGAATACCAGCGGCTGCGCGATGCCTCGATCGCCTGCCTGCGCGAGATCGGCGTGGATACCGGCGGCAGCAACGTGCAGTTCGGCATCAACCCCGCCGATGGCCGCATCGTCATCATCGAGATGAACCCGCGCGTGTCGCGCTCCTCGGCGCTGGCGTCCAAGGCCACCGGCTTCCCCATCGCCAAGGTCGCCGCCAAGCTGGCGGTGGGCTACACGCTGGACGAGTTGGCCAACGACATCACCAAGGTGACGCCGGCTTCCTTCGAGCCGACGATCGACTACGTGGTGGTGAAGATCCCGCGCTTCACCTTCGAGAAGTTCCCCGGCACCCCGGCCACGCTGACCACCAGCATGAAGTCGGTGGGCGAGGCGATGGCGATCGGCCGCACCTTCAACGAGGCGCTGCAGAAGGGCCTGCGCAGCCTGGAGACGGGTTTCTCCGGCCTGGATGAGATCCCGGCGCCGGGCGATGGCAGCATGCAGGCCTTCCATGCCTCCCTGGCCACACCGCGGCCGGACCGTACCCTGATGGTGGCGCAGGCGCTGCGCGCCGGCATGGGCGTGGATGAGATCCACCAGGCCTGCCACTTCGACCCCTGGTTCATCCGTGAAATCGCCAAGGTGGTGGAAGCCGAGGCGCCGGTGCGCGCCCATGGCCTGCCGCAGAACGCCGTGGCGCTGCGCCAGTTGAAGGCGCTGGGCTTTTCCGACAAGCAGTTGGGCCACCTGGCCGGCGTGCCGGAGACCGACGTGGTGGCGCTGCGCGACCGCCTGGGCGTCCACCCGGTGTTCAAGCGCATCGACACCTGCGCCGCCGAGTTCGCCAGCGAAACGCCCTACATGTACAGCACCTATGAAGGCGGCTTCGGCACGCCCGTGTGCGAAAGCCGGCCGACCGACAAACAAAAAATCATCATCCTGGGCGGCGGGCCGAACCGTATCGGCCAGGGCATCGAGTTCGACTATTGCTGCGTCCACGCCGCCTATGCGCTGAAGGATGCCGGGTTCGAGACCATCATGGTCAACTGCAACCCGGAAACCGTCAGCACCGACTACGACACCAGCGACCGCCTGTACTTCGAGCCGCTGACCGCCGAGGACGTCATCAGCCTGATCCGCAAGGAACAGGAGAACGGCACCCTGCTGGGCTGCATCGTGCAGTATGGCGGGCAGACGCCGCTGAAGCTGTCCCAGGCGCTGCACAAGGCCGGCATTCCCATCCTGGGCACCTCGGCCGAAGCCATCGACATCGCCGAGGACCGCGAGCGCTTCCAGCAACTGCTGAAGGGCCTGGGCCTGAAGCAGCCGCAGAACGGCATCGCCCGCAACCTGGACGAAGCCTTGGTGCAGGCCGAGCGCATCGGCTACCCGGTGGTGGTGCGCCCCAGCTACGTGCTGGGCGGCCGCGCCATGGAGATTGCCTACAACAAGGAACAGCTGCTGCGCTTTGGCCAGGAAGCGGTGAAGGTCTCGGGCGAGAACCCGATCCTGATCGACCAGTACCTGGCCGATGCCATCGAAGTGGATGTGGACTGCATCTGCGACAATGACGGCCGGGTATATGTGGCCGGGGTGATGGAGCACATCGAGGAAGCTGGCATCCATTCGGGTGACAGCGCCTGCTCGCTGCCGCCCTATTCGCTGCCGCCCAGCATCGTGACCGAGCTGAAGGCCGAGACCGAGGCGATGGCCAAGGCGCTGAAGGTGCGCGGCCTGATGAACGTGCAGTACGCGGTCAAGGACGGCGAGATTTTTGTCCTTGAGGTGAACCCGCGGGCATCGCGGACGGTTCCCTTCGTGGCCAAGGCAACCGGCGTGGCCGTGGCCAAGATCGGCGCCCGGGTGATGGCCGGCGCCAGCCTGGCCGAGTTCAACCTGGACGACGACGCGGTGTACCGCCACGTGGCGGTCAAGGAAGCGGTGTTCCCGTTCAACCGCTTCCCGAATGTGGACGTGATCCTGGGCCCGGAAATGAAGTCCACCGGCGAGGTCATGGGCCTGGACGTCTCGTTCGAGCGCGCCTTCCTCAAGGCCCAGCTGGGCGCCGGGGTGAAGCTGCCGGACGGCGGTTCGGCCTTCATCTCGGTGAAGGAAAGCGACAAGGCCGCAGCCGTCACCATGGCCCGGCGGCTGATCGACATGGGCTTCGCCGTGCTGGCCACCCGCGGCACCGCGGCGCGCATCCGGGAAGCCGGGCTGGCCTGCCAGGTGGTGAACAAGGTGCTGGAAGGCCGGCCGCACTGCGTGGACAGCATCAAGTCCGGGGATATTCAGCTTGTCATCAATACTTCGGGCGGCGGCCAGAGCGTCTCGGACAGCTTTGATATCCGCCGTTCGGCGCTGACCCACGGGATTCCGCACTTCACCACCGCGGCGGGCGCCCGGGCGGCGGTACATGCCATTGCGGCCTTGCGGGCCGGAACCCTTGATGTAGCCCCGTTGCAGTCCTACTTTAGCCATTCGTTCTGAGCATGGCGGGGGCGCCGGAACCGCACCCCCGTTATTTGTGTTTGCCCCCGCCATACACCTCGCCGCAGCCAACTGGCTGGGGCTGGCAGGCGGGGGACTGGCTGAAGGAAAGACGCGCCGTGCAGAAGTTCCCCATGACCGCGGTAGGTCTGGCGAAGCTGGAAGATGAGCTCAGGACGCTGAAGAGCGAGGAGCGCCCGGCCGTGATCCGTGCGATCGCGGAGGCGCGCGCCCATGGCGACCTGTCGGAAAACGCCGAATACCATGCGGCGCGAGAACGCCAGTCCTTCATCGAAGGCCGCATTGGCGAGTTGGAAGGCATCATCCCCTCGGTCGAGGTGATCGACGTCTCCAAGCTGTCCGGCAACCAGGTGAAGTTCGGCGCCTATGTCACCGTGATCGACGAGGAAACCGAGGAGGAGAAGACCTATCGCATCGTCGGCCAGCATGAGGCCGACATGAAGGTCAACTCCATCTCCATCTCCTCGCCGCTGGCCCGGACCCTGATCGGCAAGAAGGTCGGCGACAGCGTCGAGGTGCCTGCCCCGGGCGGCGCCCGCGCCTATGAAATTGCCGCGGTGCGCTACAACTGAGGCTTCGCTGCGGCGCAGAGCGGTGTTTCCGCCGCGCCGCAGTCCTGCCTCCCTGCTGCGCCGCAGTCCTGCTTCCCTGCTGCGCCGCAGTCCTGCTTCCCTGCTGCGCCGCAGCAAGGGCTTGCTTCCAGGGCCGGGCGGGTGTGTATGGCCCGCCTGCAACCCCGGACTTCCGCCATGTCTCCGCTGGACCAGGGGGTGGTCGCCGCCCCCGCCGTGACCCTCGCCGATGTCGAGGCCGCCGCCCGCCGCATTGAAGGCGCGGTGCTGCGTACCCCCATGCTTGTCAGCGACGCCGTCTCCCGCGCCACCGGCTGCCGGGTGCACCTGAAGCTGGACAACCTGCAGGCCACCGGCGCCTTCAAGGAACGCGGCGCCGCCAATCGCATCGCGCTGCTGAACGCCACGGAACGCGCCGCCGGCGTCATCGCCATGTCGGCCGGCAACCATGCCCAGGCAGTGGCCCGCCATGCCGCCCTGGCCGGCATTCGCGCCGTCATCGTCATGCCCCGTTTCACCCCCGCCACCAAGGTGGTGCGGACCGAAGGCTGGGGCGCCCAGGTGGTGCTGCACGGCGAAACCCTGGCCGAGGCCGCGGCCCATGCCCATGCCATGGCCAAGGACCAGGGCCTGGTCTTCATCCACCCCTATGACGACCCCGCCGTCATCGCCGGCCAGGGTACCGTGGCGCTGGAAATGCTGGCCGACTGCACCGAGCCACTGGACGCGATGTTCTTCCCGGTGGGCGGCGGCGGGCTGCTGGCCGGCTGCGCCACCGCGGCCGCCACGCTGCGCCCGGGCCTGCCGGTGTTCGGCGTGGAGGTCGAAGGCTACCCCGCCATGGCCCAGCGCCTGGCCGGGCTGCCGGTGAATGTCGGCGGCCCGACCATCGCCGAGGGCATTGCGGTGCGGGATGTCGGCGAGTTGCCGCTGGCCCAGCTGCGGCTGCTGCGCACGGAAGTGCTGGTGGTGCCGGAACGCGCGGTGGAACAGGCCATCGCCCTGCTGGCCGAGGGCGCCAAGGTGGTGGCCGAGGGGGCCGGCGCGGCCGGCGTGGCCGCGCTGCTGGCCTTCCCGGAACGCTTCGCCGGCAAGACCGTGGCCACGGTGATCTGCGGCGGCAATATCGACGCCCGCATCCTGGCCAATGTGTTCCTGCGCAACCTGCTGCGGGATGGCCGCATCCTGCGCGTCCACCTGGACATCCCCGACCGCCCGGGCGTGCTGGCCGACATCGCCACCCGCGTGGCGGCGGCCGGCGGCAACGTCATCGAGGTAGAGCACAAGCGCCTGTTCGCTGCGCCCTCGGTGAAGGACGCGGAACTCGAACTGATGATCGAGGTACGCGACGCCGCCCAGGGCAACGCCATCGTCGCCGCGCTGGAAGCGGCGGACTATGTGGTGCGGCGGGGGTAGCCAGAGCACCATCGCCTGAGCCGGCATCACCGCACGGCATGCAGCCCGCGGCATCTCACCGGCCTGGGCGTTGATCGGCGCTGCTGGCGGTGGTGCTCAGGGCCCGGCCGGTCGGGTCACCCGCCAGCCCAGCGCCAGCGCGCCGAGCAGCAGGCCGCCGGCCAGCAGGAAGGGCGTGCCCGGTGGGCCCCAGCCGCCATCCAGCGCCCAGGCGAAGCTGCCGGCGAACAGCGTCGGCCCCAGCAGCGAAGCCAGGCCCTGCACGCTGCTGGCGGCGCCTTGCAACCGGCCCTGGGCCTCGGCTTCCACCCGGCGGGACATCAGGCTTTGCAGCGCCGGGCCGCCCACGCCCCACAGCGCCACGAAGGGCAGCGCCGCCATGAACCAGAAGCCGGTCGGCGCCAGGCCGTAGCCGACAAAGCCCAGCGTGCCGAAGGCCAGGCCCAGCGCCATCGCCCGCCGCTCCCCAAGCCGCTTGACCACCGGGCCCACCAGCCCGCCCTGCACCACGGCCGAGCACACCCCCACCGCCGCCAGCGCCAGGCCCATGCTGGCCTCGGACCAGCCATAGCGCACGGTGGCGTACAGCACGGTGATGCTGGGCAGCACCACATGTGCCAACTGAGACAGGAAGTGCACCCCGGCGAGCCCGAGCAGCCCCTTGTGTTCCCGCAGCAGCGCCAGGGAGCCCACCGGGTTGGCGCGGCGCCAGCGGAACGGCGCGCGCTTTTCCACCGCCAGGGATTCCGGCAGCACGAAATAGCCATAGGCGAAGTTCAGCAAGGCCAGGCCACCCGCCACCCAGAACGGCAGCCGCGCATCCAC
>CANBXZ010000031.1 GCA_947373495.1 Acetobacteraceae bacterium
GCGTCCCCGCTCCGCGCGCCTCCGGCGTCCCCGCTCCGCGCGCCTCCGGCGTCCCCGCTCCGCGCGCCTCCGGCGTCCCCGCTCCGCGCGCCGCCGGCGTCCCCGCTCCGCGCGCCTCCGGCGACTCTGCTCCGCGCGCCTCCGGTGACTCTGCTCCGCGCGCCTCCGGCGCGACCCACCAGCGCGCCAACGGCGCCACCCGGCTGGAATTCGCCCAAACCCCACGCGGCACCGCCCTGGCCCGGCTGTACCAGCAGGCCCCGCTGCGCGTGCTGTTCCCCACCCCCGAACCCGGCGAGCCGCCCACCGCCGCGCTGGTCAACTGCGCCGGCGGCCTGGCCGGCGGCGACGCCCTGGCCACCGAGGCCCTGCTCGGCCCGGGCTGCACCGCCACGCTCAGCACCCCGGCGGCAGAGAAGGTGTATCGCAGCCTGGGCCCGGCCACCCGGGTGACCACGCGCCTGGAACTCGGCACCGACGCCACGCTGGAATGGCTGCCGCAGGAAACCATCCTGTTCGACGGCGCCCGCCTGCACCGCCGCATGGAAGCCCACCTGGCCCCGGGCGCCCGGCTGCTGGCGGCGGAGATGATGGTGTTCGGCCGCAGCGCCCGCGGCGAGACCATGCGCCACGGCCAGGTGCTGGACCGCTGGCGCCTGCATGGCCCGGCCGGCCTGCTCTGGGCCGACGGCCTGGCGCTGGAGGCGGACCTGGCGGAACGCCTCGCCGCGCCGCTCGGCTTTGCCGGCGCCGAGGCGATGGCGACGCTGCTGCTGGCCGCGCCTGGCGCCGAAGCGCATCTGCCCACGCTGCGGGCGGCGCTGGAAGGCGCCCCGGGGGCGGCCACCCTTCCCCGCCCGGGGCTGCTGCTCGCGCGCTTCCTTGGCGAGGCAATGACCGTTCGGGATGCAATTGCCCAAGCCATCATCACGCTGCGCCACGCCGCCCTGGGCCAACCGGCGCGACTGCCCCGGCTGTGGCACACCTGAAGCCGCTGCTTATGGACGAGCCACACCCGGCCGGGCCATGATCCGCACGATTCTGGGACGAAGCATCGCATGCACCTGACCCCTCGCGAGAAGGACAAGCTGCTGATCGCCATGGCGGCGACGGTGGCGCGCCGCCGGCTGGAACGCGGCGTGAAGCTGAACTACCCCGAGGCGATCGCCCTCATCACCGACTTCGTGGTGGAAGGCGCCCGCGACGGCCGCAGCGTGGCCAGCCTGATGCAGGACGGCGCGCATGTGCTGACCCGCGCCCAGGTGATGGACGGCATCGCCGAGATGATCCACGAGATCCAGGTGGAAGCCACCTTCCCGGACGGCACCAAGCTGGTGACGGTGCACGAGCCCATCCGCGAACCGGCGCCGCCAGCCAAGGCGACGCGCAAGGTGGTGGCGCGCAAGCCAGCAGCGAAGGCCCGGCCGGCGCAGGCCGCAGCGAAGCGGGCCACCGCGCAGGCTCCGGCAAAGCGGGCCGTCGCCAAGGCCCCCGCGAAACCCGCCGCCAGGAAAGCCGCGCCAACCAGGCAGGCGGCGCCCCTGAAGCAGCCGGCGGCGAAAGCCGCTGGTCGCAAGGCCGCGCCGAAAGCCGCACCGGCGAACAAGCCGGCGCCCAAGCGGCCCGCCACCAAGCAGAAGGCACCCCGCCGATGATCCCGGGCGAAATCCTGCCGGCCGCCGGCGAGATCGAACTCAACGCCGGCGCCCCGGTGGTGGAGCTGGAAGTGGCCAATACCGGGGACCGCCCGGTGCAGGTTGGCAGCCATTACCACTTCGCCGAAACCAACCCCGCCCTGGCCTTCGACCGCGCTGCCGCGCGCGGCCAGCGGCTGGACATCGCCGCCGGCACCGCCGTGCGGTTCGAACCCGGCCAGCGCCGCAAGGTCCGCCTGGTACCCTTCGCCGGGGACCGGGTGGTGCACGGCTTCCGCGGCGAAACCGAAGGGAAGGTCTGAGCCATGGCCGCGCGCATTTCCCGCAGTGCCTATGCCGGCATGTACGGCCCCACCACCGGCGACCGCATCCGCCTGGCCGACACCGACCTCATCATCGAGGTGGAACGCGACCACACCACCTATGGCGAGGAGGTGAAGTTCGGCGGCGGCAAGGTGATTCGGGATGGCATGGGACAATCCCAGCGCACCCGCGCCGAAGGCGCCATGGACACGGTCATCACCAATGCCGTCATCCTGGACCACTGGGGCGTGGTGAAGGCCGATGTGGGGCTGAAGGACGGCCGCATCGCCGCCATCGGCAAGGCCGGCAACCCGGACACCCAGCCGGGCGTCACCATCGTCATCGGCCCGGGCACCGAGATCATCGCCGGCGAGGGCCGCATCCTCACCGCCGGGGGCCTGGACGTGCATGTCCACTTCATCTGCCCGCAGCAGGTGGAGGATTCGCTGGCGAGTGGCATCACCACCATGTTCGGCGGCGGCACCGGCCCGGCGCATGGCACGCTGGCCACCACCAGCACGCCCGGCCCCTGGCACATGGCGCGCATGCTGCAGGCGGCCGAGGGGCTGCCGGTGAACCTGGGTTTCCTCGGCAAGGGCAACGCCGCCCTGCCGGCGGCGCTGGAGGAACAGATCCTGTCCGGCGCCGCCGGCCTGAAGCTGCATGAGGATTGGGGCACCACCCCCAAGGCCATCGACACCTGCCTGGCGGTGGCGGATGCCTTCGACGTGCAGGTGGCGATCCATACCGACACGTTGAACGAAAGCGGCTTCGTCGAGAGCACCATCAAGGCCATTGCCGGCCGCACCCTGCAGGCCTTCCACACCGAGGGTGCCGGCGGTGGCCATGCGCCCGACATCCTGCGGGTTGTCGGCGAGCCGAACTTCCTGCCCTCCAGCACCAACCCGACGATGCCCTACACCATCAACACGGTGGACGAGCACCTGGACATGCTGATGGTGTGCCATCACCTCGACCCGCGCATTCCGGAGGACGTGGCCTTCGCCGAAAGCCGCATCCGCAAGGAAACCATCGCGGCCGAGGATATCCTGCACGACCTCGGCGCCATCAGCATGATGAGCAGCGACAGCCAGGCCATGGGCCGCTGCGGCGAGGTCATCATCCGCACCTGGCAGACCGCGCACAAGATGAAGCAGCAGCGCGGCCGGCTGGCGGGGGAGACGGGCGACAACGACAACCTGCGCGCCCGCCGCTACATCGCCAAGTACACCATCAACCCGGCCATCTCGCAGGGCATCGCCCAGCATGTCGGCAGCGTGGAGGTGGGCAAGTACGCCGACCTGGTGCTGTGGTCCCCGGCCTTCTTCGGCGTCAAGCCGGACATGATCCTGAAGTGCGGCAGCATCGCCATGGCGCCGATGGGCGACCCGAACGCCAGTATCCCGACACCGCAGCCGGTGCATTACCGGCCGATGTTCGCCGGCTTCGGCAAATCCATGGCCGCCAGCGCCATCACCTTCGTCAGCCGGGCGGCGCTGGAGGATGGGGTGCAGCACCGGCTGGGGCTGAACCGCATCGTCGCCGCGGTGCAGAACACCCGCGGCGGCATCACCAAGCGCAGCATGGTGCTGAACGACGCGCTGCCGCGGATTGAGGTGAACGCCGAAACCTACGAGGTGCGCGCCGACGGCGAACTGCTGGTGTGCGAACCCGCGAAGGTGCTGCCGATGGCGCAGCGCTACTTCCTGTTCTGACCATGACCGAAGCAACCCTCCCTCGCGCCATCCAGGTGCTGCCCGCCGGCGGCTGGGTGGCACGCACCGCGCGCGACGTGGTGACGCTGGACTTCGACGACCGCTTCCGCCGCCGCCGCCGCTACGTGGGTGAACGCGGCCTGGCCTTCCTGCTGGACCTGGAGGAAGCCGTGCCGCTGCGCCATGGCGATGGCCTGCTGCTGGAAGGTGGTGGCGTGGTGCTGGTGCAGGCCGCGCCGGAACCGCTGGTTGAAGTGCGCGCCGAAACCCCGGAACGCCTGGCCCGGCTGGCCTGGCACCTGGGCAACCGGCATTTGCCCACCGAGATCCGCGCCGATGCGCTGCTGATCCGCGATGACCACGTCATCCTGGCCATGCTGCGCGGCATGGGCGCCGACGCCCGGCAGGTCAGCGCGCCGTTCAACCCGGAGGGCGGCGCCTATGGCGAACACAACCGCCACCACGGCCATGCCCATGGCCACGCGCATCCGCACGACCATGGGCACCACGGGCACGGCCACGGCCACGGCCACGGCCACGGTGACCACTGCGACCATGAGCACTGACAGCGCCGCGCTGTACCGGCTGCTGACCTGGCTTTCCCCCGCCTATCCGGTCGGTGCCTTCAGCTACAGCCACGGGCTGGAAACCGCGGTGGAAGCCGGCATGGTCAAGGACAGGGGCGACCTGGCCGGCTACATCACCACGGTGCTGCGCCATGGCGCCGGGCGGGTGGATGCGGCGCTGCTGGTGGCAGCCCACCGTGCCGCCGCGGCCAACAAGCCGCGCGCACTGGACAAGGTGGCGCAGTTGGCCGCCGCCTGGCGCGGCACCGCTGAAACCGCGCTGGAGACGATGCAGCAGGGCACCAGCTTCACCAGCATCACCGCCACGGCCTGGCCGGATGCGCGCTTCGCCGGCCTTGCCGCGCGCCATGGCGGGCGGCTGTCGCATCCGGTGGCGTTCGGCGCGGTGGCCGGCTTCCAGGCCGTGCCGCTGCTGGCCAGCGTTACCGCCTGGCTGGCCGCCTTCGCCGCCAACCTGGTTTCGGCCGGGGTGCGGATCGTGCCGCTGGGCCAAACCGACGGGCAGTTGGCCACCGCCGCCTTGCAGCCTATCGTGCAGGCCGCGGCCGCAGCCGCGCTTGCCGCCAACCTTGAAACCATGGGCACCGCGAGCCCGATGCTGGACCTGCTCTCCATGCGCCACGAGACCCAGTACACGAGGCTCTTCCGCTCATGAGCACCACCCCGATCCAGCCCGCCGGCGGTACCGCCCCTCGGACCCCCCATGGCCCGTTCCGCGTTGGGATCGGTGGCCCGGTGGGCAGCGGCAAGACCGCGCTGACCGAACGGCTGTGCCGCGCCCTGCGCGACAGCCACGACATCGCCGCCATCACCAACGACATCTACACCAAGGAAGACGCCGAGTTCCTGACCCGCGCCGGCTGCCTGCCGCCCGAGCGCATCATGGGCGTGGAGACCGGCGGCTGCCCGCACACCGCGATCCGGGAGGATGCCAGCATCAACCTGGCCGCGGTGGCGGACATGGTGGCGCGCTTCCCCGGCCTGGAAGTGCTGTTCATCGAAAGCGGCGGCGACAACCTGGCGGCCACCTTCAGCCCGGAACTGGCCGACCTGACCATCTACGTCATCGACGTTTCGGCCGGCGACAAGATCCCCCGCAAGGGCGGCCCCGGCATCACCCGCAGCGACCTGCTGGTGATCAACAAGATCGACCTCGCCCCGCTGGTGGGCGCGGACCTCGGCGTCATGGACCGCGACGCGAAGAAGATGCGCGGCGCGCGGCCCTTCATTTTCACCAACCTGAAGGTGGACAAGGGGGTGGCGGAAATCGCCGCCTTCATCCTCCAGCAAGGTGGCATTGCCCCAAGGAAGACAGCATGAAGAAGCTCGCCCTCATCCTCGCCCTCGCCCCGCTGCCGGCGCTGGCGCATCCCGGTGGCCCGCTGGCGCACGGCCTGGCCGGCGGTTTCCTGCACCCGCTGCTGGGCCTGGACCATGTGGTGGTGATGCTGACGGTCGGGCTGTGGGCCGGGCTGCTCGGCGGCCGGGCGCGGCTGGCGCTGCCGGGTGCCTTCCTCGGCACCATGGGCCTGGGCATGGCGCTGGGCATGGTCGGCGTGGCCATGCCGGGCGTGGAAGCCGGCATCCTGGCTTCCGTGCTGCTGCTGGGCGTGCTGGCGGCGCTGGTGGTGCGGCTGCCGCTGGCCACCGCCGCCCCGCTGGTGGCGCTGGTGGGCCTGCTGCATGGCCAGGCGCACGGCCTGGAAGCCGGTGCGCCGGAAGTCACCTATGCCCTGGGCGCGCTGGCTGCCACCGCGGTGCTGCTCGGCGCCGGCCTGGCGCTGGCCACCCCGCTGGCACGCCTGCTGCCGCGCGCCCGCGCCGCGGCCTGATCATTCCAGCTTGATCGCCGCCTGGCGGATCACATCGCCCCACTTGCGATGTTCCGCCAGGATCAGCGCCAGGTAGTCCTGCGGCGTGCCACCGGCCGGTGTGCCGCCCAGGGTCAATAGCCGCTCACGCGGGCCGGCCTCGGCCAGCTTGGCGTTCAGTACCGCGTTGGCGCGTTCCACCACCTCGGCCGGGGTGCCGCGCGGGCCGAGCAGGCCGAACCAGGCCGTCACCTCATAGCCCGGCAGGGTTTCGCCCAGCGCCGGAATCTCCGGCGCGCCGGGCCAGCGTTGCGGGCTGGTGACGCCGATCGCCACCAGCGCACCGCTGCGGATATGCGGCAGGATGCTCGGCAGGTTGTCCACGCCATAGGCGAGGCGGCCGGGCAGCAGGTCCGCCATCATCGGGCTGCTGCCACGGTAGGTCACATGGTCGGCCTCGATGCCCGCCTGCAGCCGGAACAGTTCGGCCGAGAGGTGCGTGCTGCCGCCGATGCTGGTCTCGCCATAGGCAATGCGCCGCGCCTTGGCCAGGGCGATCAACTCCGCCGCCGTCTTCACCCCCAGCGAGGGATGCGCCGCCAGCAGGTTCGGCACCTGCGTCATCAGGATGATGGGCGCGAAGTCGGCAATGCCGTCATACCCCGGGTTCGGGTACAGGTGGGTGTTGATGGCCTGGGTGCCGGGCGAGCCCAGCAGCAGCGTATAGCCATCCGGCTGGGCGCGGGCCACGGCCTGGGCGCCGATATTGCCGCCGGCGCCGCTGCGGTTCTCCACCACGAAATTGCCGCCGGTCGCCTCGTGCAGCCATTGCGCGGTCAGCCGGCCGATGATGTCCACCGTGCCGCCGGGCGGAAACGGCACCACGATGCGCACCGGCCGTTCCGGCCAGCTTGCCGCCCGCGCGGCGAAGGGCGCCGCCAGCGCGGCCGCCACCAGGGCCCGGCGCTTCATGCCGCCACCGCCGCGCGCATCGGTGCCAGGGCAAGGAATTTCGCGCGCACCTCGGGCGAGAGGGGCACCGGCTTGCGGCTGACCCGGTCCAGCAGGACCATGACATTCTCCGCCGTGGCCACGCAGTCCTCGCCGACGAACAACGCCTGTTCAATGACGAAGCTGGTATTGCCCAGGGAGAGAATGGCGCCACCGATGCGCACCCGGCCGGGGTAATGCACTTCCCGGCGGTAATCGATGGTGATGCGGGCGACCGCCAGGTTGAAGGGCCGGTCCTGCGGCGCGCCGGCCACCGCGTTCACCAGGTCGGCGCGGCCGGTTTCGCAATAGGCGCCGATGGCGCCGTTGTTCACATGGCCGTTCAGGTCGGTGTCGCTGACGCGCACCACCTCGTTGCTCCAGAACCGGAATTCCTCGGGCCGGGGTGGCGGCTTGCGGCTGCTCATGCGGGCGTTTCCTTCAGGGCTGCGTCGGCCATGTCGCGCAGCTTGTGCTTCAGAATCTTCACCCCGTTCGGGCCATTGTTGGCGGGGAATTCGACCACCGCCAGCACCCGCCTCGGCTGCTTGTAGGCGGCCAGGCCGGCGCGGCAATGCGCCAGCAGCGCGGCTTCCGTGTTGGCCCCTGGGGCGGCTTCGCGCAAAATGACGAAGCCCACCGCGACATCGCCCTGGCCGGGCAGGTTCACCCCCACCACCTGGGCCTGCGCCACCGCCGGGTGCGCGGCCAGATGCGCCTCGATCTCGCCCGGGTCCACCAGGTAGCCGCGCAGGCGCAGGCTGTCCTTCAGCCGCGCCAGATAGAGGAAGCTGCCGCCCTCATCCAGCGCCAGGTCGCCGCTGCGGAACCAGCCATCCGCGGTGAAGGCGGCAGCGGTGGCGGCAGCGTTGTTCACGTAGTGCGGCAGCAGGTTGTAGCCGCGCAACTGCAACTCGCCGGGCTGGCCTTGCGGCAGCACCGCGTCGGTTTCCGGGTCGCAGATGCGGAAGCTGATGTCGGGCGACACCGGCCGGCCGCCATTCGCCACGCGCTGTGCCAGCGGCGCCCGCCAATCGCGCCCGGCCAGCAGCGAAAACCCTTCCGAGGAGCCATACAGCCCGACCAGCCGAATGCCGCGCGCCTCGGCCGCCGCCGCCACGCGCGCCCCCCAGCCGACGAACTCGGCGTAGCCCCCGATGCGCCAGGAGGCGAGCGAGGCGCCCGGCACCGCCAGCACCGCGTCGAACATCTGGTCGCTGCCGAAGAAATGCGTCACGCCCTCGGCGTCGATCAACCGCGCGCACAGCGCCGGGTCGTACACCGGCACCGAGACCAGCGTGCCGCCAGCCGCCAGCACCGCCATGGCCTGCATGAAGCCGAGCACGCCATACAGCGGCAGCGCGCCCAGCGCGGCGCCGCCCTGCATGGCGAAATACGCCGCCACGTTATGCGCATGGCGCAGGATGCTGGCCTGGGTGTGCGGCGCCAGCTTCGGCACCCCCGTGGTGCCGCTGGTGGAGAAGGTGCAGAGCAGGTCGCCCGCTTCGCCCATGGCCGGGGCCTCGCCCGCCACACCTTCCAGCAGGCCGTGCGGCGGCGCCACCAGCACCTGCAGGCCGGGGTTCTCGGCCGCCAGTTCCCGCGCGGCGGCAACGAAGTCGGTCTTCAGGAAATGGTCCGGCACCACCAGCCCGCGCGGCTGCGCCACGCCCAGCACGCGGCGCACCTCGGCGGTGGTGAAGCGGGTGGAGACCGGCACCACCAGCAGCCCCAGCTGCGCGGCGGCGAACACGCATTGCAGCCAGCCGGCGCCGTCCGGCAGCCACAGCGCCAGTCGGTCACCGCGGCGGAAGCCCTGGGCGTGCAGCCGCGCCGCCAGCGCCAGCGAGGCCGCCCGCAACTCGGCGCGGGAAACCCGCAGGCCGGGGGCAACAACGGCCGGCGCTTGCCCCGCCAGCAGCGTGAACATCAACGGCCGCCCAGCGCGGCGCGGGCGATCTGGATGCGCTGCATCTCGCTGGTGCCCTCGCCGATCTTGAAGGCGCGGGCGTCGCGGTAAAAGCGTTCCAGCGGCAGGTCGCGCATGTAGCCGATGCCGCCGAATACCTGCAGCGCGCGGTCCGCCACGCGGTTGACCATCTCGGAGCAGAACAGCTTGCTGCGGCTGGCGGCGATGCGGAATTCATCGCCCCCGGCATCGGCGGCCACGGCGGCGGCGTGGATCAGGCCACGCGCGGCGGCAATCTCCACGTCGTTGTCGGCCAGCATGAACTGGATACCCTGGTATTCGCTGATGGCCGAACCGAAGGCGCGGCGCTGCCTGGCATAGTCCAGCGCCATTTCCTGCGCCCGCAGCGCAATGCCGAGACAGCGGCAACTGACAAAGATGCGGTCGTGGTTGATGCCGGCCATCATGGTGAGGAAGCCGGCGCCGGGGGCGCCCAGCACGTCCGCATCCGGGATGAAGGCGTCTTCCAGCACGAAGCCGTTCAGGTGGTAGCCGCGCCAGCCCATCTTGCGGTAGCGCACCAGGTTCTTCAGCCCGGGGTTGGAACGCCGCATCAGGAAGGTGGTCAGCCGGCCCTTCAGGTTCGCGCCGGCATCCGTCGTCGCCAGCACGATGATCCATTCGCTGGTCTCGACATTGCTGATGAACTGCTTGGTGCCGTTCAGCCGCCAGCCACCGGCGACGCGCTCACCCTTCAGCTTCAGCGCATTGAGGTCGCTGCCGGCATCGGGTTCGGTCAGGGCGTAGGTGATGGTCTCGCTGCCATCCAGCAGCGTCGGCAGAATGCGCTGGCGCTGGTCCGCGCTCATCAGCGTCAGCGACAGCGGCAGGTGGCCGAAGCATTCGGTCAGCGGCATGGAGGTGCGGCCGATCTCCTCCAGCACCTGCACCCGGTCCTGCACGGAAAGCCCGGGACCGCCCAGGCCTTCCGGCAGGTTGAAGCCATACAGCCCAAGCGCGGCAATCTCCTGCCGCAGCCCGGCCAACAGCCTCTCGTCAACCTCGTCCGCCTCGTCGATCGCGGCTTCCAGCGGGTTCAGCCGCGTCCGCACGAAGCGACGCACCGTTTCGCGGACCGCCGCGATCTCCTCGGCGGACATCGGCCTACCTGCTCTTCTCGGCTTCGTAGCGGGCCTTGTTCTCGGCATTCGGCGGGTACAGGCCGGGCAGCTTCTCGCCGGCCTCCACCTTGCTGACGATCCAGGCTTCCAGGCGTTCCTGTTCCTCGCTGAGGTGGGTCACTTCCGCCACCAGCGCCTGCGGGATCAGCACCGCGCCGTCGTCATCCACCACCACGATGTCGCCCGGGAATACCGCGACACCACCGCAGCCGATCGGCTCCTGCCAGGACACGAAGGTAAGGCCGGCCACCGAGGGCGGCGCCGCGCCACCGGCGCACCACACCGGCATGCCGGTGCCCACCACGCCGGCCACGTCGCGCACCGCGCCATCCGTCACCAGCGCGGTGACGCCGCGCTTCATCATGCGGGCGCAGAGGATGTCGCCGAAGATGCCGGCATCGGTCACGCCCATGGCGTCGGCCACGCAGATGCAGCCTTCCGGCATCGCCTCGATGGCGGCGCGGGTGGAGATCGGCGAGGACCAGCTTTCCGGCGTCGCCAGGTCCTCGCGCGCCGGCACGAAGCGCAGCGTGAAGGCCGGACCGACCATGCGCTTGCCCTTGGCGGCGGGGGTGAAGGGCTGCGGCCCGCGCATCCAGATGTTGCGCAGCCCCTTCTTCAGCAGCACCGTCGTCAGCGTGGCGGTGGTGATCTTTTCCAGCTTGGCCTTGATGATCGGGTCCATCGGGCTTTCCTTCACGGGATGAGGTGTTGCAGCGCGGCCTGTACAATCGCCGCCGGGTCGTCGTCCACTGCCAGGAAAATGGCGTGTTCCTGCGGCGCCGGGGCTTCCAGCGCGGCGTATTGGCTGGCCATCAGGCTGGCGGGCATGAAGTGGCCCTCGCGCGCCGCCTGCCGCGCCATCACCAGGGCCGGGTCGCCATGCAGGTACAGCAGGCGCACCGCGGGGCGGCCGCCCAGCAGCCGGTCGCGATAGCTGCGCTTCAACGCGCTGCACGTCACCACGCCGCCGCCGCGCCGGTCGCCCAGCGCCCCGCGCGCGTCCAGCCAGTCGCCGATCGCATCCAGCCAGGGCCAGCGGTCGTCGTCGTCCAGCGGCAGCCCGGCGCTCATCTTGGCGATATTGGCCGGCGGGTGGAACGCATCGGCGTCGGCGAAGGTCACCCCCAGCCGTTCGGCCAGCAGCTTGCCGATGGTGGACTTGCCCACGCCGGAAACCCCGGTGACGAGAACCAGGCGGCTCATGCTTCAGCCCTTCGGGGCATCGGCTGGCGGCTTCGGCGGCTCCAGGTGGCCGCCGAAGCCCTTGCGCATGGCGGACAGCGCCTTCATCGAAAAGCGTTCGTCGTCCCGGCTGGTGAAGCGGGCGAACAGCGCGGCGGCCAGCACCGGCGCGGCCACGCCCTGTTCCACCGCGGCATCCACGGTCCAGCGGCCCTCGCCACTGTCGCTGACATGGCCGGAATAGCTGGCCAGGTCGGGCTCCGCCGCCAGCGCCTGGGCGGTAAGGTCCAGCAACCAGCTGGCCACCACGCTGCCGCGGCGCCAGCCCTCGGTCACATCCGCCAGGCTGGCGCTGACCACGCCCTGCTGGTGCAGGATGTCCAGCCCCTCGGCCATGGCCTGCATCATGCCGTACTCGATGCCGTTATGGATCATCTTGGTGAAGTGGCCGGCGCCGTTCGGGCCGCAATGCACATAGCCCTCGGCCGGGCGCGGGTCGCGACCCTCGGCGCCCGGCGTCGGCTCCGCGGCGGCACGGCCCGGCACCAGGGCGCGGAAGATCGGGTCCAGCCGGCGCACCACCGCGTCCTCGCCGCCGATCATCAGCGAATAGCCGCGCGCCAGGCCCCAGACCCCGCCGGAGGTGCCGATATCCAGGAAGTGCAGCCCCTTGGCGCGGATTTCCTGGCCGCGCCGCACGCTGTCCTTCCACATGGAATTGCCGCCGTCGATCAGCACATCGCCCGGCGAGAGCAGGCCGGCGATCTCGCGCAGCGCCTCCTCGGTGGCGGCGCCGGAGGGCAGCATCACCCAGATGGTGCGCGGTGCCGCCAGCGCGGCGACCATGGCCGCCAGCCCGGCCACCGCCTGGGCGCCCTCGGCCGCCAGCGCGGCGCCGGGGGCCGCATCGCGGTCCCAGACCACGGCCTGGTGCCCCGCCCGCAACAGCCGCCGCACGATGTTGCCACCCATCCGGCCCAGGCCGACCATGCCAAGCTGCACCGTTCCGCTCCCTCATTCGTCGCCGGTCAGCCTATCGCCGCACCGGGCCTTGCGCCAGCCGCCCCGGCCGGGCTTTGCTGCGGCGAGCAGAAGGGCCGCACCATGCAGAACTCAGAACAGATCTGGCAGCTGATCGACCAGCGCAAGGGCCAGTACGAAGACCTGGCCGACCGGGTCTGGGGCATGCCGGAGCTATGCTACGCCGAGCATCGCAGCTGCGCCGAACACACCGCCATGCTGGAGGCCGAGGGCTTCCGGGTAACGAAGAACCTGGCCGGCATCCCGACCGCGGTGATGGGCGAGGCCGGCGAGGGCGGGCCGGTGATCGCCATTTTGGGCGAATACGACGCGCTGCCGGGGCTGTCCCAGGAAGCCGGCGTGGCCGAGAAGCGCCCGCTGCCGGGGGATGGCGCCGGCCATGGCTGCGGCCACAACCTGCTGGGCAGCGCCGCGCTGCTGGCCGCCGCCGCGGTGAAGGACTGGCTGGCCGCCAACAACCTGCCCGGCCGCGTGCGCTACTACGGCTGCCCGGCCGAGGAAGGCGGCGCCGCCAAGGGCTTCATGGTGCGCGACGGCGCCTTCAAGGATGTCGATATCGCCCTGACCTGGCACCCGGCGGCCTTCACCGCCGTGGATGACATGAAGAGCCTGGCCAATACCCGCATCGACTTCAGCTTCGTCGGCCGCAGCAGCCACGCCGCCGCCGCGCCGCATCTCGGGCGTTCGGCGCTGGACGCGGTGGAGTTGATGAATGTCGGCGTCAACTACATGCGCGAGCACATGCCCTCCGATGCGCGCATCCACTACGCCTACCTGGATGCCGGCGGCATTGCCCCCAACGTGGTGCAGGCCACCGCCAAGGTGCGCTACCTGGTCCGCGCCCGCGACCTGCCGGAGCTGAACCGGCTGATCGCCCGCGTCCGCAAGATCGGCGAGGGTGCCGCGCTGATGACCGAGACGCAGGTGACCACGCAGGTGGTCTCGGCCGTCTCCAACCTGTTGATGAACACGCCGCTGGCCGAAGCCATGCACGCCAACATGATGCGCCTGGGCCCGCCGGAATGGGACGACGCCGACCGCGAGTTGGCGGCGAAGTTCCAGGCCACGCTGTCGGAGGAGGACATCACCACCGGCTGGCGCAAATACGGCCTGCGGGAGAAACGCGGTGTCACCCTGGCTGACCAGATCGTGCCGCTGGAGAACGCCTTCGCGCCGATGATGGGCAGCACCGATGTCGGCGACGTCTCCTGGGCGGTGCCGTTGATCCAGGCCCGCGGCGCGGTCTATGCCATCGGCACGCCGGGGCATTCCTGGCAGCTGACGGCGCAGGGCAAGACCCCGCTGGCGCACAAGGGCATGGTGCATGTGGCCAAGGTGATGGCCGGCACCGCGGTGGATGCGCTGAAGGACCCGGCCCTGATCGCCCGCGCCCGCGCCGACCATGCCGAGCGCACCGCGGCGACGCCCTATGTCTGCCCGATCCCGGACGATGTCAGCCCGCCGATCCAGATGAGCGCCTGAACCCCGCCGGCCGGGGGCGGTTCAGCCGGCAACCGCCCCGGCCGGCGCCCAGCCACCCGGCACGCGGCGCAGCAGCGGCGAGGTGAAGGCGGCGGCCACCGGGACCTCCGCTGGCCAGCCGGCCTGCCAGCGGTGGCCCTGCGCCATGGCCACGCCCAGCGCCACCGGCCGCACCCCCAGCCTGGCCAGCAGCGCCAGGCCGGCCAGGGCGGAACTGCCGGTGGAGATGACATCATCCACCAGCACCACGCGGCGCCCGGCCAGCCGGCCGGCCACCCGCGGGTCCAGCCACAGCCGGCGCGGCAGCGGCCCGGTGGAGGAAGCCATCTCCACGCTCAATGCCTCGTCATACCAGCGCTTGCGGGTGTAGCCCGGCGCCACCCAGTTGGCATGGCCCAGCCGTTCCGCCACCAGCGGGCCGAATACCTGGCCCAGCGTCGGCAACGCCACCACCACCTCGGGCGCGAAGGGGCGCAGCGCCGCCATCAGCCATTCCGCCAGTTGGTGCACCACCGGGAAGGCCGCCTGGTTGGCGATGAAGCCGCCGACGCCAACCTCGCCATAGTCGCGGATCGGCAAGGCCAGCACCCGGCCATCCGGCAGTTGCGCCGGCAGGCTGGCGACCCAGGGCGGCGCCGGCGGTGGGCCGGGCGTGAAGCCCTGCCACGGTTCCATCAGCCCAGCCCGGCCAGCGCCCGCCAGTGCCGGGCGATATCCACCCGCCGCGCCACCCACACCGCCTGCCGGTGGCGGCGCACATGTTCCAGCAGCAGTTCCAGCCCGCGCAGCCGGGCCGGGCGGCCGATCAACCGCAGATGCAGGCCGATGCTGAGCATCTTCGGCGCGGTGGCGCCTTCGCGCAGCAGCATGTCGAAGGCGTGGATGCAGTAGTTGGCGAAATCCTCCGGCTGGACGAAGCCCTGGCCGGGGGCGAAGCGCATGTCGTTGGTGTCGAAGGCATAGGGCAGCACCACATGCGGCGTGCCGGCCACCTGCACGGTGCGCGGCAGGTCGTCGTCATAGGCGTCGCTGTCGTACAGGAAGCCGCCTTCCTCCAGCAGCAGGCGCCTGGTGTTGACGCTGGCCGAGGACTTGGTGTGCCAGCCCAGCGGCCGCTGGCCACAGGCTTGCTCGATGGCCGCGACGGTGCCGGCGATCACCGCGCGTTCCTCCGCTTCCGCCATGCCGGCATGGGTTTCCCAGCGCCAGCCATGGGCGCTGACCTCATGCCCACGGGCGAGCGGTTCGCGGGCCAGCAGGGGCGTATTCGCCACCGCCCGGCCGCAGCAGGAAAACGTCGCCTTCACGCCGAAGCCGTCCAGCAAATCCAGCAGCCGCCACAGCCCGGCGCGGGCGCCGTAGTCGAACTGGCTTTCCATGCACAGGTCGGGCGCGCCCTGCATCAGTCGGCCGGTTTCGGGCATCAGCTCGTTGCGATCGTCGCCCGACAGCAGGGAGAACTCGGCCCCCTCCTCCACATTCACCACCACGCTCAGCGCCAGCCGGGCATCGCCGGGCCAATGCGGGTGGGGCGGGGCGCCGGCATAGCCGACCAGGTCGCGGGTGGAGGGGGGCATGCCGCCAGGCAGGGTCATCGGGGTTGTTCCGTGCAGGGTTGCGGCAGGGCGTGGCATCCGCCGTGCCATGATGCCAGGATGCCGCGCAAACGGAGGACTACCATGGTTGGATCGCGTGAGGGCGCCATCGCCCGCGCCCATGAATGCTTCGATAGTGGTCGCTACCTGGGCGCGTTGCGCGAATTGGTGGCGGTGCCCACCGAAAGCCAGATGCCGGAACGCCGCCCGGACCTGTACCGCTACTGCCAGCAAACCCTGCCGCCGATGCTGGCGCCCATGGGCTTCAGCTGCGAAACCCTGGACAATCCAGACCCGCGCCATGGCCCGGTGCTGCTGGCCACACGCGTCGAGGGCGCGGCGCTGCCGACCATCCTGATCTACGGCCATGGCGACGTGGTGCGCGGGCTGGCACCGCAATGGACCAACAACCGAGACCCCTGGGCCGTGGGGGTCGAGGGCGACAAGTGGTATGGCCGCGGCACGGTGGACAACAAGGGCCAGCACCTGATCGCGCTGGAAGCCCTGCGCGCCACGCTGGCCGAACGCGGCAGCCTGGGCTTCAACGTGAAGTTCTTCATCGAGACCGGCGAGGAAGTCGGCTCCCCCGGCTTGTTGGACTTCCTGGAGATGCACCGGGAGAAATGCGCCGCCGATGTCTTCATCGCGCTGGACGGCCCGCGGCAGACCACCTTCATGCCGGAGATGACGCTGGGCGCCCGCGGCGGCTACGCGTTCGACCTGGTTGTGGACTACCGCAAGGAGGAACATCACTCCGGCCATTGGGGCGGCGTGCTGGACGACCCGGGCTTCGTCATGGCGCACGCGCTGGCCAGCATCGTCACGCCGCGCGGCGCCATCCTGGTGGATGGCTGGCTGCCCAAGGCGGTGCCGGCCAGCGTGACCGAGGCGATCGACGCGCTGGTGTTCGAGGATATTCCCGGCACGCCGGAAGGCAGCCCGGACTGGGGCGAACCCGGCGTCTCCAAGGCTCGGCGGATCTATGGCGGCACTGGCGTGATCGTGCTGGCCAGCGTCTGCGGCCACCCGGATGCGCCGACCAACGCGGTGCAGGGCAGCGCCCGCGCCAGGTTGCAGGTGCGCCACACCGTGGACGTGCCGGCCGAGACCATCATCCCCAACCTGCGCCGCCACCTGGACCAGCACGGCTTCGGCATGGTGCGGATCGAGGAGAAGATGACCCGCGGCATGTTCCCCGCCAGCCGCACCAACCCGGACGACCCCTGGGTGAAGGCGGTGGCGCGCAGCATGGCACGCACCGCCAACCGCACGCCCAACATCGTGCCGAACAGCAGCGGTTCCTCGCCTTCCGGACTGTTCCTGGACGTGCTGGGCACGCCGGCGATCTGGATTCCCAACAGCTACCCCGGCTGCAACCAGCATGGCCCGGACGAACACGCCCTGGCGCCCCTGCTGCGCGAGGGCCTTGGCATCATGGCCGGGCTGTGGTGGGACATTGGCGAGCGGGGCGGGCCATGATCGCCCGCCGCGCCCTGCTCGGCGCCGCGCTGGCCACCCCGGCGCTGGCGCAGGAGGGATTCCCCAACCGCCCGGTACGCCTGGTGGTGGCCTACAGCGCCGGCGGCGTGGCGGATACCTGCTGCCGCATCCTGCAGCAGAAGGTCGGCGAGCATCTCGGCCAACCGCTGATCATCGAGAACCGTACCGGCGCCTCCGGCGCGCTGGGCGGCGCCTTCGTGGCGCAGAGCCCGCCGGACGGCTACACGCTGCTGGTGGAAGGCGTCACCAGCATCACCCTGCCGGCGGCCAACCGGAACCTGCCGCTGGACTACAGCGCGCTGGTGCCGGTGACGCAGATCACCCAGGCGCCCTACGTGCTGGGGGTACGGAAGGATTTCCCGGCCGAGGACCTCCGGGGCTTCCTGGCCGAGGCGCGGCGCCGGCCGGGCGAGGTGACCTTCGGCACCCCGGGCATTGCCCATATCGGCCACCTGATGGGCGAACTGGTGCAGCACATGGCCGGGGTGCGGCTGGAACACATTCCCTATCGCGGTGGGGCGGATGCGGCGCGCGACCTGATCGGCCAGCGGATCGACGCCGCGATCATCAGCGAAAGCAGCCTGCAACCGGCCTTCGCCAATGGCGCCCGGCCCTTCGGCATCACCGGCCCGCGGCGGCGCCCCAACCTGCCGAACACGCCCGCCATCGCCGAGGTGCTGCCCGGCTACGACCTCTCCACCTGGATGATCATCTTCGCCGCCCCCAACACGCCGGCACCCATCGTGGAGCGCCTCGGCGCCGCCTTCCGCCACGCCACCAGCGACCCCACGGTGCGCGCCCGGCTGGACCAGACCGGCAACGACGCCGTGGTGGGCAGCGCCGCCGAGGCCGCCGCCCTGGTGGCGCGGGACCGGGTGACGCTGACGCAGCTGATTCGCCAGGCCGGGCTGTTGGCAAGCGGCTGATCCCGGTTGATATTGCCGAACAAATCCAGGGGAAACGATGCCATGACCTCGCCGAAGCCGCGCGGCCGCCAGTTCTTCGCCAATCCGGGCCCGACCAACATTCCGGATTCGGTGCTGCACGCCCAGGCGCATGTCACCATCGACTTCAACGACCCCGCCTTCCTGGAGGTGTATGACCGCTGCGTCGCCGGCGTGAAGCAGGTGCTGAAGACGCAATCGGAAGTGTTCTTCTACACCGCCTCCGGCCATGGCGCCTGGGAAGCGGCGCTGGTGAACCTGTGCTCGCCGGGCGATGCGCTGCTGGTGATCGAAACCGGCTATTTCTCCGAAGGCTGGGCGCATATGGCGGCCGACCTGGGGCTGCAGCCGGAGACCCTGGCCAGCGATTGGCGCCGCGGCGTGGACCTGGCGGCGCTGGAAGCCCGGCTGCGCGAAGACCGCGACCACAAGCTGAAGGCGCTGTGCGTGGTGCACAACGAAACCGCCACCGGCATGTCGCTGCCGGTGCCGGAGGTGCGGCGCATCCTGGACCGCACCGGCCACCCGGCGCTGCTGCTGGTGGACACCATCTCCTCGCTGGGCAGCTTCGACTTCCGCATGGATGAATGGGGCGTGGATTGCGCCGTGGGTGGCAGCCAGAAGGGGCTGATGCTGCCCACCGGCATGAGCTTCACCGGTGTTTCCGCCAAGGGCATGGCGGCCCACGCCACCAGCACCATGCCGAAGCACTACCTGAGCTGGACGCAGATGCTGACGCGCCGGCACCGCAGCTTCGTCGGGACCGTGCCGACCAGCTTCTTCTACGGCCTGCAGGAAGCACTGCGGCTGCTGCTGGAGGAGGAGGGGCTGGACCGCGTCTTCGCCCGCCACGCCCGGCTGGCCGAAGCGGTGCGGCGCTGCGTGCGGCATTGGTCGGGCAACAACGGGCCGCAACTTTACTGCCAGAACGCCGATCGCTTCTCGGACAGCGTCACCGCCATCCTGCTGCCCGAGGGCCATGACGCCAACGTGCTGCGCAACGTGGCGCTGCAGAAGTACAACGTCTCGCTCGGCGGCGGCCTCGGCCGCCTGAACGGCCAGGTGTTCCGCATCGGCCATCTGGGCGACCTGAACGAGCCGATGATCCTGGGGACCCTCAGCACGGTGGAACTGGCCATGCAGGTGGCCAAGGTGCCGCACACCCCGGGCGGCGTCGCCGCGGCCATCGCCTTCCTCGCGGAAGGCTGATGTTCCACAAGGTCCTGGTCGCCAATCGTGGCGCTGTCGCCGCGCGCGTGGTGCGGGCGCTGCGGCTGTTGGGCGTGCGGTCCGTGGCGGTTTATTCGGAAGCCGATGCCACCGCCAGCTACGTGGCCGAGGCGGATGAAGCCTACGCCATCGGCCCGGCCCCGGCGCGCGACAGCTACCTGAACCAGGACCGGCTGCTGGAAGTGGCCCGGCAATGCGGCGCCGATGCGCTGCACCCGGGCTATGGCTTCCTGTCGGAAAATGCCAACTTCGCCCGGCGGGTGCAGGCGGCCGGGCTGGTCTTCATCGGCCCCTCGCCGCGCTGGATCGAGGCGATGGGCGAGAAGACCGCCGCCCGCGCGCTGATGGCGCAGCACGGCATGCCGATGGCAGCCGGCTCCGGCCTGCTCGGCACCGACCCGGCCGAGGTGACGGCCGCGGCGGCGCGCATCGGCTACCCGGTGCTGGTCAAGCCGGCGGCGGGGGGCGGTGGCATCGGCATGCTGGCGGCGGCGGATGAGACCGCGCTGCTGGCCGCGGTGGAGCGCAGCCGCGCCATTTCCAGCCGCAGCTTCTCGGATGCCCAGGTGTATCTGGAAAAGCTGGTGGAACGCCCGCGCCATGTGGAGTTCCAGATGCTGGGCGACCGTCATGGCCAGGTGCGCCACCTGTTCGAACGCGATTGCAGCGTGCAGCGCCGCCACCAGAAGGTGATCGAGGAAGCCCCCGCCCCCGGCCTGCCACGCCCGCGTGCCGCCGCCATGGCGGCGGAAGCCACCGGTATTCTGGCGCAGTTGGGCTACGACAATATCGGTACGGTGGAGATGCTGCTGGGCGCCGATGGCCAGTTCAGCTTCCTGGAAATGAATACCCGGCTGCAGGTGGAACACGCGGTGACGGAAATGGTCACCGGCATCGACCTGGTGGCCAGCATGATCCGCGTCGCCGCCGGCGAGGCGCTGGACGCGGTGCTGCCGGCCGAGATCGCGGTGAACGGCCACGCCATCGAGGCCCGGGTCTATGCCGAGGACCCGGTGCGCTTCCTGCCCTCCCCCGGCCCGCTGCATCGCTTCCGCCCGCCGGCCGAGAGCGCCACGCTGCGGGTGGAAACCGGCTACCGCGAGGGCATGACCGTCACCCCGCATTACGACCCGCTGCTGGCCAAGGTCATCGCCCATGCGCCCACGCGTGGCGCCGCCATTGCCGCGCTGGCCCAGGCGCTGGACAGCTTCGAGGTCCAGGGCATCAGGACCAATCTTGCCTTCATCCAGCGCATGCTGGCCAGCGACGCCTTCCGCGCCGGTGATGTCCACACCGGCCTGGCCACCGAGACCAAGAACTGAGGAAATGCAGCCATGGCTGACACGCGGATCAAGTCTGAAATCAGCGGCAATGTCTGGAAGATCCTGAAGGCGCCGGGCGAAGCGGTGGCCGAGGAGGAGCCGGTGATGATCCTGGAATCGATGAAGATGGAAATCCCGGTGATGGCCCCGCGCGATGGCGTGGTGGCCAGCATCACCGTGGCCGAGGGCGACACCGTGGCCGAGGACCAGGTGGTGGCGACGCTGAAGGGTTAGGCTGGGCAACGCCGCCGCGGACGCCCTACTCCATCTTCAGATCCACCTGGCGTACCAGCCGGCCGTATTTCTCATATTCGGCGCGCAGGTAGCTGGCGAACTCCGCCGCGCTGCCCGGCGCCGGGTCGCTGCCCTGGGCGCGCAGCTGGGTGGCAATCTCCGGCCGGCGCAGCACCTCGCCGATGGCGGCATTCAGCCGCGCCACCGTGGCGGCCGGGGTCCGCGCCGGGGCCAGCACGCCCAGCCAGGCGTCGGCGGCATAGCCGGGCACGCCGCCTGCCGCGATGGTCGGCACGCCGGGCAATATCCCGGTGGGCTCCGCCGCCGCGGTACCCAGCACCAGGGCGCGGCCGCCTTCGATATGGCCGCGCGCGGCGACAATGGTGGTCATCACCATCTGGATCTGCCCGCCCACCAAATCCGTCATCGCCGGGCCTTCGCCGCGATAGGGCACATGCGTCAGCCGCACCCCGGCCATCAGGTTCAGCAGCTCGATCGCCAGGTGGTTGGTGCTGCCGGTGCCGGAGGAGCCCACCGCCAGCTCGCCCGGCCTGGCCCGTGCCAGCACCAGCATCTCCGCCACGGTCCGTGCCGGCATGGTGGGGTTGGCCACCAGCACCAGCGGGTTGCGCACCGCCAGCGTCACCGGCTCCAGGTCCACCAGCGGGTCGTAGGCGGTGCGCATCACATGCGGGTTCACCACCAGCGCGCCCAGCGCGCTCAGCACCAGCGTGCTGCCATCCGGTGCCGCCTTGGCCACCGCATCCACGCCGATCATGCCGTTGCCGCCGGGGCGGTTCTCCGCCACCACCGGCACGCCGAGCAGTTCCGGCAGGTGCCGGGCGATGGTGCGGGCGGTGTTGTCCGCCGCGCCGCCGGGGGCGAAGGGAATGATGAGCCGCAGCGGCCGCGCCTGCGCCCGCACCGCCGGTGCCGCCAACAGCGCCGCCGCGCCCAGTACCGCCCTGCGCTTCATGCTTCATCCCCCCAGGGCAGGCGTATGACGCGCTTGCCGATATTGCCGCCATCCAGGATGCCCACCAATGCGGCGGGCGCGGTCTCCAACCCGTCGGTCACCGTCTCCGGCGCCAGCAGCGCGCCCTGGCGCCACCAGCCGAGCAGCGCGGCGCGCGCCTGCTCGCGCAGCGCCGGGGCCACATGGCCGATGCGGAAGCCGGTCAGCGTCACGCATTGGTCCAGCAGCTTCATCACATTGGCGAAGGCGTAGGGTTGCGTCGCGTTGTAGTGCGCCACCAGCCCGCACAGCGGCACCCGCGCGCCGGGGTTCAGCACCGGCAGCACCGCGTCCAGCACCGCGCCGCCGACATTCTCGAAGCACACATCCACCCCGGCCGGCGCCGCGGCGCGCAGGCGTTCGGTCAGGTTTGGCGCGCGGTAGTCCAGGCAGGCGTGGAAGCCGAAGCGTTCCACCACCGCGGCGCATTTCTCCGCCCCGCCGGCAATGCCCACCACGCGGCAGCCCAGCAGCCGGGCAATCTGCCCCACCGCGCTGCCCACCGCGCCGCCGGCGGCACTGACCACCACCGTCTCCCCGGCTTCCGGCCGGCCGAGTTGCGTCAGCCCGTACCAGGCGGTTTCACCGGAAGACCCCAGCAGCCCGAGATGCAGCGACAGCGGCCGCACCGCCGCATCCAACCGGCGCAGGCCCTGGCCATGGCTCAGCGCGTAGTCCTGCCAGCCAAAGTCGCCCAGCGCCACATCGCCCTCGCGCCAAATCCGGGTGCCGGCTGGCCACCACCTCGGCCACGCCGCGCCCGGTCATCACGCCACCCTCGCGCAGTTCGGTCGGGTAGCCCTGCACCCCCAGCATCTGCCGGCGCTGATACGGGTCCACCGACAGGAACCGGTTGCGCAGCAGCACCTGCCCGGCTTCCGGCAGCGGCGCCACGGCTTCGGCGAAGGCGAAGCAATCCTCGGTCAAGCGTCCTGCCGGCCGGCGACGATACAACACCTGGCGGTTGCGCATCCGCTTCCTTCCCTTGCCGTCTTGCGGCGCTGGCAGACTGGCCTAGGATTGCGCGCAAGAACAGAGATCGGGACGTCCCTGAATGCGCCGGCTTCTTGCCGCCCT
>CANBXZ010000032.1 GCA_947373495.1 Acetobacteraceae bacterium
GTGGGGGCCGAGGTTTCCGGCTGGCTGCGCCGGCCGCATGCCCCGGCGGCGCGGGTGCGGTTCGACCTGCTGCTGGACGGCGCGGTGGCCGGCAGCGCCGAGGCGGCAACGTTCCGTGAAGACCTGTTGCAGGCCTTCGGCACCGATGGCCGGCACGCCTTCAGCCTGGCGGTGCCAAGCCGTTGGCGCGACGGCCAGCGCCATCGGGTGACGCTGCGGGTGGCCGGCGAGGCCGACACCCGCATCGAGAACAATAACCGGGACTGGTTGATCCCGGCCTGAGGGGTGGGGCCTTGGCCGGCCCCGGCCCCTGCCCCGGCCCCTGCCCCGCCTGCGACCTTCAGCTTTTGGCCAGGCCGGCTTCCTTCATGGAATTGCCCAGCGAGATATCCGCCGCCGCCAGATGGGTGGCGAAGCCGGCGGCGTTTTCGTACACCGCGCCAAAACCGCGGGCCAGCAGGAAGTCCTGGTATTCCTTGCTCTTGAACACCTTGTCCAAGGCCACTTCCATGGTCTGCACCACCGCCGCCGGCAGCCCGGGCGGGCCGGCGATGCCGCGCCAGGCGCCGGTGTTGTAGTCCACCCCCATGGCTTCCTTCAGCGTCGGGATCGCCGGGAAGGCAGTGACCCGGGCCGGCGCCATCACCGCCAGGGCGCGGGCGCGGTTGGCGTCCAGCATAGCGCGGGCCTCGGGGATCGAGCAGGTGGTGAAGTCCAGGCCGCCCGCGGCCAGGTCCTGCATCGCCGGGGCGGCGCCGTTGCTCGGCACCCAGCGCACATGGTCGGCCTTCAGCCCCATGGCGTTCAGCCAACCGGCCAGCGCCAGGTGCCAGATGCCGCCCTGCCCGGTGCCGCTGGCCTTCAACTGGCCCGGCCGGCTGGCCTTGATGGCATCCGCCAGCGCCTTCACGTCGCGGTAGGGCGAGTTGCTGTTCACCGTCACGCCCGGGGCGTCGTTGTTCACCAGGCTCAGCGGGGTGTAGTTGCGATAGGTGATCTCGGTCAGGCCCTGCCAGTGCAGCATGCAGATCTCGGCCGTGATCATGCCCAGCGTATAGCCGTCCGGCTGCGCCTGGCTGATGGCGGCATGCCCCACCACGCCCGAGCCGCCGGTGCGGTTCACCACGTTGAACGGCTGGCCCAGTTCCTTTTCCAGCAGAATGCCGATCATGCGCAGCACGGCGTCGGTGCCGCCGCCGGCGGCCCAGGGGCACAGCAGTTGCACCGGGCGGGCCGGCCAGCGCGGCTGCGCCAGGCCGGGGGTGGCGAGCAGCGCGGCGCCACCAGCCAGTACGGCCCGGCGAGAGAAATCGGTCATGAGCGTTCCTTCCTGTGATCTTTGTTGTTGCGACAAGGTTAGCGGGCCGCGGCGGTGGCCTTCAAGCGTCGTGCCCGGTTGAACACCCACACCACGGCCGACCACAGCAGCGCCCCCAGGGTCAGCGAGGCCAGCACCGCCGAGACCGGGCGTTCCACGAAGGGCAGCGGGCTGCCATCGCTCTTGATGAGGGAGGTGACGAAATTCTGCTCCACCATGCTGCCCATCACGATGCCCAGCACCAGCGCCGCCACCGGGTAGCCGTTGCGCTCCATCACGTAGCCGACGATGCCGAACACCCCCACCAGCAGCACGCTGAACAGGTTGGCCCCGGTGGCATAGGACCCCACGGCGCAGAGCAGGATGATGACCGGCATCACCGCGCTGCGCGGCGCCTTCAATATCTTGCTGGCCAGCCGGATCATCAGGATGCCCAGCGGGATCATGATGATGTTGGCCAGCACGAAGATGATGTAGAGCGCGTACATGCTGCTGGCGCGTTCGGTGAACAGCGTCGGCCCGGGGTTCAGCCCCTTCATGTACAGCACGCCGATGGCAATCGCCGTGATGGTGTCCCCGGGAATGCCGAACAGCAGCGCCGGCACCCAGCCGCTGGCCAGCGAGGCATTGTTGGAGGCACCGGCCTCCACCAGGCCCTCGACATGGCCGGTGCCGAACTTCTCCGGCTCCTTCGACCACTTCTTGCTCATGGCATAGCTGACCCAGGCGGCCATGTCGGCGCCGGCGCCCGGCAACACGCCGATGATGATGCCGACGATGTTGCCCCGCCACATCGGCCACTGGTACTTCTTGGTCAGCGCCCATTGCCCGGCCAGGATGCTGCCGAACTTGCGGTCCGGCAGCTTCGGCGGCTCCGGCGTCACCATCGCCCGCATCACCTCGGACACCGCGAACACCCCCACCAGCGCCGGGATCGGCTCGATCCCGCCCAGCAGGTCGGTGATGCCGAAGACGAAGCGCGGCGTGCCGGCCGGGTTCTCCATGCCGATGCAGGCGAACAGCAGCCCCAGCAGCATGCTGGCAATGGCCTTGATGGGCGAGGACCGCGCCACCAGCGTGGCGCACATCAGGCCGAGGAAGGCGAGCCAGAAGTATTCATAGGTGGAGAAGGACAGCGCCATTTCCGCCAGCAGTGGCGCCATCAGCACCAGGGAAATGGTGCCGACGATGCCGCCGATGGCGCTGAACCACAGCCCGGCACCCAGCGCCAATTCGGCCTGGCCCTTGCGCGTCATGGCATAGGCTTCGTCGGTATAGGCGGCGCTGGCCGGGGTGCCGGGAATGCGCAGCAGGCAGCCCGGGATGTCCCCCGAGAAGATCGCCATGGCCGAGGCGGTGATGATGGTGGCGATCGCCGCGATGGGCGACAGGTAGAACGTCACCGGCACCAGCAGCGCCGTGGCCATGGTGGCGGAAAGCCCGGGCAGGCTGCCCACCACCAGGCCATAGATGGCACTGGCGAGAACGGCGATCAGCACGTCCCAGGCCAGAACCAGGCGAACGCCCTCAAACAGGTCTTGCATGGCGGGCGCTACCAGAGGGCCGGCAGGATGCCATCCGCCAGCGGAACCCGCAGCAGCTTGGCGAAGACGGCATGGATGAAGATCGGGGCGCCCACCGCCAGCGGCAGCGCCAGCCGCGGCCGCGCGCCCAGCGCCACGGCCGCGGTGCCAACGATGAAGAACGCCGTGAGCATGAAGCCCAGCCGTTCCACCGCCAGCACGTAGAACAGCAGCAGCCCGGGCGGCACCAGCACGCGCAGGTCGCGGAAGCGGAAGCCGGTCTCGGCGTCCTCGTCCGGCACCTCGAAGCTGTGGCCGATGCCGAAGGCGATCATCACGCCGCACAGCACCAGGCCACCGCCGATGACCATCGGGAAGGCCGCGGGCCCCACATCCTGCCCCGGCACGGCCGGCAGGCGAGAGCCGCCCCAGGCGGCAGCCAGCCCAAGGCCGGCCAGGAACAGACCGGTTATCCGGTCGGACAATTGCATGACGTCTTCCCTTGCGGCGGCACCGCCCCGAAGCCGGGTGCGGCGACTGCCTGTATTCTTGGTTGCCCGTATTCTTGCTTGCCGGCGCCCGGCCTGGCCCGGCGGTCGCGCCCGGCCGGGCCAGGCACCGGAAGGCGGCAAGCTAGGCCAGGGCGGACAGGCTTGGGAATAGCCGATGCATGGCGCCGCCCGGCCCCAGGGACAAACCGGCTTGCCGATGCCGCCCGGAAGGCGGGACACTCACGCCACCGCCATCGCTGCTGTGGCCACAACGATCATTCGTAGGGGGAAGCCCGTTGCGCCCTGCCATCCCGCCCGGTGCGGTGGACTGCCATGTTCATGTCGTCGGCCCGCCGGAGCGGTTTCCGCAGCAGCCATCGCGCCACTACACCGCCGCCACCGCCACGCTGGCCATGCTGCGCCAGGCCGCGGGGCCGGACGTGCCGCGCTTTGTGATCGTGCAGCCCAGCTTCTACGGCACCGACAACGAGGCGACCTTGCAGGCGGTGGCTGACCTGGCCGGCCAGGGCCGCGCCGTGGCCGTGGTGGACCCGGCCACGCTGGATGACGCCGCCGCCGCCCGGCTGCATGCCCGCGGCGTGACCGGGCTGCGGATCAACCTGAACAGCCGGTTGAAGGGCGATGACCGTTCGGTGCAGGGCGTGCTGGCGCAGCATGTGGCGCTGGCCCGGCGCATGGGCTGGCATGTGCAGCTGGTGCTGCCCTTCACCGCGCTGGTCGGCGCCGCCGCCATGCTGGAGCCGCTGCCGGTGCCGGTGGTGATCGACCATTTCGGCCTGCCGCTGGGCAAGGGCCCGGACAGCGCCGAGGGCAAGGCGATGCTGGCGCTGGTGGCCATGCCGCATGTCTGGGTGAAGCTCTCGGCGCCCTACCGGCTGGGCTTGGGCGAGTACAGCACCACCACGCCGCGCGACTGGACCGCCGCCATGCTGGAAGCCGCCGCGCCGCGCTGCCTGTGGGGCAGCGACTGGCCGCATGTGCCCCCGGTGGCGCAACAGCAGGGCCCCGATTCCACCCCGCCCAACCGGCCGTTGCGCTACGCCGACCTGCTGGGGGATTTCCTCGACGCCCTGGGCGACGCGGATTTGGCCCGCCGCGTTCTGGTGGAGAATCCGGCGCGGTTGTATGGCTTTGGCCAGGGCATGATCGCCTGAGACGGAATCGCCGAACGGCGTGCGTCACGGGATAAATCAACAGCCTGGATCGTGGTCTGCACCGCTTGCGGCGATGCTCGCGATCCTGGCCTGAACGGGA
The DNA here is from genome assembly GCA_947373495.1 of Acetobacteraceae bacterium. Taxonomy (GTDB): domain Bacteria; phylum Pseudomonadota; class Alphaproteobacteria; order Acetobacterales; family Acetobacteraceae; genus CAIMOR01. The sequence goes on from CANBXZ010000032.1 coordinate 4,608, forward strand.
GAGAAGCCAATGCCGAAAATCGCTGCCGACAAACTGGAAGCCATCTGCCGGGGCTTGCTGCTGGGCGCCGGCGTGCCCGCCAGCGAAGCCGCCACCGTGGCGCGCCACTGCGTGAACGCCAACCTGGTGGGGCATGACAGCCACGGCGCCATCCAGATTCCGCAGTACATCGACCGCATCAAGGCCGGCCACATCGTGCCGGGCGCACCGTTCGAGATCCTGCGCGAAAGCAGCACCACCACGGTGGTGGATGGCCATTGGGGCTTCGGCTACGTCATCAACGAACAGGCGATGGCGCTGACCATCAAGAAGGCCGAGGCACAGAACATCGCCGCCTGCACCGTGTTCCGCCAGGGCCATGTCGGCCGGCTGGCCAGCTACCCGCTGATGGCGGCCAAGGCCGGCATGATCGGCATGGCCTGGGCCGACAGCGGCCGTTCCCCCAAGTCGGTGGCGCCGTTCGGCGGCCGCGAGGCCCGCCTTGGCACCAACCCCTGGGCCATCGCGGTGCCGTCCGACCTGGAAGGCCCGCTGTTCATCGACATGGCCACCAGCAGCGTGGCCGTCGGCAAGGTGAAGCTGGCCCAGGCGCGCGGCCAGAAAATCCCCAAGGGCTGGGTGGTGGACAAGGACGGCCAGTTGACCGACGACCCCAGCAAGCTGTCCCCGGGCGGCGCGCTGCTGCCGCTGGGCGGCACCGAGGGCTACAAGGGCTACGGCCTGGCGGTGATCGGGGAGATCCTGTGCGGGCTGATGACCGGCCTGGGCTTCGGCGTGGAGCCGACGGGTCGCCACAACGACGGCACCTTCATGCTGGCGATCAAGGTGGAAGCCTTCCGCCCGCTGCTGGCGTTCCGCGGCGAGGTCAAGGACCTGGCCGACTACCTGAAGGCAACGCCGCCGAGCGAAGGCAGCAAGGGCGTGCTCTACCCCGGCGAGATCGAGCACCGCACGGAAGTGGACCGCCGCGCCAATGGCATCGAGATCGAGGATGCCACCTGGAAGAAGCTGTGCGACATGGCCGCCGGCTACGGCATCGCCGGCGATCTGGGCATCGCGTAGGGCGCCACGGGGGCGGGCGGCCACCCGCCCCCGGCGCGACTACTTCAGGCGAAAATCCTGCAGCACCTCCGGCCGGAAGCTCAGGCCATGGCCGGGGGCTTCCGGCGCGGTGATGACACCCCCCGCGATCTGCGGCAGCCCCAGCATCACATCGTCCAGCAGGCCCATCTGTTCGGCCCAGATGCCGTTCGGAATGCTGGCCAGCAGGTGCACGTTCAACTCCGGGAACAGGTGGGGGGCGATGGTCATGCCCCAGGTATCCGCCACCGCCGCCAGCTTGCGCAGTTCGGTGAAGCCGCCGCGCATCGGGTCCGGCTGCAAAATCGGCAGGCAGGGGTTCTCCAGCACCGGCTTCAGGTCGGCACGGCCGAAATGCGTCTCACCGCCCACGGTGCGCGTGGTCAACGCCGCCGCCACGCGCTGATAGCCGGCGAAGTCGTCGGCCAGCACCGGCTCCTCGATCCAGTACGGGTCGTAGTCCTGGAAGGCGCGGCCGGCGATGATGGCCTGGTCGGCGCTCCAGCCCATGTTGATGTCGATCATGATCTCGACATCCGGGCCGACGGCGTCGCGCACCATGGCCAGGTTGCGCACATCCTGCCGCCAATTGCCGACATGGGCGGCCTGCATCTTCACCGCCTTGTAGCCCTGCTCCACATAGTACTTCGCCTTGGCGGCCATGCCCTCGCCCAGCGCGCCGCGGAAGCAGCCGCTGCCGTAGATGGGGATTTCGGTGCGGAAGCTGCCCCACAGCCGGTGCAGCGGCAGCCCGGCCTTCTTGCCCACCGCGTCCCACAGCGCGATGTCGAGCGCGGATTGCGCCATCATCGTCACGCCGCCGCGCCCGCCGGTCAGCGTGGTGCGCCAGATGTCGCGCCAAATGGCCTCCACATCGGTGGCGTTGCGGCCGATGACGCGCGGCTTGATCACTTCCTCGATGCAGGCGCCGATGGTGCGCTGCAACGGCAGGTTCAGCAGGTGCAGGTAGCCCATGCCGGTGAGGCCGGATTCGGTCTCGACCTCCACCACCACCAGGTCGCGCATCTTGCCCAGCGCGTGGCCCTGCATCCATGGGTCTTCCGCCCAGGGCATCTGCACCAGCGTGGTGCGCAGGTCGCGGATCGTCATCTCGGCCATTGGGTCGTTCCCTGTTCCCTTGGGCGATATCCTGCGCGCAGAAGCCCCGACGGAAAAGCCGGCAGTTGCCTCAGATCGCCCGCCACAGCCGGCGCGTCAGCAACAGCGCCAGCAGCCCCTCGCCCCCGGTGGCGGCGGTGGCGGCCTGCACCCCGATGGCATCCGCCAGCAGGCCGAGATGCACGAAGCCGATGGGCCCGGTGCCGATCGCCACCGACAATATCCCCAGCACCCGGCTGCGCAGTTCCGTCGGTGTCGCCAGGTACAGCAGGGTGGGCTGCATGATGGAAAAGCCGGACTGGCCGAAGCCGATGACGAACAGCGCCGCCCCGGCCAGCGGCACGTTCGGCGCCAGGGCGAAGGCCATCACCATCAACAGGTAGCTGGCCATGCCGCCGATATACAGCCGCTTGTACAGCGCCGGCCGGGCCCACAGCGCCATGGCGATGGCGCCGCAGAAGGCGCCCACGCCATCCATGCTGGCCAGCATGCCGGTGGCCACCGTGTCCAGCCCCAGCACCTGCTGCGCCACCACCGGCACCATGCTGGTGAAGGGCCAGCCGAACACGTTGAAGATGACCGTAATGGTCAGGATGCCCACCAGCCGCGGGTCCTGCCGCACCGCACGCAGCCCCTCCCCCATGCGGGCCAGCACGGAAACCGCGGCGGTGACGCGCGGTGCCCGCACCCGCACCATGAAGGCCGCCGGCAGCGCGGTGGCATACAGCAGCGCGCCGAGCACGAGGGCGCCCTCGATGCCCAGCGCCGCCAGCACCAGCCCGCCCACGGTGGGGCCCAGCATGCGGCTGGCATTGCTGCTGCCGACATCCAGCGACATCGCCTCGCCCATGCGTTCAGGGCCGACCACCTCGCCCATCATCAACCGGCGCACCGGGTTGTCGGCGGCCCAGCTCAGCCCGTTGATGAAGCTGGCCACCGCCAGGTGCCACACCGCCAGCACGCCCAGCGCCGCCAGCAAGGCCAGCACCAGCGAAACCAGCAGCGAAGTGCCCACCACCACCACCAGCGCCATCCGCCGGTCCAGCCGTTCCGCCACCGCGCCCAGCACGGCGCCGAACAGCCCCATGGGCAGCAGGCGCAGCATGGTCATCATGGCCACCAGGAAGGCGCTGTGCGTCGCCTGCCAAACGAAGACCGCCACCGCCAGCGTTTCCAGCCAGCGCACCACGAACACCACCAGGCCCACGAACCAGAGCCGGCGGAAATCCGCCACCGCGAACAACCCCACCACGTTTCCTCGGTTTATTGTTCGCCATGGTGCCTCGCGCCGCCGCTTGTGGCAAAGGGGGGCGAAACCACGGGAGGCCAGCATGGCGCATTGGGTGCGGTTCGCCGCGGCAAACGGAACGGAAGGCTTCGGCACGCTGGCCGAGGCCGGCATCGCGGTGCACGTCGGCGATATCTTCGCCGGCGCCACCCCCACCGGCGAGACCCTGGCGCCGGAGCAGGTGCGGCTGCTGCCGCCGGTGCGGCCCGGCCAGTTCATCGGGCTGTGGAACAACTTCCATGAGGCCGCGACCAAGGCCGGCAACGCCATTCCGGCAACCCCGCTGTGGTTCCTGAAGGCGCCCGGCAGCCTGGCCGGCCCGGGCGACACCATCCGCCCGCCCGCCAGCTACACCGGCAAGGTGATCTACGAAGGTGAGTTGGGCATCGTGCTCGGCGCCACGGTGCGGGACGCCGACGAGGCCACGGCGGCGGCGGCGATCTTCGGCTACACCTGCGTCAACGACGTGACCGCGCTGGACATCCTGTTCAGCGACCCGTCCTTCCCGCAATGGGCCCGCGCCAAGGGCTGCGACAGCTTCGGCCCGATCGGCCCGGTGGTGGCCACCGGCCTGGACTGGGCCGCGGCGCGCTGCAAGGTGGCGCTGAATGGCCGGGTGCGGCAGGACTACCCGCTGGCGGACATGATCCTGCCGCCGGCGCGCATCGTCAGCCTGCTGTCGCGGGAGGTCACGCTGCGGCCCGGCGATGTCATCGCCTGCGGCACCTCGCTCGGCGCGCTGCCGATGCGCCCGGGCATGACCGTGGAGGTCAGCATCGACGGCCTCGGCACCCTGAGGAACAGCTACGAGGCGGCGTAGCGCCGGGCTGTCAGAGGTTGGCGGCGGCGGCCTTCAGCGCCAACGCCACCTGGCCGGGCCGGCCGACCATATTGGCCAGCACCAGCGCCAGCTTGGCCAGGAACAGCTCGCGCTGGCCTTCCGGCACCGCGTCCACCGCCTCGGAGATCAGGTCATAGACCGCCTCCAACTCGGTATTGCTCAGCTTCTTCGGGATCATCACGCCCCCCGTCCACAGGCCGTGGCCAGCGCCTGGCGCACCTGCGCCGGCTGCGGTGCCAGCCAGCGGGCACATACATGCAGGTCCGGCCGCGCCAGGTAGGCGGCGCCGGGCTGGGCGGCATAGCGCGCCGCCACCCGGCCGGCCGGGTCCGCCACCACCACCTCGGCCAGTTCGGCCAGGTCCGGCGTCGGGTTCGGCGCGACCAGCACCCGCACCAGCGGCGCCGCCTGGTCCCGCATGGCGCGCAGCAGCGCCACCTGCGCGGCATCCGGGCCGCCCGGGCCGGCGAAGACCATCAGGTGGAAGCCGCTGCGCAGGTGGTCGAACAGGAAGTCGTCCTCGCCCAGCCGCACATTCTGCAGCGTGGCGCCGCAGGCGGGGCCGCCGCCGAAGCCGGCATCGTCGTCCAGGAAGCTGCTCAGCCGGCTGCCGTGGTAGCTGTGCGGCCGGCTGGTGCGCCAATGCAGCAGGTCGCGGCAGAACTCCTGGTCCAGCGACAACGACAGCACCGCATCCCGCATCAGCCGGAACCCGGCCGAGGGTGGGGTCATGAAGCGGGTGGACTTGCCGGCTTCCTCGCAGATTTCCCGCGCCGCGGCGACGCGTTCGGTGGAATAGCTCTGCAGCAGCGCCGGCGGCGCCAGCCCGCGCACCACGAAGGCCAGCTTCCAGGCCAGGTTCTCGCAGTCCTGCAAGCCGGTATTGGCGCCGCGCACGCCGAAGATGGGCAACAGGTGCGCCGCGTCCCCGGTGAAGCACACCCGGCCATGCACGAACTCGCCCAGCGTCAGCGTGCTGGCGGAATACACCGTGGCCCAGTCCAGTTCCCAGGGCACCGGGCGGCCGACCATGGCCAGGATCTTGTCCACCCGGTCGGCCAGCACCGCGGGCTGCAACGCCTGCTCGGCGGTCTCGCCTTCCGGCAGGCGGAAGTCCAGCCGCCAGATACCCTCCGGCTGGCGATGCACCAGCACGTTGTTGCCGGGGTTCCACTCGGGGTCGAAGAAGCACAGCCGCTGCGTCGGCAGCCCAAGGTCGGCCCTGATGTCGGCGATGACGAAGTTGCCGGCATAGGCCCGGCCTTCCATGCGCAGCCCCAGGATGCGCCGCAACGCCGAACGCCCGCCATCGGCCGCCACCACCCAGGCGGCGCGCAGGTCATAGGCGCCCTGCGGCGTGTCCACGCGCAGGGTGGCGTGGTCCTCGTTCTGCTCCAGCCCCACCACCTGGGAAGCCCAGCGCAGTTCGATCAACGGGTTGCGCTGCACCGCGTCGATCAGGAATTCCTCGATGTACTGCTGCTGCAGGTTCAGCCCGGGCAGGAAGCGGTCATCGGCGTCGTGCGGCAGCACCATGTGGTAGACCTGCTGGCCGCGATAGAAGCTGCGACCGTCGGCCCAGGTCAGGCCCTTGGCCATGAAGGGCGCAGCCACGCCGGCCTGCTGCAATATCTCCATCGAACGCCGGGTGAGCACGATGGCACGGCTGCCATGGCTCACCTGCTGCTCGGCTTCCAAAATCACGCTGGGCACGCCGAAGCGCGCCAGGTTCAGCGCCGTCACCAGCCCGATCGGCCCGGCGCCCACCACCACCACCGGCTGGGTGCCGGCCGCGCCATCCATCTCCGCCGGGCGGCGGAACGGGAAGACGCGGTAGTTGTACCAGATGCTCTTGTGCGGGGTCGCTGCGGGCTGGTGCATGGCTCAGGCGCTGGTGTCGGCGCCGTAGATGCCGAACACCGCATGGGTGCCACGCTCGCCACCCAGCTTGTCCTGCACCTTCAGGAACAGCCGGCGCGCCTGGGCCAGGCTGGGCAGGTCCAACTGCATCTCGGCCGCGGCTTCCAGCGCAATGCCCAGGTCCTTCAGGAAGTGCTTCACCATGAAGCCCGGGGCGAAGTCACCCGCCAGCATCTTCGGCCCCAGCACGTTGAGCTGGAAGCTGCCCGCCGCCCCCGGCCCCAGCGCCGCCAGCACGGCGCCACCCTCAAGCCCGGCGGCGCGGGCATAGGCCAGGCCCTCCGCGGTGCCCAGCACGGTGCTGGCGATGACGATCTGGTTCGCCATCTTGGTGTGCTGGCCGGCGCCGGCCGGGCCCATCAGGTTGATGGTCTTGCCCATCTTCTCGAACACCGGCCTGGCGCGGGCAAAGGCCGCCGCATCGCCGCCGCACATGATGGACAGCGCCGCATTCCTGGCGCCCACGTCGCCGCCGGAAACCGGCGCGTCCAGCACCGCCACGCCCCGGGCCGCCGCCTCGGCGGCAATGCGCTTGGCCAGCGCCGGGGAGGAGGTGGTCATGTCGATCAGCAGGCTGCCCGGCCTGGCCGCCGCGACCAGGCCGTTGGCGCCCAGGAAGGTGGCTTCCACATCCGGCGGGAAGCCGACGATGGTGATGACGATATCGCTCGCCGCCGCAACCTCGGCCGGGCTGTCGGCCCAGGTGGCGCCCTGGGCCAGCAGCGCCTCGGCGCTGGCGTTGCGGCTGCGGTTGAAGATGGTCAGCGGATGGCCGGCCGCCAGCAGGTGCCCCGCCATGGCGCCGCCCATGATGCCGATGCCGATGAATCCGATGCGTTCCATGGGGCTCAAGCCTTCACCTGCTGCAAGGCCGCCCAGATACGCGGGGCGGTGGCGGGCTGTCCATCCAGCCGGGCGCCGCGCTGCGCCAAGGCGTCGTTCACCGCGTTCATCAAGGCGCCGATGCCGCCCATCACGCCACCTTCCGCCATGCCCTTGATGCCGGCCGGGGTGCGCGGGCTGGGGGTGTCCAGGTGCAGCAGTTCGAAGGCCGGCAGGTCGTCGGCGCGGGCCAGGGCGTAGTCCATGAAGCTGCCGGCCAGCGCCTGGCCGTCCTCGCCATAGGCGGCGTGTTCCAGCAGGGCGCCGGAAAGCCCCATGGCGGTGGCGCCATGGGTCTGGCCTTCCACCACCAACGGATTGATCCGGGTGCCGCTATCCTCCGCCACCACATGGCGCAGGATGCGCGGCGTGCCGGTCTCGGGCTCGATCTCCACCAGGCAGGCATGGGTGGAGTTGCTGTAGGTCATCGCCGGCGGGTCATAGGCGAAGACCTCGTGCAGGCCGGGCTGCAGCCCGGGCGGCAGGCGCAGCGGGTCCAGATAGGCCAGCCGGGCCACCTCGGCCAGGCCAAGCCCGGCCGGCGCGCCATGCAGCAGCACCTGGCCTTCGTGCAGGTCCAGCCCGTCGGCATTGTTGCGGCCCAGCATGGTGGCGGCGATGGCCAGCACTTTCTGCTTCAACCGCAGCCCGGCGATGTAGGTGGCACCGCCCCCCGCCGTGGCCCCGCGGGCGCCGCGGCTGCCCATGCCGTAGGGCGCGATGTCGCTGTTGCCCAGTTGCACCGCCACATCCTCCACCCGGCAGCCCAGGCCACCGGCGGCGGCTTGCGCCAGCGTGGTCTCATAGCCCTGGCCGCTGCCCATCAGCCCGCAACTGGTGATGACGGCACCCGAAGGCTCGACGCGCAGCGACGCGGTCTCATGCCCGCTGCCGGGAATGCCGGCGGCCTTGTAGAAGGCACTGCCATAGGTGGTGCTTTCCACCACCGTGCACAGCCCGATGCCCAGCAGCCTGTCGCCAGCACGCTGGGCAGCGCGGGCGCCGGCATAGTCCAGCGCCGCCACCGCCGCCTCCAGCGTCTCGCGCGGCGAAAGCGCGTCGTAGCGTTCCCCGGTGGCGGTGAGGAAGGGCATGTCGCCCAGGCCGATGCTGTTGCGCCGCCGCACTTCCAGCGGGTCCAGGCCCAGGTCGCGGGCGATGGCGTCCATGGTGCCCTCCATCACCCAACTGGTGATGGCCATCGGCGCCCGCATCGGGCCCGAGGGGCATTTATGGGTCAGGAACACCTGCACGTCGTAGCCGTATTCCCCCACCCGGTACGGCCCGGGCAGGATCAGGGCGATGACGCGCGCCATGTAGTTGGCCGGGAAGAAGCACCAGGCGCCGAAATCCGCCTCGATCCGGCATTCCAGCGCCAGCAGGTCGCCCTGGGCGGTGACCGCGGCGCGGGTGGTCACCACCTCCTCCCGCGCCTGCAACGCGGCGATGAGGTTCTCGCCCCGGGTTTCGCGCCAGCGCACCGGGGCCTCCAGCAGGCGGGCGGCGGCGGCGCAGCACACATCCTCGCGCAGCGGGATGATCTTCTGGCCGAAGCCGCCGCCCATCTCCGGGCTGTCCACCGTCACCTGGTGTTCGGCCAGCCGCAGCCGGCCGGCGATGGCGGTGCGATAGGGGTGCGGCGCCTGGGTGCCGATCCGCATGGTCAGGTGGTCGCGCCCGGCATCCCACAGCGCCAGGCAGCCGCGCGGTTCCATCGGCGCATGGGTCTGGCGATGTTGGCTGAACCGCGCCTGCACCACGCGTTCCGCCGTGGCAAAGGCGGCGGCCAGGCCAGGCGTGGCGAAGCCCTGGTGGGAAACCCGGTTGCTGGGCAGCGCGGCATCCACCAGCGGCGCGCCCGGGGCACCGGCGGCGGCCACGCTGGCCACGGCCGGCAGCGCCTCATACGCCACCTCCACCAGCTCGGCGGCGTCCTCCGCCAGGGCGCGGCTGGGCGCCAGCACCAGCGCCACCGGGTCACCCACGAAGCGCACATGGTCCAGCGGCAGCACCGGCATCTCCACGGGCAACAGGCCCTCGATCGGTGGCGCCAGGCGCAGCGGGGTGACCAGCGGGGTGAAGTCAGCGCCCACCAGCACCACGGCGCCCAGCGCGCGGGCGGCAGCGGCCTCGATGCCCAGGATGCGCGCATGGGGGTGCGGGCTGCGCAGGAACACCGCGTGCAGCGTGCCCGGCGGGTCCGGCAGGTCGTCGGTATAACGGCCACGGCCGCGCAGCAGGCGCTGGTCCTCCCGCCGGGTCATCCGCCGGCCGAGCGGGCTGGCCGCGCCGGGCGGCGTGCTGGTCATGGCGCCAGGCGCCGTTCGGTGGCGGCGTCGAACACGTGCAGCCGGGCCGGGTCGATACCGATCTCCAGCGCCTCGCCCTCGCGCACCCGCCAGTCCTTCGGCACCCGCAGGGTCAGCGTCGCCTCGGGCAACGCCAGTTCCAGCTGGGTCTCGGAGCCCAGCGGCGAGACCAGTTCCACCCGGCCGCCCAGCGTGGTGAGACCTTCGCGCGGGTGGGCCACATCCTCCGGCCGCAGGCCGATGATGACCGGCTGGCCCGCCGGCACCCAGGCCGGCCGCGGCAGGCCCTGGCGCAGCAGGTTGATCTGCGGGCTGCCCAGGAAGCTGGCGACGAAGGTATTGGCCGGGCGTTCGTAGATGCCCTCCGGCGTGTCCAGTTGCTGGATCACGCCGCCCTGCATCACCGCGATGCGGTCGGCCAGGGTCAGCGCCTCGGCCTGGTCGTGGGTGACGTAGACGAAGGTGGCCTTCAGCGAGTGGTGCAGCCGCTTGATCAGGCTGCGCATCGAAAGCCGCAGCGTGGCGTCCAGGTTGGACAGCGGCTCGTCCATCAGGAACACGCTGGGGTGGCGCACGATGGCACGGCCCAGCGCCACGCGCTGGCGCTGGCCGCCGGAAAGCTGGTGCGGGCGGCGGCCCAGCAGCGGCGTCAGTTCCAGTTGCTCGGCCACCTCCGCCAGGGCACGGTCGATCTCCGCCTGCGGCACCCGGCGCAGCTTCAGCGGAAAGGCGATGTTCTCCGCCACCGTCTTGTTGGGGTAGAGCGCATAGCTCTGGAACACCATCGCCACCTCGCGCTGGTGCGGCGGCAGGCGGGTGACATCCTTGGTGTCGAACAGCAGCGTGCCGGCGGAGATATCCTCCAGCCCGGCGATCATGTTCAGCGTGGTGGTCTTGCCGCAGCCCGAAGGCCCCAGCAGCACCATGAACTCACCCTCACGGATCGCCAGGTCCAGCGCCTGCACGGCGGTAACCTGGCCATAGCGCTTGGTGACGCCCTGCAAGGTGATGGCGGCCATGGCGTCAACCTTTCACGGCGCCGGCGGTCAGGCCGGAGACGATGTAGCGCTGGAACAGGATGGCCAGCAGCACCGGCGGCAGGATGGCGATGACGCCGGCCGCGTTGACGAAGCTGAAGCTGGTGGTGAAATCCATCACGAAGCCGGCGATGATGATGGGCAGGGTCTGCGCCGCCACGTTCTGGGTCAGCACCAGGGCGAACAGGAACTCGTTCCAGCTGGTCAGGAAGGCGAACATCAGCGCCGCCACCAGCGCCGGCAGCGACAGCGGCAGGTACACATGGCGCAGCGCGCCCCAATGGCCGCAGCCATCTATCCGGCAGGCCCGATAGAGGTCGCGCGGAATGCCCTCGAAGTAGCTGATGAGGATGAAGATGGTGAACGGCACGGTGATGGCCAGGTAGGTCACCACCAGCGCGCCGATGCTGTTGATGAGGCCAAGGTTGCGGATGACGAGGAACAGCGGCACCACCAGCGCGATGTCTGGAATGACCCGGGTGGCCAGCACCGTGTACAGCGTGGCGCGGCGGCCCTTGAAGTCGATGACCGCGATGGCATAGGCGGCGGTCAGCGAGAACACCAGGTTCAGCGCCGCCACCCAAAGCCCCACCTTCAGGCTGTTGTACAGCGAAGGCAGCAGGTTGGCCGCACCGCTGGGCAGGAAGCCGGCAATGCCGCGGTTGGCGTATTCCGCGCTGTCGCCGGCGGTGAAGATGGCGGTGAAATTATGCAGCCCGGGGTGCGGCGGCAGCCAGTTGGGCGGCACCGCGGTGATCTCGCTTTCCATCTGCAGCGAGGAACTGAGCAGCCAGAGCACCGGCCCGGCCACGTACAGCACGAACAGCGCCGAGAACAGCGCCAGCATCAGTCTGCGCGCCATCAGCCCCGCCTCTCGCCCAGGAAGCGGATGAACAGCCAGGACAGCAGGAAGGTCAGCATGGCCAGCAGGTAGGACAGCGCCGCGCCGGTGCCGAACCGCAGGCTGCGGAAGGTCTCCACGTAGATCAGCCAGGACAGCGTGTAGCTGGCATCCCCCGGGCCGCCCTGGGTCATGATGAGGAACAGGTCGAAGTGGCGGATGGAGATCATCGTCTCATACACCAGCACCAGCATCAGCCCGGGCCGAAGCGCCGGCAGCGTGACATGGATGAAGCGCTGGACCACGTTGGCGCCATCCACCTTGGCGGCGCGGTAGAGGTCTTCCGGTATCGCCTTCATGGTCACGATCAGCAGCAGCGCGGCCAGCGGCATCTGCTTCCAGATCGCGGCGTTGCTGATCAGCAGCAGGGTCAGGTCCGGGTCGCCCAGCCAGGCGCGATAGCTCTCCAGCAGGCCAAGCTGCACCAGCACCGCATTCAGCAGGCCATAGGTCGGGTCGTAGATCCACTTCCACATCAGCCCATTGACGATGGAAGGCGTGGCCCAGGGCAGCAGCAGCAGCGCGTTCAGCAGCTTGTTGCCGCGGAAATTCTCATTCAGCAGCAGCGCCACGCCAATGGCCAACACCGTGGTCACGCTGACCGTCACCACCGTGTACAGCGTGGTGCGCAGCACGGCGGTATGGAAGCGCGGGTCGGCCAGCATGCGGCCGTAATTCTCCAGCCCGACGAAGGGCCGGCGCAGCGGCCGGGTCAGCACGATGTCGTGCAGGCTGACCCAGAAGCTGTACAGAATGGGAAACGCCGCCACCACCAGCAGCACCGCCAGCACCGGGAAAACCAGGATGGCGGCGCTGCGGTTGTCGTAGCTGAAGCGGCCCGGCATGGCCTTAGCGGAACGCCCGCTTCAGCTCATTCCACTTGTTGCCCAGCGCCGCCATCGCCGCTTCCGGCGTGGCGCGGCCCAGGCAGACGCTCTGCCAGGCCTGGTTGCTGGTTTCCACCCATTCGCCGAACCAGGGCGAGATGACGTCCTTCTTGCGCGCCGACATCGACTGGCGGGCGATGATGTCGCCGCCGCCAGCCCAGCGTTCCCAGAAGGTCTTCACCTCCTGGTCCTCCGTCAGCGGCAGGGCGCAGCTGGGCAGGCCCACGTCCAGCAGCAGCATTTCCTGCAGGCTGTATTTGCCGCGGGTGTCGCGGCCGCCGAAATACTCGATGAACTTCACCGCGCGTTCACGCCGTGCCCGGTCCGCCTTCGCCGCCGGGGTCATGGCGTAGAAGCGGATCCAGCCGCAGGTGTCGTGGGTGCCGTTGGCGCCGCCCTTCGGCATCATCGCCGGGCGGATCTTGCCATGCGCCGTGGCCTGGGCCGGGTCGTTCAGCGACCGGATGCGATAGGTGGGTTCGATGGTGAAGGCATGGGCGCCGCTGCCGAAGGCGCGCAGCCCGTTCAACTCCACGGTCTCCACCGCGCCGGGGGACAGGATTTTGTGCTTGTGGATGCAGTCGTGCAGGAAGCGCGCCGCCGCCACCACGCCGCCGCCGGGCGCGCCCATCACGCTGTCGCCCTTGTCGTCCACGAAGCTACCGCCGAAGCTGAAGGCCAGCGCCGAGGCGAACTCGATCAACCAGGTGTCGGCACCGAGGGAGAGCAGCAGCGGGAATTCCATCAGCCCGGCGCGCTTGATCTTCAGGCATTGCTCCACAACCTCGTCCCAGGTGGTGGGCGGGGCGGCGATGCCGGCCTTCTGCAACACGTCCGTGTTGTACATGAAGCTCATGTGGTCGCCGTAGTAGGCCAGGCCGTACTGCTTGCCCTTGTAGACCATGGACTGGGTGCAATAGCTGGCGGCCTCGGCGTTGTAGCGCTTCAGCCCGGGCATATCCTCGATATCGGCCAGCCAGCCGGCTTCGGCGAACTCGGGCAGCCAGGCATCGGAAACCCAGGAAACATCGATCGGCGCATTGCCCACCAGGCGCGTCACCAGCGCGGTGCGGAACTGCGCCCAGGGGAAGTTCTCGTAGTTCACCCGCACGCCGGTATCCCGCTCGAACGCGGAGATGTGGGCCTTGACCTGGTCCACCGCGGCGGACCAGCCGATGAAGTTCAGGCTACCCGCGGCCTGGGCGGCAGCCATGCCGGGCGCCACCATGCCAGCCGCGGCCAGACCTTGCAGAATACCGCGACGGGTGAGTTCCGACTTCATCTACCACTACCCCTGATGCCGACGCCCAGGATGCGGTGTCGCATCCGGTCCTGTCCAGCCGATAGGGTAATTGCTATACCGGCGCCAACGTCAAGGGAGGTGCCACATGTTCCGCCGTTCCGCCATGCTGGGGGCGCTGGCTGCCCCTACCCTGCTGGGCACCGCCGGGCTGGGCACCATCGGACTGAACCTGGCCCAGGCGCAACCCGCCGCGCCGTTGCCTGCCACGCAGCAGGTGCCGGGCGTATACCGCTTCAAGGTCGGCAGCTTCCTCGTCACCATGCTGCACGACGGCTTCAGCCGCCGCCCGGTGGAAGGGCTGGTGCGCAACGCCCCGGTGGCGGAGGTGCAGCAGGTGCTGGCCGAGAGCTTCCTGCCCACCACCAGCTATGATGGCCCCTACACCGTGCCCTTCGTGCAGGCCGGCCCCCACCTGCTGGCCTTCGACTGCGGCACCGGCGGGCAGATGAGCCCAACCGCCGGCATGCTGGCCGCGAACATGCGCTTCGCCGGCATCCGCGCCGAGGACGTGACCCATGTGGTGCAGACCCACTTCCACGCCGACCACATCAACGGCCTGACCACGGCGCAGAATGAAGCGGTGTTCCCCAACGCCGAGATCGTGGTGCCCGAGGCCGAATGGGCCTGGTGGAGCGACGCCGGCAATGCCAGCCGCAGCCCGGAAGGCCAGCGCGCCCACTTCGCCAACACCGCCCGCCGCTTTGGCCCCTATGCCGGCAGGGTGCGCCGCATCGCCGCGGGGGCCGAGGTGGTGCCCGGCATCCGCGCCCTGGCCGCCCATGGCCACACCCCGGGGCACACCCTGTTCCTGGTGGCGGATGGCAATGCCCAGTTGCTGGTGCTGGCCGACACCACCCATCGGCCGGAACTGTTCGTCCGCCGGCCCGACTACCAGAGCCTGTTCGAGTTCGACGCCGCCATGGCCGCCGAAACCCGCCGCAAGGTGCTGGACCAGGTGGCCACGGACCGCATGCAGGTGGCCGGCTACCACTTCCCCTTCCCCGCCACCGGCTTCATCGGCCGCGACGGCAACAGCCTGCGCTACGTGCCGGCCGCCTGGAGCCCCAGCCTGTGATCCGGCGCCGCAGCCTGCTGGCGGCCGGCACCGCCCTGCTGCTGCCACCGCTGGCCAGCCCCGCCCTGGCGGCCTGGCCGGACCGGCCGATTCGGGTGGTGGTGCCATTCGGCGCCGGCGGCAACCTGGATACGCTGATGCGCCTGGCCCAGCCCGGCATGCAGCAGCGCCTGGGCCAGTCCATCGTCATTGAGAACCGGGCCGGCGCCGGCGGCAATGTGGGCACCGAGATGGTCGCCCGCAGCCCGGCCGATGGCTACACCGTGCTGGTCGGCTCCAACGGCGCGCTGACCATCAACCCGGTCATCATGGCCAGCGTGCCCTACGACACGCAGCGGGACTTCGCGCCCATCGCGCTGGGCTTCCGCACCCCCAACGTGCTGGTGGTGGCGCCGCATGTGCCGGCGCAGAACCTGCGGGACTTCATCGCCTATGCCAAGGCCAACCCCGGCAAGGTGGCCTGCGCTTCGGCCGGCACCGGCACCAGCAACCACCTGCTGATCGAGTTGTTCAACGCCGCCACCGGCGCCGGGCTGGTGCATGTGCCCTACCGCTCCTCCAGCAATGCCGCGCCGGACATGCTTTCGGGCAACCTGGCGGCGTCGATGGACCAGATCACCACCGCGCTGCCGTTCCACCGCGACGGCAAGCTGCGGATCATCGGCATCGGCTACCACCAGCGCCACACCCTGCTGCCGGACGTGCCGACGCTGGCCGAGGTGGGGCTGCCCGATGGCGGGCTGGTGGCCTTCATCGGCCTGCTGGCGCCGGCCGCCACGCCGCGCGACGTGGTGATGCGGCTGCGCGACGCCTTCGCCGAAACCCTGGCCGACCCGGCGGTGAAGGCGCGGGTGGAGAACACCGGCACCCTGCTGGCCGACCCGGCGCTGCAAACCCCGGAAGGCTTCGCCGACCTGATCCGCCGCGAAGCGGTGCTTTCGCGCGAGGCCGCCCGGCTGGCCGGCATTACCCCGCAATAGCGGCTGGCTGCCCTGCCCCAGGCCGGGGCAGGGCTGGCACCGTGGCTAAACTGCGGCCCAGGCCGGGTTCAGCAACGGGCTGGGCGCCGCCATGCCGGCGCGTGCCGCATGGTATTCCCGCCGCAGCCGGGCGATCAGGTCGCCGGCCGGCTGCACCTTGTCCACCATGCCGATGCCCTGGCCGCTGCCCCAGATGTCCTTCCACTTCTTGGTGCGGGAGGAGCCGAAATCCATCGCCGAGGGGTCCGAACTCGGCAGGTTGTCCGGGTCCAGCCCGGCGCGGGCGATGCTCGGCTTCAGGTAGTTGCCGTGCACCCCGGTGATGAGGTTGGTGTAGACGATATCGGCTGCGGCGCTGTCCACGATCATCTGCTTCTGGTCCGGCAGCGCGCGGGCTTCTGGCGTGGCGATGAAGGCACTGCCGATATAGCCGAAATTGGCCCCCAGCACTTCCGCCGCGGCAATGCTGCGGCCATGCGCCATGGCACCCGACAGCGCGATGGGGCCGTCGAACCAGGCCCGGGTTTCCTGCATCAGCGCGAAGGGGGACTGCGCGCCGGCATGACCACCCGCCCCGGCCGCCACGAGGATCAACCCATCGGCGCCCTTGTCGATGGCGCTGTGGGCGAAGCGCTGGCTGATGACGTCGTGCATCACGAAGCCACCGTAGGAATGGATCGCCTGGTTCACCTCCGGCCGTGCGCCCAGCGAGGTGATGATCAGCGGCACCTGGCGCTTCACGCACACCGCCAGGTCGTGTTCCAGCCGGTCGTTGGAGCGGTGGACGATCAGGTTGATGGCATAGGGCGCGCTCGGCCGGTCGGGGTGGGCGCGGTCATGCGCCGCCAGCCGTTCCTCGATCTCGTGCAGCCATTCGTCGAATTGCTCCGCCGGGCGGGCATTCAGCGACGGCATGGAGCCGATGATGCCGTTGGTGCATTGCGCCACCACCAGGTCGGGCACCGAAATGATGAACAGCGGCGAGCCGATGGCCGGCAGCGAAAGCCGGCCCTTGAACTTTTCCAGCAAGGACATGCGTTGTCTCCGGCTCAGCGCTTCAGCACGCCGGCCATGATGGCCTGGGTTTCCGGCGAAACGAGTTGCTGGCGGAACAGCACCATTTCCTCGCGGATCTGTTCATGCACCGCCTCGGCACCACGGCGCAGCAGCTGCTTGGTCAGGCGCAACGCGGTGCGCGGCTTGGCCGCCAGGCGCTTGGCCACCGCCAGCGCATGGGCGCCGAGTTCCTCCGGCGGCAGCACCTTGTTCACCAGGCCGATCTGTTCGGCGGTGGCGGCGTCGAAGAAGTCTCCCAGCAGGATCAGTTCCGCCGCCTTGTGCCGCCCGGCCATGGCCGGTACCAGCAACGAGGCCCCCAGTTCCGGCACCAGGCCGAGATCGACGAAGGGCATGCGGAAGCGCGCCGCGGTGCTGGCATAGACCAGGTCGCAATGCAGCAGGATCGTGGTGCCGATGCCGATCGCCAGCCCGTCCACCGCCGCCACCACCGGCTTCGGGTAGGTCGGCAGGCTGCCATAGATGCGGGCGCTGTCCGGGTGCTGCTCGCGCGGGCCGTCCTTGGCCTTCTGGAAGTCGCCGATGTCGTTGCCGGCCGAGAACACCCCGCCGCTGCCGGTGAGCAGCACGCAGCCCACCGCCTCGTCCGTCGCCGCGGCTTCCAGCGCGTCGGCGATGGCCTTGTACATGTCGCGCGTCAGGGCGTTCTTCTTCGCCACCCGATCGAGCGTGATGCGACAGACGCCGTCGATATGCTCGACGCGTACATTCTCGGACATGCGTTTTCTCCTCGCCTTGGCCGCCATCTCGGGCAGCCGCGAGGCCGGCGTCAAGCGGCGTGTTGGCCGCCGGCCGGACGGTTAGCGCCTGGCCTGCACCGCGGCGCGATACGCCTCGATCCGCGCCTTCAGCCCGGGCCGGGCGGCGGAATGCACCAGGGCGGCCAGGTCGGCCGCGTCATCCGCCCCCCGGGTGCGCT
>CANBXZ010000033.1 GCA_947373495.1 Acetobacteraceae bacterium
GCTGCCAGTGGTGCCCATCGCCGGCCCGGGCCGCGCCGGACGGCAACCTGGCGCGTGCGGTGTGCCGGGGGATGCCCCCGGCATTCGGTGCGCTGGCCTTGCCGGGGCATCTGCGCCAGGGCCGGTTGGCCGCGCTGCTTCGCCGCCCCTGCGCTGCGAGCGGATCGGCGCTGGCTGACGCGCTGCTCAGCCTGCCGCGCGGCGAGGGGTCGCGTGCTTCACGCCTGGTGCTGAGCGCACCTCGGGCGATCAGGCCCTAGCCGGTTGTTTCGGCGGGCAAATCCTGCCCTGCGGCCAGGCGGCCCCGCCGGCATTTGCTCTAGGCGCCGCCGGCCACCGCCGGCAAGGTGGCGGCATGCGTATCATCCTTGCCCTTGGCCTTGCCTGGTTGCTGGCCGCCGCGGCCCCTGCCCGGGCGGCCGACCTGAAGCTGGCCACCTGGAACCTCGCCTGGCTGAGCCTGCGCCCGGCCGGGGACCCCGCCATTCCGCCCGACGTGCAGCGCCGCAGCGGCGCCGACCTGGACCGGTTGGCCGGCTACGCCCGCCGGCTGAACGCCGATGTGGTGGCCTTGCAGGAAGTGGATGGGCCGGAGGCCGCGGCCCGGGTGTTCGACCCGCGCAACTACAGCTTCGAGTTCGCCGACGAAGCCGATGTGCAGCGCGTCGGCTTCGCGGTGCATCGCAGCCTGCGCGTCACCCGGCACCCGGACCTGGCGGCGCTGGACCTGCATCCGCGGGCGCGGTTTTCGCTGCGGCGCGGGGTGGACCTGACGGTGGAGGCCGGCGGCCAGCGGCTGCGCCTGCTGGCGGTGCACCTGCAAAGCAGTTGCTTTGATGCGCCGCTGGCCAACCCCGGTTCGTCGCAGTGCCATTCGCTGGCGCAGCAGGCCGGCATCGTCGCCGCCTGGGTGGCGGAACGCCGGCGCGAGGGTGCCGCCTTCGCCATTCTGGGCGACTTCAACCGCCGGCTGAACCCGCGCGACGAGATGTTCCAGGCCCTGGCCGCCGCGGCGCCGCTGGGCAGCGTGGCGGAAGGCTATGCCAACCCGTGCTGGGCGCGTGGCGGCAGCGGCGCGCGGCCGTTCATCGACCACATCCTGCTGGGCGGCGCGGCACGCGACTGGTGGCGGCGGGACAGCCTGAAGGTGATGGTCTACGCCGAAACCGATTCCAGGCTGCGCGACCTGCTTTCCGACCACTGCCCGGTCAGCATTCAACTGAGCCCGCGTTGATGCGGATCTTCGCCCGCGTCACCCTGCCGTTGGCGGCGATGAACTTCACCAACCAGGCCAGCCGCAGCGTGGTGGCCACGGTGGGGCCGCTGATGGCGGTGGAACTGGGGCTTTCCGCCAGCGGCCTCGGCGCCCTGGCCGCGGTGTTCTTCGCCAGCTACGCGCTGGCGCAACTGCCCATCGGCGTCGCCATGGACGTGCACGGCGCGCGCAAGGTGCAGACCGTGCTGGCGCTGGTGGCGGCCTGCGGCTTCGCATTGTGCGCCTTCGCACCAGACACCGGCGTGCTGGCGGTGGGGCGCTTCGTCACCGGCATCGGCATCGCCGGCGCGCTGATCGGCATCATGCAGGCCAACCGGCAATGGTACCGGCCGGACCAGCTGGCGCAGATGACCGGCGCGGCGGTGTTCATCGGCGCCAGTGGCGGGCTGGCGGCCACCGTGCCGGTGCAGCTGGTGCTGCCCTATATCGGCTGGCGCGGTGCCTTCCTGGGGCTGGCGGTGCTGGCCTGCTGCGTCAGCCTGTGGGTTCGGCTTTCGGTGCCGCTGGCGCCGCCCGGCTTCACCGCGCCGGCCCGGCGCAGCCTGGTGAAGGAGGTGGCGGAGTTCGGCCGGATCTTCGCCCACCCGGAGTTCATCCGCTTCATGCCGGCCATCGGCCTGCTGTCCGGCCTGGTCTTCACCTACCAGGGGCTGTGGGCCGGGCCCTGGCTGCGGGATGTGGGCGAGCTGCCGGACCTCAGCCGGGCCAATGTGCTGCTGTGCTATGCGCTGGGCATGATGACGGGCAACCTCATCAGCGGGCAATTGGCCTCCATGGCGCAGCGCCGTGGCATCGAGCCGATGCTGGTGCCCTATGGCGGCATGGCGGCCATGCTGGTGTTCCAGGTGGTGCTGATGCTGCGGCCTGCCGGCGCGCCGCTGCTGGCGCTGCTGTGGTTCGGCTTCGCCTTTTCCGGCAGCTGTGGCCCGGCCAGCTATTCGCTCATCGCCCAGCGCTTCGCGCCGGAACTTGTGGGGCGCGTGGCCACGGCGATGAATGGCAGCATGCTGGCGCTGGTGTTCCTGCTGCAGAACGCCATCGGCTGGGTGCTGGACTTCTGGCCCCGCACCGCCAGCGGCGGCTGGGACCCGGCGGGCTACAGCTGGGCGCTGGGCTTCACCCTGGCGGGGCAGGTGGTCACCATCGCCTGGCTGCTGCTGGCGCGACGAATCCTCGGGAGAACGTGAATGGACCGCAAGGCGCGCCGCCGGCTGGTGGACCGCTACCGCATCACCAGCGGCAAGGGCTTCCGGCTGAAGGACATCGACCCGGGCAGCACCGAGGGTGCCCCGGACGGCATCGAGGACAAGGACTTCGTCGAGGCGCTGCAACGCGACAGCACCGCCGAGCTGGCCGAGTTGCAGGACAAGCTCTACGCCCAGGACCGCTGGGCGGTGCTGGCGATCTTCCAGGCGATGGACGCCGCCGGCAAGGACGGCGCCATCAAGCACGTGTTCAGCGGGCTGAACCCGCAAGGCTGCACGGTGGAAGCCTTCAAGGCCCCCAGCGCCACCGAGCTGGACCACGACTTCCTCTGGCGCCACGTGCTGGCGCTGCCGCGGCGCGGCCATATCGGCATCCATAACCGCAGCTGGTACGAGGAAGTGCTGGTGGCCCGCATCCACCCGGAAATCCTGGCCCGGCAGAAGCTGCCCGCGGCCGTCACTGGCAAGCACATATGGGATGAACGGCTGGAGGATATCGCCGCCTTCGAGCGTTATCTCGGCCGCCAGGGCATCGTGCTGCTGAAGTTCTTCCTGCACATCGGCAAGGACGAACAGAAGCACCGCTTCCTGTCCCGCATCGAGGAGCCGGAAAAGAACTGGAAGTTCTCCGCCCAGGATGTGGCCGAGCGCCAGCACTGGAAGGAATACCGCGACGCCTATGAACAGGCCATCCGCGCCACCGCCACCGAGGCAGCGCCCTGGCATGTGGTCCCGGCCGACCACAAGTGGTTCGCCCGCCTGGTGGTGAGCGAGACCATCGCCGCGGCGATGGAACGGCTGGACCTGCGCTACCCGGAAGTGGACCCCGAGGCGCGCGACCGGCTGCAGGTGGCCCGCGCGGCGCTGCTGGCGGAGGATTGATCCCAAGCGCCGGCGCCTCCGGCCCTTGCCATGATAGCGCTTGCCTCGGCCGCGCGCCCCGCGCTTCACTTCCGCAAAACAACGGAGGAAACGCGGGATGCAACGGCGGAGCCTGCTTGCGGCCCCCTTGGCGGCCCTTGCCACCCCGGCCCTCGGCCAGGGGCCGTGGCCGAACCGGCCGGTGCGCATCATCGTCGGCTTCCCGCCCGGCGGCAGCCTGGATGTGATGTCTCGCCTGCTGGCGGAGTTGCTGCAGGCCCGTACCGGGCAGACCTTCATCGTGGAGAACCGCAGCGGCGCTTCCGGCCATATCGGTGCCGATGCCGTGGCCAAGGCGCCGCCCGATGGGTACACCATCGGCACCATGGGCATGCCCACGGTGCTGATCAGCCCGCTGCTGTACCAGACGCTGCCCTATGACGTGTGGCGGGACTTCATCTATGTCTCCCCGGTGTGGGAGTTTCCCAACGTGGCGGTGGTGCCCAGCCAGCATGTGCCGGCGGGCACGCTGGCCGAGTTCATCACCTGGGCCAAGGCCCAGCCGCGCGGCATCAGCTACGGCTCCTCGGGCGTCGGCACCACCATCCAGCTTTCCGGCGCCTACCTGCTGGCCCGCGCGGGGGTGAACCCGGCGGTGCATGTGCCGTTCCGCGGCGCGGCGCAGACCATCCCGGCCATGCTCTCGGGCGATGTGCAACTGGCGGTGGACAACCTGGCCAGCTACATGCCGATCATCCAGGAAGGCCGCATGCGGGCGCTGGCCGTCACCAGCGCCGAACGCTTCCCGACGCTGCCGGATGTGCCGACCATGGCCGAAGCCGGCATGCGCGATTTCGTCGTCACCAGCTGGTCGCTGTTCTGCCTGCCGGCCGGCACCCCGGCGGAGATCGTGCAGGCGCTGGGCGGCCATATCCGCGCCATTGCCGCCAACCCGGAAGCGCAGCGCCGCGCCCTGGCCATGGGCGGCTGGCTGCGCGCCACCACGCCGGAGGAAGCGGTGGCGCGGCTGCGCCACGAAGCGCCGATGTGGCGGGAAATGATCCGGGTTTCAGGCGCGAAGGCGGATTGAACATGCAGCGCAGAACCCTGCTGGCCGCGCCGCTGGCGCTCGCCACCTCCACCCTGGCCTCTCCCGCCCTGGCGCAACCAAGCTGGCCGGACCGGCCCCTCCGCATGATCGTGCCGTTCCCGGCCGGCGGCAGCCTGGACGTGCTGTCCCGCCTCAGTTGCGAGGCGGCGCAGCAGCATCTCGGCCAGCCGATCATCGTGGAGAACCGCCCCGGCGCCGGCGGCAACATCGGCACCGACCAGGTCGCGAAGGCCCCGGCCGATGGCTATACGCTGGGCTCGGTCTCGGTCGGGCTGCTCAGCATCAACCAGTTCCTGTACCGCCAGATGCCGTTCGACTTCGACCGTGAGCTGACCGGCATTTCGCTGATCTACGAGCTGCCGAACATCGCCGTGGTGGCGCCGCAGTTCAACGAAAGCCGGACGCTGGCGGAGTTCATCGCCTGGGCCAAGGCGCGGCCGCAGGGGGTGACCTTCGGCAGCCCGGGCATCGGCACCACGCCGCATCTGGCCGGGGCGCTGTTCGCGGCGCGGGCGGGGTACTCGGCCATTCACGTGCCGTTCCGCGGCGCGGCGCAGGGGGTGCCGGCGGTGCTTTCCGGCAGCGTCGAGTTCTCGTTGGACAACCTGGCCAGCTGGATGCCGGTGCTGGGGGAAGGCCGCGCCCGTGGCCTGGCGGTGACCAGTGCCGAACGCTGGCCGACCCTGCCGCAGGTGCCCACCATGGCCGAAGCCGGCATGGCGGATTTCGTGGTGACCAGTTGGGCCGCCATCATCGCCCCCATCGGCACGCCGCGCCCGGTGGTGGAGCGCATCAGTGCCGCCTTCCGCGCGGCGGCGGCGCTGCCGGCGGTGCAGGCGCGCATGCTGCAATCCGGCGGCCGGGCGCTGTGGACCAGCCCGGAGGAAACCATGGCCCGCGCCCTGGCCGAACGGCCGATGTGGCAGGAAATGGTCAGGGTCTCCGGCGCCAAGGCGGACTGAGCGCCACGCCGCCGCCAGGGGTAGGGAGGTACCAGCAGGGCTTTGCATTGACGGCAGGGGCCGGCCGGGCTTGAAGCCGGGTAACCCTCAGGAGCCGTCCATGCTCGACCGTCGCAGCCTGCTCGCCGCCCCCTTCGCGCTGGCCACGCCCGCGCTGACCACCCCCGCGCTGGCACAGTCCGCCTATCCGGACCGGCCGGTGCGGGTCATCATTCCCTGGCCGCCGGGCGGCTCGACCGACGTGCTGGCGCGCATCCTGTGCGAGCAATTGGGCCAGCGGCTGGGGCAGAACTTCGTGCTGGAAAACCGCCCCGGCGCCGGCGGCAACATCGGCATGGAAGCGATCGCCAAGGCGACGCCGGATGGCTACACCATGGGTCCGGCGACCATCGCCAACCTGTCCATCGCGCAGTTCCTCTACAGCCGCCTGGCCTTCGACCCCGAGAAGGACTTCTCGGTCGTCTCGATGCATTGGGAACTGCCGAACGTGCTGGTGGCGCCGGCCAGCTTCACCCCGCCGAACACCATGCAGGAGTTCATCGCCTGGGCGAAGTCACGGCCCAAGGGCATCACCTATGGCAGCCCGGGCATCGGCACCACGGCGCATCTTTCCGGCAGCCTGTTCTGCAACCGCCAGGGCATTGATGGCGAGCACGTGCCCTTCCGGGGCGCGGCGCAGATCGTGCCAGCGATGCTTTCCGGCGACCTGACCTGCGCACTGGACAACCTGGCCAGCTACATCCCCATCATCGCCGAGGGCCGCTTGAAGGCCTATGCCGTGACCAGCCCGGCACGCTGGCCGACGCTGCCGAACATTCCGGTGATGGCCGAGGTCGGCGTGCCCGACTTCACCCTGACCAGTTGGTGCGCCTGGGTGATGCCGGCCGGGACGCCACGGCCGATCGTGGACAAGGTGAACGCCGCGATGAAGGCGGTGAGCGAGGACCCGACGGTGCAGCAGCGTTTCCTGCAAACCGGGGCGAAATGCGTCTGGAGCACGCCGGAGGACGCGGTGCGCCATGCGGCGCAGCAGCGCGTGTTCCTGCGCGAAGTGGTGCGGATTTCCGGCGCCCGGGCGGATTGAGGGCCACCTGGGACAGCTTCCGCCACCCTTGGTGGGTGGAAGCTGTTCCGGCCCGAGGCTTTGGCCCAAGGCTTTGGCCCGAAGCTTCGACCCGCGGCTTCGGCTGCGCGGCGACGCGGCCCGGGCGGCATTCGCCTGGGCCGCCCGCCACCGCCAGCGGCGGGCGGTTGACGCGGCGCGCGCGGGCGCGGCTTGATGGCCAGGACAACATGGCGGCGGCGATCAACGCTCGCTGTCCGCTTGCCGCGGGCGGTTGCACGCCAGAGGAGCCACGCGATGCGCGTCAGCGTCATCCAGATGAACCAGGGCAGCGACAAGGCCGTCAACCTGGCCAGCGCCGAGGCCCTGATCGGCGCGGCGGTGGCGGCGGACCGGCCCGATCTGGTTTCCCTACCGGAAACCTGGACCAACCTGGGCGGCGGGCGGGACAGCCGGCGCGCCGCGGCCGAGGTGCTGCCGGCGCCGGGGGCCACTGGCGGCGCCGCCTATGAGCTGATGCGGGGGCTGGCGCGGCGGCATGGCATCCACGTGCATGGCGGCAGCATTGTGGAGGATGGCGGCGAGAAGCTGCTGAACACCACGCTGGTGTTCAACCCGGCGGGCGAGGAGATTGCCCGCTACCGCAAGATCCACCTGTTCGACATCGTGGCGCCGGACGGCACCGGATACCGTGAAAGCGCGCTGTACGGCGCCGGCGAGGAGTTGGTGCTGTTCGAGGCCGGGGGCATCCGCTTCGGCTGCACCATCTGCTACGACATGCGCTTCGGCGAGCAGTACGTGGCGCTGCGGCAGGCCGGCGCCGAGGCGATCCTGGTGCCGAGCAACTTCACCCTGCAAACCGGCAAGGACCATTGGGACGTGCTGCTGCGGGCCCGGGCGATCGAGACCCAGTGCTGGATCATCGCCGCCGCCAGCCATGGCCAGTATGAGGAACGCGGCGCCCAGCGCAGCGTCTACGGCCATTCCCTGGTGGCGGACCCCTGGGGGCATGTGGTGGCCAAGTGCAGCGACGGCGTGGGCTGGGCCACCGCGCGCATCGACCAGGGGCTGACGCAGCGGGTGCGGCGGGACATGCCGGTGCTGGAGCATCGCGCCGCCAGGCGCGTGGACCTGGGTGATGCCAGGCGCGTGGACTTGCACGCCGCCGGGCGCGTGGACCTGGACGCCGCCAGGCGCGTGGACCTGGGTGATGCCGCGCGTAAGCAGGCGCCGTGAGCGACGGCCCCGCTGCCTTCCCGGTCGCCACCCCGCTGCGTGAAGTGGAACTGGCCGGGCGGATTGCCTTCATCGCGTCCACGGCCGAGGCGGCGCAGGCGGCGCTGACCACGCTGGTGGCGCGCTATGGCGACTGCGCACCGGAACAGGCCCTGGTCATCGTGGCGCTGGGTGGCGATGGCCTGATGCTGGAAACCCAGCATCGCTTCCTCGGCCGCAACCTGCCGATCTACGGCATGAACCGCGGCAGCGTCGGCTTCCTGATGAACGACTACCGGGAGGACCGGCTGCCCTTCCACCTGGCCGAGGCGCAGGCCGCCGTGCTGCACCCGCTGCGGATGCATGCCCATGCCGCCGATGGCAGCGTGCAGCAGGCGCTGGCGATCAACGAGGTTTCCCTGCTGCGCGAAACCCGGCAGGCGGCCAAGATCCGCATCCTGATCGACGGCAAGGAACGGCTGGCGGAACTGGTGTGCGACGGCGTGCTGGTTTCCACCCCGGCCGGTTCCACCGCCTACAACCTTTCCGCCCATGGGCCGATCGTGCCGCTGGGCGCCAACCTGCTGCCGCTGACGCCGATTTCCGCCTTTCGCCCGCGCCGCTGGCGGGGCGCGCTGTTGCCGGCCGAAGCCCAGGTGGTGTTCGAGATCATGGAACCCGACAAGCGCCCGGTGGCGGCGGTGGCCGACTATACCGAGGTGCGCGACGTGCGCCGGGTGGAAGTGCGGGAGGATCGCGGCATTTCCCTGACGCTGCTGTTCGACCCCGACCATGGGCTTTCCGAACGCATCATCGCGGAGCAGTTCACGGTCTGATGCCGGCGCCGGTCTCGCCCCCTTCGGACCGCAGGCTGACCTGGGGCCTGGCGCTGGCCCAGCTGATCAATTGGGGACCGCTGTTTGCCGTGTTCCCGGTATTCGTCGGGCCGATGGAACGCGAGCTCGGCTGGTCCCGTGCCGAGTTGAACGGCGCGCTGACGGCGGCGCTGCTGGCCGGCGGCCTGGCTGCCATTCCCGCCGGCCGCTGGGTGGACCGCCATGGCGGCCGCGGCCTGGTAAGCTGGGCGGCCTGGATCGGCGGGCTGCTGGTGGCGGGCTGGGCGGCCTGCGACAGCCTGGTGCTGTTCTATGCGGTGTGGATCGGCATTGGCATCTGCCATGCCGGCGCGCTGTCCGACCCGGCCTATGCCGTCATCGTCGCCAGCGCGCGGGAACCGCGGCGGGTGGTGACCTTCATGACCTTCGTCACCGGCTTCTGCACCAGCATCTTCGTGCCCTTCGCCAGCCTGCTGATCGACGGTTGCGGCTGGCGCGGCGCGCTGCTGGTGCTGGCGGCCATTCAACTGGTGCCCGGCGCCGCCACCTGGTGGGCGCTGCGCGGCACCGGCGGCGGCCTGAAGGACCAGCCTCGTGGCAGTGGCGCGCCGTTGCGCGAAGCCCTGCGGCAGCGGGCCTTCTGGGCCCTGGCGCTGTGCTTCTGCGCCCAGACCTTCATGAGCACCGGCCTGGCCTTCCACCTGATGCCGCTGCTGCAGGAACGCGGGCTGTCGGAAACCGCGGTGCTGGTGGCCATCGCGCTGCACGGCCCCTGCCAGGTGGCGGCGCGGGCGGTGCTGTACCTGTTCGGCCGCAAGGCGGATATTCGGCTGATCGGCCGCATCGCCACGCTGGCCTTGCCGTTGGCGCTGGTAGTGCTGGCGCTGGCCGGCAACAGCCTGTGGCTGGTGCTGGGCTATACCGTGCTGTGGGGTGTGGCGAACGGGCTCATCACCATCGTCCGCGCCAGCGGGGTGGCGGAAATCCTCGGGCCGCGCGGCTTCGGGCAGATCTCCGGCGCGCTGACCACGGCGGCGATGCTGCCGCGCACCGCGGCGCCGCTGGTGCTGGCGCTGCTGTGGCAGGCCGGTGGCGGCTATGGGCCGGTGGCGTGGATCTTGGCCGGCATCGGCGTGCTGGCGGCGGCCGGCTTCTTCGTGGCGTCCTGGCCGGCGCGCCCGGCCAGACTCAGCGACTGAGCGAGTAGTAGCCGGCCACGCCGCCGCCAATGCGGGCGTTCAGGCCGGTTTCGCCGCCCTGGCGGGATTCAATCGGCGGCGGCGCGCTGCCGCAGGCGGCCAGCAGCACCAGCACCAGGACCAGCGCGGGCCTCAAAACGCCACCAGGCCGCGGGCGGTCACGCCACCGGCGCCGCCCATGTAGAAGCCGTTGGTGGCGGTGCCCAGGCCATTGCCGGCCTGGCAGGCGGCCAGGGCCAGCAGCAGCACCAGCAGCGGGGCCAGTTGGCGCATCGCCTAGGTTCCGTCGTTCAGGTGGCAGGCGCTGAGATGCCCGGGCGCCACTTCCCGCAGCACCGGGCGCTCGGCCTTGCAGCGGTCCATGGCGAAGGGGCAGCGCGGGTGGAAGTGGCAGCCGGGCGGCGGCGCCAGGGGCGAGGGGATTTCCCCCTGCACGCTGGCGAAGTTGCGCTTGCGCGCCTCCAGCCGCGGCACCGAGGCGAGCAGCGACTTGGTGTAGGGGTGGTTGGCGCGGGCGAAGACGTCCTCGGATGGCGCCTGTTCCACCACCCGGCCGAGATACATGATGCAGACCCGGTCGCTGAGATGTTCCACCACGCCCAGGTCGTGGCTGATGAACAGGTAGGTCAGGCTCAACTCGGCCCGCAGCTTCATGAACAGGTTCAGGATCTGCGCCTGGATCGAGACATCCAGCGCCGCCACGGCTTCGTCGCACACCAGGAATTCGGGCTGCACCGCCAGCGCCCGGGCAATGCCGATGCGCTGGCGCTGGCCACCGCTGAACTGGTGCGGGTAGCGGCGCTTCAGCCCGGGGTCCAGCCCGGCCCGGCGCAACTGGTCATCCACGTAGTCGGAGAGGTCGGCACGCTTGGCCAGGCCGTGCACCAGCGGCGCCTCGCCGACGATGTCCTGCACCCGGGCGCGCGGATTGAGGCTGGCGAAGGGGTCCTGGAAGATCATCTGGGTGGCGAGGCGCGAGCGCTGCTCGGCCGCGGGTTCCATGGCGCTGCGGGCCTGGCCGCGCCAGAGGATGTCGCCATCGCTCGGCGGCAAAATGCCCGCCACCATGCGCCCGAGGGTGGATTTGCCGCAGCCGGATTCACCCACCAGGCCCAGCACCTCGCCCTGGCGAATGGTCAGGTCCACGCTGTCCACCGCATGCACCACGTCGTGCTTCACCACCATGCCGGCGCGGCGCAGCAGTTTGGTGGTGAAGTCCAGCGGCTTGGAGAAGCGGCGGGAGACGCCGCGCAGTTCCACCATCGGGGTCGCGGTGTTCATGCCGAAGCCGCCTCAACATGCGGGTGGAAGCAACGGGCCAGGCGGCCGGGGGCGAGTTCGGCCATGGCCGGGGTTTCCAGGCAGGCGCCATCGGCCCGCGGGCAGCGGGCGCGGAAGGCGCAGCCGGGCGGCAGGTTGATGACGCTGGGGGTCATGCCGGGGATTTGCTGCAACGGCGTGCCGCGCCGGTTGCGGCTGGGCACGCTGCCGATGAGGCCATGGGTATAGGGATGCAGCGGCGCTTCCAGCACCTGCTCCACCGAACCGCTTTCCACGACCTTGCCGGCGTACATCACCGCGATATCGTCGGCCAGGCCGGCCACCACGGAAAGGTCGTGGGTGATCCAGATCAGCGCGGTGCCCAGTTCCGCCGCCAGCTTCTGCACCTGTGCCAGGATCTGGCCCTGGATGGTCACGTCCAGTGCCGTGGTGGGCTCGTCGGCCACGATCAGGTCCGGCTGGTGCAGCAGCGCGATGGCGATGGCCACGCGTTGGCGCATGCCGCCGCTGAACTGGTGCGGGTAGCTGTTCAGCCGTTCCTCCGGGCTGGGAATGCCGACCATGCCCAGCGCATCCCGCGACCGGCGGCGGGCTTCGGCCTGGCTGACCTTCTCATGCGCCAGCACCGTCTCCATCATCTGCACGTCGATCCGCAGCACCGGATTGAGCGTCATCATCGGGTCCTGGAAGATCATGGCGATGCGGTTGCCGCGCAGGCCCCGCATCTCCGGCTCCGCCATGCCCACCAACTCGCGGCCCTGGAAGCGGATGCTGCCGCCGACGATGCGGCCGGGGTCGTCCACCAGCCCCATGATGGAAAAGCCGCTGACCGACTTGCCGCTGCCGCTTTCCCCGACCAACCCCAGCACCTTGCCGCGGTTCAGGCTGAAGCTGACCCCGTCCACCGCCTTCACCACGCCGGCGCGGGTGAAGAAATGGGTTTGCAGGTCGCGGACTTCGAGGGTGGCGCTCATCCGAGCCTCCGATTCAGCTCTCCGCACCCGTTGGGCGCTGCGACCATCGGGGAGTTTCTGTGCCGCCGATTCAGCTCTCCGCACCCGTTGGGCGCTGCGACCATCGGGGAGTTTCTGCGCCGCCGATTCAGCTCTCCGCGCCCGTTGGGCGCTGTGACCATCGGGGAGTTTCTGCGCCGCCGATTCAGCTCTCCGCGCCCTTTGGGCGCTGTGACCATCGGGGGCGTCATTTCTGCAGCCGCGGGTTCAGCACGTCGCGCACCTGGTCGCCCACCAAGTTGATCGAGACGATGGTCAGCAGCAGCGCGATGCCGGGGTAGAAGCTGATCCAGTACTTGCCGGAGAGCATGTACTCATAGCCATTGGCGATCAGCAGGCCGAGCGAGGGTTCGGTGATGGGCACGCCGAGGCCGAGGAAGCTCAGCGTGGCTTCCAGCGCGATGGCGCGGGCCACCTGGATGGTGCCCACCACGATCAGCGGCGGCAGGCAGTTCGGCAGCAGGTGGTTGAACAAAATGCGCCGGGTGGGCAGCGAAAGCCCGCGCGCCGCCTCGATGTATTCGCGCTTGCTTTCCACCAGCGCGCTGCCGCGCACGGTGCGGGCGTAATAGGCCCATTCGACGATGACCAGCGCGATGACCACGTTCAGCACGCCCTTGCCCAGCGCGGCCAGGATCATCAGCGCGGCCAGGATGGCGGGGAAGGAGAGTTGCAGGTCCACCAGCCGCATGATGAGGCTGTCGGTCCGGCCGCCGACATAGGCCGCCAGCAGCCCCAGCGTGGCGCCGACCAGCCCGGCCAGCAGCGCCGAGCCGGCACCGACCAGCAGGCTGATGCGCAGCCCATAGAGAATGCCGCTGAACATGTCGCGGCCCTGGTCGTCGGTGCCCAGCAGGTAGGTGAAGCCGCCACCCCCCACCGTGCCCGGTTCCATCCGGCCATCCATGATGTCCAGCTGCGCCAGGTCATACGGGTTCTGCGGCGCGATCCAGGGCGCGAAGATCGCGGCCAGGATGATGAGGGTGCAGACCGCCAGCCCAGCCAGCGCCACCTTGCTTTCGCAGAAGCCGGCGACGAAGCGGCGGAACGGGGTTTCCACCTTCACCGGCGCGTTGGAGATGCTCATTCCCGGCTCTCCAGCCGCACGCGCGGGTCCAGCACCGAATAGCTCAGGTCGACCAGCAGGTTGATGGTGATGAACAGCATCACGATCATCATCAGGTAGGCGACGATGACGGGCCGGTCCAGCACGTTGATGCTGTCGATGATGAGCTTGCCCATGCCGGGCCAGGCGAAGACGCTTTCGGTCACCACGCTGAACGCGATGGTGCCGCCCAGCTCCAGCCCCATCACCGTCACCACGGGGATCAGGATGTTGCGGAACACATGCACGAACACGATGCGGTTGGGTGAAAGCCCCTTGGCGCGGGCGAACTTCACGTAGTCCATCACCATGTTCTCCCGCACGCCGGACCGTGTCAGCCGAATGACCAGCCCGATGCGCGACAGCGACAGCGACAGCATCGGCATGGCCATGTGGGCCAGACCGTCCCAGGTGAGGAAGGACCAGCGCATGCCGAGGATGGTGACGGTCTCGCCCCGGCCGGTGCTGGGCAGCCAGCCGCATTGCACGGCGAAGACCATGATGAGCATCAGCCCGACCCAGAAGGTGGGCAGCGAGAAGCCGAGGATGCTGCCGGCCATGATGATGCGCGACCGCAGCGCATTCGGCCGCAGCCCGGCGAACAGGCCCAGCGGCAGGCCGATCAGCAGCGCCAGGAAGGTGGCGCCCAGCGCCAGTTCCAGCGTGGCCGGCATGCGGTCGAAGATCAGCCGCAGCGCCGGTTCGTTGAACACGAAGCTGCGGCCCAGGTCGCCCTGCAGCGCATTGCCCAGGAACACCAGGTATTGCCGCCACAATGGCAGGTCCAGCCCCAGCGCCTTGATGGCGCGTTCGCGCTCCAACTGGTCGGCCTCGGGGCTGATCAGGATCTCCACCGGGTCGCCCACGGCATAGACCCCCAGGAACACCAGCAGCGTCATGGCCAGCACCACGCCGCTGGCCTGCAACAGGCGGCGAAGCAGGAATACCGTCATCAGCGGGCCGCCGGCCGAATGTCCTGGGCGCGGGTCAGCTCATCGGCCCGGGCCTCATGCTGCAGGCCGCGCCGCATGGCCCAGATATTGGTCTGGATGTGCAGCGGGATGATGCCGACATCGGCCATGGCCATGCTGGTCGCCTCCCGCAGCAGCCCCTCGCGCCGCGGGTCGTCCAGTTCCACCATGGCGCGGTCGATCAGCGCGTCCACGCCGGGGTTGGAGTAGTGGCCGCGGTTGCTGGCGCCCCAGCCCTTTTCGCGGCTGACCGTGGCCACCAGGTTGCGCAGCGGGTTGGAAGCCTCGCCGCCGCTGCTGCCCCAGCCGATCAGCCAGCTGGACAATTCCTGCCGCGCGGCACGGCCGACGAAGGTGGCCCAGGTCTGCGCATCCACGTTGGTGCGCACGCCGGCGCGGGTCCACATCTGGCCGATGGCCTGGGAGATGCGGGCGTCGTTGATGTAGCGGTCGTTCGGGCTGTGCAGGGTGATGCGGAAGCCGTTGGGGAAGCCGGCCTCGGCCAGCAGGCGGCGGGCTTCCTCCAGATTGGCGCGCGGCGCTTCCAGCCCCGGCACGTGGCCGAAGCTGCCCGGCGGCAGGAACTGGCCGGAGGGGGTGGCGGCGCCTTCCATCACCCGGTCGGCAATGGCGTGGCGGTCTATCGCCAGGGTCAGCGCCCGGCGCACCCGCACGTCCTTCAACGGGTTCGGCTCGATCGGCCGGCCGTCATTGTCGGTGACGAAGGGGGTGGCGCCGCTGCGCGAATGGTCCAGGCCGAGGAAGATGATGCGCAGGCCGATGGTCTCGCTCAGCACCACGCGCTGCTCGCGGCGCAGCCGGGCCAGGTCGGCGGTGGGCACCTGGTCGATGAAGTCCACGTCGCCGGCCAGCAGCGCCGCGGTGCGGGCGGCGTCGTTGGTGATCATGCGGTAGGTGACGCGGCCGAAGGCCGGCGCGCCGCCCCAGTACTGCTCATTGCGGGCGAACTCGATGCGTTCGCCATTGCGGTGGTCCACCACCCGCCACGGCCCGGTGCCCTGGGCGGCGCGGCCGGCGTTGAAATCCTCGGTGGTGGCGTGCTCGGCGGTTTCCTTGTCGATGATGCGCAGGTTGGCGATGTCGGTCGGCATCAGCGGGTAGGGCACCGCGGTCTTCAGCCGAATGGTATGCGCGTCGACGATTTCCACCGCGGTGATCGGCCGGGTGTAGAGCGCAAAGGAGGAGGGGCTGTTCGGCACCCGCGGCACCCGGTTCAGCGTGAAGGCCACGTCCTCGGCGGTGAAGGCATTGCCGTTGTGGAAGCGCACGCCTTCCCGCAGCTTGAACTCCCAGGTGGTGGCATCCACCGCGCGCCAGCTGGTGGCCAGGCCGGGAATGCCCTGGTCCCGCGCGCTGCGGTTCACCAGGCCGTCGAAGATCATGTCCGCGACGGCGTTGTTGGGGGAAAGCTGGTGGTAGTGCGGGTCCAGCGAGGTGACCGGCGCGCCGACCGCCATGGTCAGGCTGGGCGCGGCGCCCTGCGCCACCGCCAGGCCGGGCAGCAACGCCACACCGAGCACACCAAGACCAAGCACACCAAGGGCAGCCGCCCATCCGTTGCGCGCCATGAACTCCCCCGTGATGATTTCCCTGCGACGAGTATGCTAGCAGTCTGTCAGGGCCTTCGCCAGCGTCACGCCATCAGCCGGGGATCACCACATGCCACATCGCCTGTACCGCCTTTCCTTGGCCTTCCTGGCCGGTTTCGCCGCGCTGCCGGCGGTGGCGCAAACGCTGGATATCGGCATCGGCGGGGCCATCACCTCGGTTGACCCGCATTTCTACAATGCGGCGCCGAACAACTCGCTTTCGATGCACCTCTTCGACCGGCTGGTGGAACGCGACGCGCGGGCGCAGCCCTATCCCGGCCTGGCCGCCAGCTGGCGGCCGGTGAGCGAGACGGTGTGGGAGTTCAAGCTGCGCCCCGGCGTGGTCTGGCACGACGGCAAGCCCTTCACCGCCGACGACGTGGCCTTCACCATCGAACGCGCGCCCAATGTGCCGAACAGCCCGGGCGGCTTCGGCGGCTTCGTGCGCGCCATCACCCGGGTGGAGGTGGTGGACCCGCTGACCCTGCACCTGCACACCGCCCGGCCGCACCCGCTGCTGCCGACCGAACTGGCCTCGGTCGCCATCATCTCCCGCCATGCCGGCCAGGGCGCCAGCACGGAGGACTACAACAACGGCAAGGCGGCGATCGGCACCGGGCCCTACCGGCTGGGCGAATACCGCAGCGGCGACCGCACCGTGCTGCGGCGGAACGACACCTATTGGGGCCCGCGCGAGCCCTGGGCCCAGGTGAACTACCGCTTCATCGGCAATGACGCCGCGCGCAGCGCCGCGCTGCTGGCCGGCGACGTGCAGATGATCGACCAGGTGCCGACCAGCGACCTGCCGCGGCTGCGCGCCGACCAGCGGGTGACGGTCAGCGAAACCCTGGGGCTGCGGGTGATCTACCTGTCGGCCGACCATTCGCGCACCGGCAACCTGCCCTTCGTGACCGACAACGACGGCAAGCCCATCGCCACCAATCCGTTCAACGACCTGCGGGTGCGCCGCGCGCTTTCCACCGCCATCAACCGCGCCGCGCTGACCGAGCGGGTGATGGAGGGCACCGCCCAGCCCACCGGGCAATGGCTGCCGCCGGGCACCTTCGGCTACAATGCGGAGGTGGCGGTGCCGCGCTTCGACCCCGACGCGGCCAAGCGGCTGCTGGCCGAGGCCGGCTACCCCAACGGCTTCCGCCTGACCCTGCACAGCCCGAACGACCGCTACCCGAACGACGCCCGCACCGCCCAGGCGGTGGCGCAGATGTGGACCCGCATCGGCATCCGTACCGAAGTGGAGGCGCTGCCCTGGGCCAGCTTCGCCGCCCGCAGCAACCGGCAGGAATTCGCCATGCGCCTGGCCGGCTGGGGCAGCACCACCGGAGAGGCGAGCTACACCCTGGTCAACATCACCGGCACCTATGACCGGGCGAAGCTGACCGGCGCCAGCAACGTCAACCGCTACAGCAACCCGGCGCTGGACGCGCTGACCGAACGCGCCGTGGCCACGCTGGACAATGCCCAGCGCGAACAGCAGCTGCGGGAAGGCGTGCGCATGGCGATGGAGGACGTGGCCTTCATTCCGCTGTTCCAGCTGGTGAACAGCTGGGCGCTGAAGCGCGGCCTGCGCTACGAGGCACGGATGGACGAGCGCACCGTGGCAATGGGCGTGCGCCCGCAGTAGCCAAGACCAGCGCGGCCAGCCCTCTGGCTGGCCGCGCTATTCCTCGGGGTCGGCCGGGGCCACCGGCAGGATGCTGGTTTCCTTCACCGTGCCATAGGCCAGCAGGGTTTCCACCCGCTGCACCAGCGGGCGCAGTTCATCGGCCAGGAAGCTTTCCAGCGCCGCCAGGTCGGCCAGGCGCAGCTTCACCAGGTAGGTCCAGCCGCCGGTCACGGCATGGCATTCCAGCACCTGGTCCCACTTCTTCACGGCACGGCGGAAGGCGGCGTCCTCGCGGCCCGGGCCCACCGCCAGCAGCAGGTGAACCAGCAGCGGGCAGCCGGCCTGCACCGGGTCCAGGTCGGCGCGCCAGCCGCGGATGACGCCGCGTTCCTCCAGCCGCTTGACCCGTTCCGCCGTGGCGGAAACCGACAGCCCGGCCACCTTGGCCAGCTCGGCGAGGCCCGCGCTGCCGTCCTGTTGCAGTGCAACAGTGATATTGCGGTCAATCTCGTCCATGGCCGGACACTATGCGCCCCGGGCCGACTTGTGAAGGAAGGAATTCGGTACAAGGCCGGCCGAACGCAAGGCGCAGCGCGGCCTTCAGGGCCCTGGCCGGGCGATTTCCGCCCAGGCTGCCGGGCGCGCGGCAAGGCGCGCCCGGTGCGGGGTGGCTAGATGTAGTGCTCGGCCAGCGGGCGGAAGCCGTTGAAGGACTGGCTGGCATAGGTGGTGACATAGGCGCCGGTGGCCAGCAGTTCCACCCGGTCGCCGCAGTCCAGCGCCAGCGGCAGGCGGTAGTTGCTCTTCTCGTACAGCGTGTCGGTGCTGTCGCAGGTCGGGCCGGCAATGGTCACCGGGCCTTCGGCGCTGCCGTCATGCGGGGTGCGGAAGGCGTACTTGATGCTCTCGCCCTCGGTTTCCGCCAGGCCGCCGAAACGGCCGATGTCCAGGTATACCCAGCGCACCGGGTCGTCCTTTGCCTTGTGCGAGACCAGCACCACCTCGGCGCTGACCACGCCGGCATCGGCGGCGATGAAGCGGCCCGGCTCGATCACCAGCTCCGGCAGGGCATTGCCGAAATGCTCGGTCATGGCGCCCATGATGGCCTCGCCGATGGCGTCGATCTCGGGCACTTCCTGGCGGTAGCGCACCGGGTAGCCACCGCCCAGGTTCACCATGCGCACATTCACGCCGGCGTCCTTCAGGTCGGTGAACAGCATGGCGACCTTGCCGATGGCGGCCGCATAGGCCGCCGTCTTGATCTGCTGGCTGCCGACATGGAAGCTGATGCCATAGGCGTCGAGCCCAAGCTCGCCGGCCAGCACCATCAGGTCCTTCGCCATGTCCACTTCGCAGCCGAACTTGCGCGAAAGCGGCCATTCGGCGCCGTCATTGCCCACCAGGATGCGGCAATACACCCGGCTGCCGGGGGCCGAGCGCGCCAGCTTGCGCAGCTCCGCCTCGCTGTCGAAGGCGAACATCCGCACACCCAGGCCGAAGGCGTCGCGAATCGCGCTCTCCTTCTTCACGGTGTTGCCGTAGCTGATGGCTTCCGGCGCGGCGCCGTTGTCCAGGCAGGCCTGCACTTCCTCGAACGAGGCGGCGTCGAAATTGGAGCCGAGACCCACCAGCCGTTCCAGGATGGGGTTCGCCGGATTGGCCTTCACCGCATAGTACACGCGCGCCAGGGGCAGCGCGGCCTGCAGCCGGCGGTAGTTCTGCTCGATGCGGTCAACGTCGACCACAAGGCAAGGGGTCGCCGGGGCGACGTCGCGCAGATAGCGAGAGACCTTCGGGGTCATCGCACCACCCTCCTGAAAATAAACAGGACCACCCCAATGGGCGGTGGCCCCAAGTTGACGAAACGGTCGAACGAACCAGCGACCAAAAAGGGCCGTGCGAGCACCACCTTGCGGCGGCACCCGGACGGGGTTGCCAGAACGCTTGACGTCGTTGCGTAAACCTTGCGCCGCGGTGACCTTCAAATGGCGCGCTGTGGAGGTGCGCCGGGGTTCCGTGGGCCTGGGGCCAGAGGCACGTGCGTACTGCGTCTGCGGCGGCATATAGGCGCGGTGCCCAGCCCTGCAAAGCGGAAAATCAGACCCTGGCGGATTTTTTTCTGGTCACAATCGCGGGGCGCCGGAAACTCCCCCCGAAGCCCCCGGGGGGCAGCCGGGTGATCCACCGGCCGAAGCGCGGAAAACCAGCGATTCGGCCGGCGCCTGTCCTCAGTTCTTGCCGATGATCCCGCTGTGCAGCGGGCTGGAGGGGTCGGCGGCGTATTGCCGC
Source organism: Acetobacteraceae bacterium (assembly GCA_947373495.1). Taxonomy (GTDB): domain Bacteria; phylum Pseudomonadota; class Alphaproteobacteria; order Acetobacterales; family Acetobacteraceae; genus CAIMOR01. The sequence continues at coordinate 19,622 of CANBXZ010000033.1, forward strand.
GGCATGCGCCCGGCCAGGTAGGCCAGCCGCCCGGCTTCCACCGCCGCCTTCATGGCGCGGGCCATCACCACCGGGTGCCTGGCATGGGCGATGGCGCTGTTCATCAGTACCGCGTCGCAGCCCAGTTCCATCGCCAGGGCGGCGTCGCTGGCGGTGCCGACGCCGGCATCCACCAGCACCGGCACCTTGGCCTGGTCGATGATGGCGCGGATCATCACCGGGTTCTGGATGCCGAGGCCGGAGCCGATCGGGGCGCCGAGCGGCATCACCGCCACCGCGCCCATTTCCTCCAGCCGCTTGCAGGCGATGGGGTCGTCGGACGAATAGACCATCACCTGGAAGCCGTCCTTCAGCAGGGCTTCCAGCGCCTCGAACGTCGCCCGCATGTCGGGGTACAGGAAGGGCGGCGGGCCCAGGACCTCCAGCTTCACCAGGTTCCAGCCACCGGCTTCCCGCGCCAGGCGCAGCGTGCGCACCGCGTCCTGCGCGGTGAAGCAGCCGGCCGTGTTGGGCAGGTAGGTGTACTGCTTCGGGTCGACATGATCCTGCAGCATCGGCGCCGAGGGGTCGCCCAGGTTCACCCGGCGCACCGCCACGGTCACGATCTCGGCGCCGGAGGCGGCGATGGCGGCGCCGGTCTCCTCCAGGTCCTTGTAGCGGCCGGTGCCGACGATCAGCCGGGACCGGAAGGTCAGGCCGGCAACGCTCCAGCTGTCATCGCCCGGGGTCGCAGCAACGCTGTCCATGGCTCAGCCTCCGCCTATGAAGTGCACAATCTCCAGCTGGTCACCGGCGGCCAGGGCCGTGGCCGGGTAGCTGGAACGGGGCACGATCTCCAGGTTGCGCTCAACCGCCACCTTGCGCGTGTCCAGGCCGAGCTGCGCGAGCAGGTCGGACAAGCTGGCGCCGGCGGCAATCTGCCGCGTTTCGCCGTTCACCGTGATCGAGATCGTCGCCCCCATGGGCCGGAACATGGCGAAGCGGGCGCCGAAGGGCAAGGCGGGGTCTGTCCTGTTCTGGTGGCATAGCTGCTTGCCCCGCTGAAACCGGGCGTGCTAGGGCCGCTGGCAAAGCCCGATCTCACGGAATCAAAGCCTTGGCCCCGCCGCTCATCGCCGTGCTCAACGGCCCCAACATCAACATGCTCGGCACCCGGGAGCCGGAGAAGTACGGCTCGACCACGATCGACGAGCTGGAACAGCTCTGCGCCGACGCGGCCGAGGAGCTGGGCCTGGCGATCGACTTCCGCCAGACCAACAGCGAAGGCGAACTGGTGAGCTGGGTGCAGGAATGCCGCGGCCGTTGTGCCGGCATCATCATGAACCCGGCCGGCTACACCACCAACTCCATCGCCACGATGGACGCGCTGCTGGCGGTGGGGCTGCCGACCATCGAGGTTCACATCACCAACATTCACCGGCGGGAGGAATTCCGCCACCACAGCTTCATCTCCAAGGCCGCGACGGGCGTTATCGCCGGGCTGGGGGTGTCGGGCTACGTGCTGGCGCTGCGCGCCATGGCCAGCCTGGTGGAAGCGGAGCAGGACGCATGAGCAACGGCATCACCTTCGACCCCGAGGCGATTCGCGCGCTGGCGCAGATCCTGAAGGACACCGACCTCACCGAGATCGAGCTGGTGGAGAAGGACAGCCGGATTCGGGTGGCGCGCAGCCATCCGCCGGCCGCCGCCGCCGCCCCGGCGCCGCAGATGGCCTGGCCGGCCGGCATGATGATGCCGCAGGCCGCGCCGGCGGCCGCCGCCGCCCCGCTGGCCGCCGTGGTGGCGGAACCGGCCGAGGCGGTGCTGGACCTGAAGCATCCGGGCATGGTCACTTCCCCCATGGTGGGCGTGGCCTACCTGGCGCCGGAGCCGGGCGCCGCCCCCTTCATCACGCTGGGTGGCAAGGTGGCGCAGGGCCAGACCGTGCTGCTGATCGAGGCGATGAAGACCTTCAACCAGATCAAGGCGCCGAAGGCGGGGACCATCACCCGCATCCTGATCGAGACCGGCACCCCGGTGGAATACGGCGAACCGCTGCTGGTGATCGAGTAGGCTGGCATCCGCTTCCCGGCGGGCCGCCCCCATCCCAGGCCTGGGCCGGGGCGGGCCCGAAGGCATGAATCGGCCGGCGCGTCGCGCAGCGGCGCAAGGAGGTCCTGATGTTCAAGAAGGTGCTCATCGCCAATCGTGGCGAGATCGCGCTCCGCATCCATCGCGCCTGCCAGGAAATGGGCATCCGCACCGTGGCGGTGCATTCCACCGCCGATACCGCCGCCATGCATGTTCGGCTGGCGGATGAGAGTGTCTGCATCGGCCC
>CANBXZ010000034.1 GCA_947373495.1 Acetobacteraceae bacterium
ACGCGTCCTCGATGCGTGCCGAGGCCGCGACTGCGGCCCGCGGCTCATGCCGCGAAGCCAAGGGCCGCGGAGGCGGCCGCCCGGCGATTGAGGGCGAGAAAAAGCTGATGCCAATGCCGGCGCCGCCCGCCTCAACGGCTGCCGGAATCGGCGAACATCCGCTTCGCCTTTTCCAGGTCATAGGGTTGTTCGCTCAGCGTTTCCGGGTCCCACTCGCTGCGCTCCTGGGCCAGGAAATCCCCGCCATAGATGTGGATGGCCCCGGTCAGCCGGCCCAGCGGGTTGGTGACGGAATGGATGATGTCCTTGCCCAGCACGGTGCAGTCCCGCGCCCGCAGGGACTTGGCCCCGGCGGCTTCCACCACGCCGTCCGGCGCTTCCGGCACCCGGCGCCAGAAGATGTTGTCCTCGGCCCCGGTATAGACCCCGATCACCGCCCACATGCGGTGGTTATGCGGCATGATGGTCATCTTCGGGCCCCAGACGACATTCAAAATCGTCAGGTCGGGGGCGCTGTGCAGCACCTGCAACCCGCCCTTCTGCGGCTCGCCCAGCCCGGCCAGCACGGCGCCGGGGTCGCTGACGAGGCGGGTTGCCACCTCGCGCACGGCGCGGAAGCCGCCCTGGTCTTCCACCAGGCCGGCACGGCAATCGGCGATCAAACGGTCGAGGTCGAACATGGCGGAGCCCTCCGGGCGGCAGGGTATTGGCATGGCCCGCAGCCCGGCAAGGCAAACCGCGCGGAGCGCCCGGCCGCGCCATCAGGCGGGCCGGGCGGCGGGCGTCAGCCCTGGTACGCCACCAGCTTCTGGGTCTGCTCGCCCAGGCCCTCGACGCCCAGCTTCATGGTCTGGCCGGCGCGCAGGAAGATCGGCGTCGGCTTCTTGCCCAGGCCGACACCAGGCGGGGTGCCGGTGAAGATCACGTCGCCCGGCTGCAGCTTGATGCACTGGCTGCAATAGCTCACCAGTTGCGGCACGTTGAAGATCAGCGTCTTGGTGTTGCCGTTCTGCTCCAGCTTGCCGTCAACCTCGGTCCAGATCTTCAGGTTGTGCGGGTCGGGCACCTCGTCCTTGGTCACCAGCCAGGGGCCGAGCGGGCCGAAGGTGTCGAAGCCCTTGCCCTTGGCCCAGGTCGGGCCGCGCTCGGCCTGCCATTCGCGCTCCGAGACGTCGTTGCCCACGGCGTAGCCGGCCACGTAGTCCATCGCCTCGGCTTCGGACACGTACTGCGCCGTGGTGCCGATGATGATGCAGAGCTCAACCTCGTAGTCGGTCTTTACCGAGTTCTTCGGGATGACGACGTCGTCATTCGGGCCGCACAGCGCGCTGAGCGCCTTGAGGAAGATGATCGGCTCGGCCGGCAGCGGATTGCCGGTCTCGGCCGCGTGGTCGGCGTAGTTCAGGCCGATGCAGATCAGGTTCTTCATGCCGGCCACCGGCGGGCCGAGGCGCGGGTTGCCGTCCACCTTCGGCAGGCTGTTCACATCAACCGAGGCCAGCTTCTTCAGCCCATTCGGGCCCAGCACGTCGCCGGCGATGTCGCCGACAATGCCGGAGAGGTCGCGGATGCTGCCATCGGCGGCGAGGATGCCCGGCTTTTCCTGGCCCGCGGGGCCGTAGCGCAACAGCTTCATGGTGGTGTTCCCTTCTGTCGGATCAAAGCATCCAGCCGCCATCGATGACGATGGCCTGGCCGGTGACGAATTGGCTCTCCGGTGCCGCCAGGTAGACCACCAGGCTGGCGATCTCCTCCGGCCCGGCCAGCCGGCCCATGGCCTGGCGCGCCACGAAGGCGGCGCGCGCCGCTTCCAGCCCGCCGGCGGCGGCCGCATTGGCGGCAATGCGTTCCTCCAGCGAGGGGGTGTCCACCGTGCCGGGGCAGACGCAGTTGCAGCGGATGTTGCGGCCCACATAGTCGGTGGCGACCGACTTGGTCAGCCCGACGACGGCGGCCTTGGTGGTGCCGTACAGGAAGCGGTTCGGCGCCCCCTTCACGCTGGAACAGGCCGAGGACATGTTGACGATGGAACCACCGCCCTTGGCCACCATGCCCGGCAGCGCGGCGCGAATGGTCTGCCACATGCTGCGCACGTTCAGCGCGAAGGCGAAGTCCCACTCACTGTCGGTACAGCTCTCGATGCTGTTCTGGTGCACGTAGCCGGCACAGTTGAACAGCACGTCCAGCGGCCCGGCGCTGGCCAGCGCGGCCTGCACCGCGGCGTCGTCGGTCACGTCCAGCGCATGGGTCTCGATGCCCATCGCGGCCAGGTCCGCCAGCTTGGCGGCGTCCCGGTCGGTGGCAACCACGCTGCCGCCTTCGCGCGCGAAGGCCATGGCACTGGCACGGCCAATGCCCTGCCCGGCCGCCGTGACGAAACAACGCTTGCCCGCAAGCCTACCGGCCATGCACCCGTCCCCCGCTATCGTTGCTCAACTACCATGCACCGGCGCGGGCAGGGAGAGGAAGGCATGCGTGGCGTGCCAGAACTGCGCCCGGTTCAGGCCATAGGCCAGGGCGTGCGCGGCATGGTTCAGCACCACGAATTGCCGGTCTCCGTTGGGCAGCCGATTGAAGAAGTCCCACAGGTCTTCCATTGTGGCGATGCCATCATGCTCGCCGCGAATGATCAGGGTGGGGGCCTTCACCGCCTCCGGCTGCACCAGCGGCAGGTTGGCGGTCATGTCCACATAGGTGCCGGTTGGCGCGCTGTCGCCGAAGACCAGTTCGGCATCGGCCAAGGCTTCCGCCACCGCCATGTCGGAGGTGCCGGGCATGTCTCTCGTGAAAATGCTGCGGATCATCTCGCGCCCCCGCGGCCGGCGGTTGCTGGCGCGATACTGGTCCAGCCGCTTGGCGCGGTCGGCCAGGGTCGGGCTGCCTCGGCCAGTATGGACGAAGGCCGAGAGCGCCAGGCGGTTCACCCGTTCCGGATGGCGCGCGGCGAACACCGCCGCCCGCAACGCGCCGGAGCTTTCGCCGAGGAAGTGGAAGGCGCGCTGGCCGGTGGCGGCCTCCACCACCGGGGCGGCGGCGGCCAGGTCGTCCGCGCCACTGGAGATGTCGGAATTCGACGCGGTGCGGGAGGACCGGCCATAGCCTTCATGGTCCATGGTCCAGACGTCGTAGCCCCAGCGGGCGAAGACGTTCATCAGCGAGTATTCGCCCTTGCCCGGCACGGTCAGGTCCATGCTCGGGCGGCTGCTGTTGGAGGAGCCGTGCACCAGGAACAGCACTGGCCGCGGGGCTTCCCCACGGCGCGGCGCCCCCAGGCGCTTGCGGTACAGGTACAGCCGAACATCGCCCTTGTTGGCCCAGTATTCGGCCGACCACATGGTGGGCGCCGCGGCCTCGGCCGGCGCCACCAGGGCGGCGCCACCCAGGGTGGCACCGGTCATCAGGCCACGGCGCCGCATCTCAAACCGCCTCCACCTTGAAGCCGTTGCCCCAGCGCTTCACCCGCCCGGTGGAGGGCGTGGGGAAATGCGCGAAGCACAGCTGGGTGCTGGTGTCGCAGCAGCTTTCCAGGAAGGCGCGGCGGGTGGCACCGCCCTGCTTCTGGTCGTAGTCCGCGCGCATGCCCTGTTCCGGGTAGCGCGCCTGCAACGGCGAATGGATCAGGTCCCCGGTGGCGATGGCGTCATTGCCCGGGCGGCCGATGCGCACCGCCATGTGGTCTGGCGTGTGGCCCGGCGTCGGCATCAGCTTCACCAGGTCGCCCAGCGCGAAGTCGCTGGTGACCAGGTCGGCGCGCTTGGCGGCCACGATGGGCAGCACGCTGTCGGTGAAGTGCGGGATTTCCTCCTTCGCGTTCTCCGCCGCCCAGTAGTCGTGTTCCTTCCTGGACATCACGTAGCGCGCATTGGGGAAGGTCGGCACCCAGCGGCCGTTTTCCTGCACCGTGTTCCAGCCCACATGGTCGACGTGCAGATGGGTGCACATGACGTAGTCGATCCGGTCCACGCTCAGCCCCGCCGCCTTGAAGCCGGCCATGTAGGCCTGGCCCTTCAGCATGTTCCACATCGGCCGGGCCGGGCGCGGCTTGTCGTTGCCGACGCAGGTGTCGATGAGGATGTTGTGCTGTGGCGTCTGCACCAGCCAGGACTGCATGCACAGCACCAGCTTGCCGCTGGCGCGGTCCAACGCGCCGGCGTCCTCCAGCCAGCCACGGTTTTCCTCCAGCGTTTCCCTGGTCAGGCCGGGGAAGAAATCCAGCGGGTCGAAGACCGGTTCCTGGCTTTCGATGATGGAGGTGATGGTCACGTCACCCAGGCGAATCGTTGTCATGCGTCAGCTCCGCTCCAGGGCCGCCTTCACGCGGTCCGGGGTATAGGGAAGGGCGCGCAGGCGCAGGCCGGTGGCGTGCTTCAGCGCGTTGGCAATGGCGGCGCCGGCGGGGCCCTGGCTGGCCTCCCCCGACCCCAGCGGTGGTTGGTCCGGCTGGTTCAGCAGCACGGTCTGCACCTGCGGCACCTCGGGGAAGGTCAGGATCGGGTAGCTGTCCCAGTCCTGGCTGGTGACGCGTTCCGGGGTGAACCGCACCGCTTCCTTCAACGTCCAGCTGATGGCCTGGACGATGCCGCCATCGATCTGGTTGCGCAGGCCATCCGGGTTGATGACCTGCCCGGCATCGGCGGCGGCGAAGGCGCGGGCGACGCGGATGCCGCCCGTGGCGCGATCCACCTCGATATCCACCACGCAGGCCACGTAGCAGGACAGGCCCTTGTACTTGGCGAAGCCGAAGCCGCGCCCATGCGAACCGTCGCCGCGCGTGCCGGGCTGCCAGTTGGCCAGCCGGGCGGCGGCTTCCACCACGGCGCGGCCGCGCGGGTCGCGCAGGTGTTCCAGCCGGAACGCCACCGGGTCCTGCCCCGCCGCCTCGGCCAACTCGTCCATGAAGGACTCGATGGCGAAGACGTTGCCATAGGCGCCCAGCGTGCGCAGCGCGGAGGTCCGCAGCACCATCTCCGGGATCAGGTGGTGCAGCACCTTCTGGTTGGGAAAGTCGTACAGCGGCACCGCGTTGCGGTCCCCGGCGCCGGCCGGCTGCGGCGTGGCGCGCGGATAGGGCGGGGTATGCGGCTGTTCCAGGTGCCAGGCGGGCATCAGGTTGATGCCGCGCGCGGGGTTGCCCGGGCGGTTGTTGTGGCCCTGGCTGAACACGTCGTACTGCCAGTCCACAATCCGGCCCTCGGCCGAAAGCCCGGCCGAAACCTCCATCACCATGGCCGGGTTGTAGGGTTCCCAGGTGAACTCGTCGTCGCGCATCCATTGCAGCTTCACCGGCTTGCCAGGCACCGCGCGGGCCAGCAGCGCGGCGTCCAGCGCCACGTCGTCGGCTCCGTTATGGCCGTAGCAGCCGCTGCCCTGCACATGGGTCACCCGCAGCTTGTCCAGCGGCAGGCCCAGCACCTTGGCCATGTCGCCACGCAGCGGAAACACGCCCTGGGTGTGGGACCAGACGTGCAGGCTGGCGCTGTCGGCGGCGTATTGCGCCACCGCGCAGGACGGCCCGATGGAGGCATGCGCCAGGTAGTGCTTGGTGAAGCTGGCCTGCAGCCGCTGTGCCACCGGCGCCGCCTCGGCCTGCTTTTCGCTGCTGGTGGTGGTGTCGTGCTTCAGCGTCTTCAGGTGGGCGTGCAGGTCGGCCTGCACCGGCAGTGCCGACGGCAGGCTCCAGCGCGCCGCGGCGGCCAGTGCCAGGCGCGCCTTCACCGCCTGTTCCTCGCGCTGCGCCACCACGCCCAGGAAGCGGCCGTCCCGCACCACCGCCACCACGCCGGGCAGCTTGCGCACGCTGTCGAGGTCGACGCCGAGCAGCTGCGCCGCATAGCTCGGCGGCCGCACCACGCGGCCGAACAGCATGCCGGGCAGGCGCATGTCCTGCACATAAATGGCCTGGCCGGTCACCTTGGCCGGAATGTCCAACCGTGGCAGCGGCTGGCCGACGATGGTGTGTTCCGCGGGCGGCTTCGGCCGCACGCTGGCGGTGGCTTCCCGCCGCAGCAGCCCTGCCTCGGCCAGCGCCCAGTAGCTGACGCCATTGCCGTTCGGTGCACTGACCATGCCGTCCTGCACGCGCAGGTGCGCCGCCGGGGCGCCCAGCCGCGCGGCGGCCTTTTCCAGCAGGATGGCGCGGGCCTCGGCGGCGGCGAAGCGCAGCGCGGTGCCGCCCATTTCCATCGACTGGCTGCCGCTGGTCACGCCTTCATCCGGGGTCAGCGCGGTGTCGCCGCTGACCATGGTGATGCGCCCGGGCAGGATGTCCAACTCCTCGGCGGCGATCTGCATCAACGCGGTGACGGCGCCCTGGCCGATCTCCACCTTGCCGGTGCACACGGTCACGCGGCCATCGGCACCGATATGCAGCCAGGCATCCAGCCGCCGGTTGGTGTTCAGGCTGCCGGGCAGGCGGCGCGGCGCCACCGGCGTGGTTTGCTGCGCCAGCGCGGGCGCGAAGGCGAAGCTGAGCAGCAGGCCGGAGGCGAAGCCGCGACGGGTGATGGCGTTCATCGCTCAACCCTCCCGCACGGCGCGCTGCACCGCGGCCACGATGCGATTATGCGTGCCGCAGCGGCACAGGTAGCTGGCCAGCGCGTCGCGGATTTCCGGCTCGCTGGGTTCCGGGTGGCTGTCCAGCAGCGCCTTGGCGGCCATGATCATGCCATTGGCGCAGTAGCCGCATTGCGCCGCCTGTTCGGCGATGAAGGCGCGTTGCAGCGCATGCAGCCTGTCGGGCGTGCCGAGGCCCTCCAGCGTGGTGATGCTGCGGCCGGCCACGGCGCCCACCTCGGTGATGCAGGACCGCGTCGGCTGGCCTTCCACCAGCACGGTGCAACTGCCGCATTGCCCCAGCCCGCAGCCGAAGCGCGGGCCGTTCAATTCCAGGTCGTTGCGCAGCACATACAGCAGTGGCGTATCGGCTTCCGCCTCAACCTGGCGGCTGCTGCCGTTGACGGTCAGCGTAATGGCGGCCATTGGCGCCTCCGGCTTGGACATTTCCCTGGCCGGAGCCTAGCCCCGGCGCGGCCCGGCCTCAATGGCCGTGCCACAAGCCCCGGCGCGCGAACGCGAAGGCCGCCCCCAGCTGACCCAGGCAGCCCGCCAGGGCTGAGAGGCCGCATGGCCGACGCGGGCTTATGCCCGCGCAAGCCAAGCCGCCAAAGGGCGGCGCCGGCGCTTGAAGCCAGCTAATGGTTATGCCGGCTCTCGCCCCTGGTCTCCAGGATGTTGAGGTACATCGTCGCCGGTTCCAGGCACATGCCGGTGCCAAGCTGGCCGACGATGCCGCGCTGGATTTCCTCCCACGGCGTCTTGTGCACCAGCGCCGGCTTCACCCAGGCGGCACGGCGTGCGGCCAGTTCCTCGTCCGAAATCAGCACATCCACCCGGCGGGTGTTCAGGTCGATGCGGATCGGGTCGCCCGACTTCAGCAGCGCCAACCCACCGCCCACCACCGCTTCCGGCGAGACATTCAGAATGGAGGGCGAGGCCGAGGTGCCGGACTGCCGGCCATCCCCCATGGTAGGCAGGCTGTCGATGCCCTGGGTCAGCAGGCTGGCGGGGGGCTGCATGTTCACCACCTCGGCGGAACCCGGGTAGCCGATGGGGCCGCAATTGCGCACCACCAGCACGGTGTGGTCGTCGATGCCGAGCGAGGGGTCCTCGATGCGGTCGTGGTAGTCCTCCGGCCCCTCGAACACCACGACCTTGCCGGTGAACACCCCCTGCGGGTCCGACAGGAAGCGTTCCTGGAACGCCTTGTCGATGACGGAAACCTTCATCACGGCACTGTCAAAGATGTTGCCGTGCAGGATGGCGAAGCCGGCATGCGGCTTCATCGGCTGGGCGTAGGGGCGGATCACCTCGCGGTCCACATGGGCGATGGTGGCGACATTCTCGGCCATGGTCTTGCCGTTCACCGTCATCGCCTGGCCGCGCAGCACGCCGGCTTCCAGCAACTCGTGCATCACCGCCGGCACGCCGCCGGCGCGGTGGAAGCTCTCGCCCAGGAAGCGCCCGGCCGGCTGGCAATCGACCAGCAGCGGAATGTCGTGGCCGATCTTGTCCCAATCCTCGATCGCCAGTTCCACGCCCATGTGGCGGGCAATGGCGATGATGTGCGGCGGGCAGTTGGTGCTGGCGCCGATGGCGCTGGCGGCGAGGATGGCATTCTCGAACGCCGCGCGGGTCATGATGTCGGACGGGCGCAGGTTCTCGTGCACCATTTCCACGATGCGTCGGCCGGTGGCGTAGGCCATCTGGCCGCGTTCGCGGTACGGCCCCGGGATGGCGGCGCAGCCGGGCAGGCTCATGCCCAACGCCTCCGCCATGCTGTTCATGGAAAGCGCGGTGCCCATGGTGTTGCAATGGCCCACGCTGGTGGCGCTGGAAGCCACCAGTTCCATGAAGCCGTCATAGTCGATCTGCCCGGTGGCCAGCATCTTGCGGGCTTCCCAGACAATGGTGCCGGAACCGGTCAGCCGGCCCTGGTAGTGGCCATCCAGCATCGGCCCGCCGGAAAGCACGATGGCCGGGATGTTCATGGTGGCCGCGCCCATCAGGCAGGCTGGCGTGGTCTTGTCGCACCCCGTGGTCAGCACCACGCCATCCATCGGGTAGCCGTGCAGGATCTCGACCAGGCTGAGATAGGCCAGGTTGCGGTCATTCGCCGCGGTCGGGCGCTTGCCGGTTTCCTGGATCGGGTGGATGGGGAATTCCAGCGGAATGCCGCCGGCGTCGCGGATGCCGGCCTTGGTACGTTCCGCCAGTTCGATGTGGTGGCGGTTGCAGGGGGCGATGTCGCTGCCGGTCTGGGCGATGCCGATGATCGGCCGGCCGCCCTGCAACTCGCCGCGGGTCAGGCCGAAATTCAGCATCCGCTCGACATAGAGCGCGGTCATCCCCGGGTCTTCCGGGTCGTCGAACCAGCGTTGGCTGCGCAGGCGGAAAGGCTTCTTCGTCTGGTCGCTGCCGGCCATGGCTTCCCCCATTGTTTTCCAGGCGAAGCCTTGGCGCCGGGCGGCGGCCTGTCAAGCGCGCTGGCCCCGCTGGCGGTGGCGCGGCATCACCTGCCGGTGACCGCGCCGCCCAGCCGGGGCCAGGCTCAGGCCGCGGCTTCCTCCAGGAAGACCTGCACCGCGCGGAACAGGGCGCCACGGTTGCGTTCCATGCACATGCTGTGGGTGCCCTCGCCCAGCAGTTCCAACCGCTTGCCGGGGCTGTTCTTCAGCAGCGGGAACAGCGTGGCGGCCATGTAGGGCGGCGTGTCCTGGTCCCATTCGCCCAGCACCAGCAGCGTCGGCGCGGTGATCCTGGCCGGGTCGTAGAACGGCCGCCCGGCACCCCAGAACTCCCGCCCATCCTGCACCACGCCGGCCGGCGCGCGCAGCACCGGCGGGTTCTGCCGGCCACCTTCCGGGTCGGTCGCCCAGGTCACCCCGGCCCAATGCTCGAACCAGCCGGCCGGGATCAGCCCGGCCTTGCGGTCCTCCGGCACCCCGGTCAGCCAACGCTCCCGCGCCTGGGCCTGGGTGACGGTACGATAGGCGCCCAGCGCCTGGCCGTTGTCGGTCAGGCTGGGGGAGTTGCGCAGCCAGACCGGGGCGTAGAGCACCACGCGCTCCACCAGGCTGGCATTGTCCGCGGCGTAGCGGCCCATCAACGCGGTGCCCCAGGACCAGCCCATGATGGTGAGCTTGCCCAGGCCGCGGCGCTGGCGGATGAAGCTGGCGGCGGCGGCGATGTCGGCCACCGCCGTCTCGCCCCGCACCAGGGGCGGGTTGGCCGCGGCCGGCTGGGCCATTTCCGCCGGGCGGGTGCTGCGGCCATAGCCGCGCAGGTCCAGCAGCCACACGTCGAAGCCACGGCCGGCGATGTAGTCCATCCAGCTTTGCCCGCCCAAGGGCAGGTCGAAGGCGGTACTGGCCGGGTAGGTGGCGCCATGCACGAACAGCAGGGTGCGGCTGGGGGAATGGCCGGCCATGGTCGCCGGGCGCTTGTTGCGCAGGAACAGCTCGATGCCCGCATCGCCGGCGGGCACCATGAACTCCTCGGTCACCAGGCCCGCGGCGGGCTGGGCCTGGGCCTCGCTCAGCATCGGGGCGGCAAGCAGGGGGGTAGCGAGCAGCGCGCGGCGTTGCATGGCAATCTCCCGATCAGGTGAGGGTTGTTGGGCGCCACGCTAGCCCGCCCAGGGGTGGGCGGCCAGCATGACGAAGGTTTCATCGCCAGGGGCGGCACGGCACAGGGTGGCGGAGACGATGGTGCGCGCCGACATGCTTGAAAGGCGTCCCATGCTCCGTCTCGTCGTGCTGCTGGCCGTGGGCCTCGGGCTTGCGGCCTGTGGGTTGCCCCTGCGGGACAATCCCACGCCGTTCCATTGCCCGAAGAACGGCTCCCGCACCGCCCAGTGCCTGTGAAGCTCTGATGGCTGTGAAGCCCTAATCGCTTTCGGGCGGGATGACGTTGGTCTCCAGCCCCTGCACCAGCACGTCGCGCATCGTCTCCACCCCCAGCCGGCGGATATCGTCCCAGGCTTCCGGGGTGTGGAAGGCGATGTGCGGGGTGATGACCAGGCGCCCTTCCAGCCAGGGCTCCCGGTTGCGATAGGCCTGCAGCAGCGCCGGCACCGGCGCCACCGGCGGTTCCACCGGAATCACGTCCAGCCCGGCACCGGCCAGGTGGTTGTCGCGCAGGCAGCGTTCCAGCGCGTCGATGTCCACGATCGGCCCGCGCGCGGTGTTCACCACCACGGCGCCCTTGGGCAGCAGGCGCAATTCGCGTTCCCCGATGAGGTTGCGGGTGGTGCGGGTCAGCGGGCTGTGGATGCTCAGCACATCCGACTGCGCCAGCAACTCGTCCAGGCTGCGGGCGCGGCCGATGCCCACGGCGCGGTCCCAGCCATTCGGCAGGTTGGGGTCGAAGAACACCACCTTGTAGCCGAACGCCTTGGCGCGCAGCGCGGCGGCGGTGCCGATGCGGCCCAGGCCGACAATGCCGAAGGTCTGCGTCTGCTGCCGGCGATGCAGCGGCGATTCGATCTTCGACCAGGCCGCCGGGTTCGGGCCGCGCTGGGTATCATGGTACAGCAGCAGGCCACGGCGCAGCGAAAGCGCCAGCAGCACGGCGAACTCGGCCACTTCCATGGTGCCGTAGTCCGGCACGTTGCACACCTTGATGCCGCGCGCGGCGGCGGCGACACGGTCCACCCGGTCGTAGCCGACGCCCATGCGGACGATGACCTTCAGCTTCGGGAAGCGGGCGATCTGGTCGGCCGGCACCGCCATGCGCAGCGTCATCAACCCTTCCACCTCGGCCAGCAGGCTGTCGGGCAGTTCGGCGATGCTGGACCGGGCGTTGCCTTGCAGCAGCCGAACCCCCGGGCCGAGGATGGACTTTTCCAGCCCGGTATCCGGATAGAGCCCTTCCGGCTCCAGCACTGTCAGCGTCACGCCGTTCCCTCCTGGTGGGTTTCGCGGCAGGATGCGGGTTGGACATGGGGGACGCAATGGCCGAACGACGCATCCTGGTAACCGGCGCCGCCAGCGGCATCGGGGCCGCCTGCTGCCGTGCACTGGCAGCGCCCGGCGTGGCGCTGGTGGTACATACCCGCAAGAACGCCGCGGGCGCCGAGCAGGTGGCCGCCGAGGCACGGGCCAAGGGCGCCACCGCGCATGTGCTGCTGGGCGACCTGGCCCTGGCCGCCACCCCGGCGCAGTTGGTGGCCGACAGCGTCGCCGCCCTGGGCGGGCTGGACGTGGTGGTCAGCAACGCCGGCTTCGCCGACCGCACCCCGGTGGCGCAACTGACCGATGCCGGCTTCGCGGCCAGCATGGATGGCATCGCCTTCGCCAACCTGCGCCTGGCGCGTGCCGCGCAGCCGCATCTGCTGGCCGGGCAGCACCCGCGCTTCGTGGCGGTGTCCTCCTTCGTCGCGCATGTGTTCCGGCTGGAAACGCCGCTGTTCCCGGCCAGCGCCGCCGCCAAGGCCGCGCTGGAGGCGCTGGTGAAGATCCTGTCGATCGAATGGGCGCCGCATATCACGGTGAACGCGGTGGCGCCGGGCTTTACCCAGAAGGACCCGGGCGCCCATGCGGCGATGACCCCGGCGGCCTTTGCCGAGCGTATCGCCCGCATTCCGTTGCAGCGCCTGGGCACGCCGGCCGACGTGGCCGCGGCGGTGGCGTTCATGGCCTCGCCGGCGGCCGGCTATGTCACCGGCCAGGTGCTGCACGTGGATGGCGGCATTTCGGTGTGAGGTGAGGCCGCTGGCGGCCATGCCGCGCCAGCGGCATGTGCCTCATGCCAAACCCAGGTGATTTCACCTGCCGGCCCGTAGGCTGCGGGCCGAGCCGTCGAAGGGCGGCCGCGGCTCCTGCCGCATCGCCAAGAGCGGTCCGCCCAATGATTGAGGCGCACGCGGGGTCATCCTCCGTGCACCGCGGATCAGGCGGCAGCCGGCACCGCGGCTTCGCCGGCCAGGGTGGTGCGGCGCATGTCGCGCGGCCAGCGCGCGTCATCGAACGGCCGCGCCCGGTGCATGGTGCAGCGGTTGTCCCACACCAGCAGGTCGCCCACGCGCCACTTGTGGGCATGGACAAAGGCCCGCTGCGTCGCGTGCTCGGTCAACTCGCGCAGCAGCATCATCGCTTCCGGCACCGGCCAGCCCACGATGCGGCCGTTGTGGGAGGACATGAACAGCGATAGCCGGCCGCTGCCCGGGTGGCGCCGCACCAGCGGCTGGCGCACCGGGGCGAAGTCGCGCACCTCCTGTTCGGTGAAGCCGAAGCCCAGCGCGCCCTTGCTGAAGATGCGGCTGTGTTCGCACACCAGGTCGCGCACCTGCTGCTGCAGGCGCGGCGCCAGCATGTCCCAGGCGGCGCGCATGTCGGCAATCTCGGTATCGGCGCCTTCGGGCGGGATCACATGGGCGCACAGCGCGGACCACTTGGCCGGGGTTGTCTTGTAGCTGCTGTCGCTATGCCACAGCATGTTGCCCAGGCCGAACAGCCGCTTGCGGTCGTCCCGCGCCATGATCCCGCCGCCCGGCGTCAGGTTGGAGATATCGGCCAGCGCCGGGTTTTCCAGCCGGGTACCCTCGGTGGAGCGGATCTGCGTATAGGGCGGCTCCAGCGGGCCGAAGCTTGCGGTGAAGGCGATCTGCTGCTCGGTGCTCAGCGGCGCCTCGCGGCGGAACAGCAGCACGCCATACTGGTCCATCCCGGCCTCGATCGCGCGGCGGTCCTCGGCGGCCAGCGGCTGGCTGATGTCCACGCCATGGCATTCGGCGGTGAATACCGGGTGCAGCGGGCTGAAGCTGATGGCCATGGCGGTTCCTCCTGCCGGGCCTTGCGCTGACCCTTCGGGCGGCATCCTTGCGCTATTCGCCGCCGCGCGCCAGCCAACCAAGGGCGCCCCGCGCCGCCGCCACGCCGGTGGCGAAGCAGCCCTGCAACAGGTAGCCGCCGGTCGGCGCTTCCCAGTCCAGCATCTCGCCACAGGCGAAGACGCCGGGGTGGCGGCGCAGCATGAAATCCGCGCCCACCTCCTCCCAGGCCAGGCCACCGGCCGAGGAGATGGCCCGCGCCAGCGGTTGCGGCGCCAGCAGCCGCAGCGGCACCGCCTTCACCAGCGCCGCCAGGTTGCCGCGCGCCGCGCCGGCATGCAGCGCCTCCTGCACCAGCGCCATGGCGGCCGGCGCCAGCCCGGCCTTGCGCAGCCGGGTGCTGATGGAGGCCGCCGGCGCCCCCAGCTTCAACGCCAGCGCCGCCTCCTCCAGGTCCGGCCGCAGGTCCAGCCACAGCGTCTGCGGGCCGTTGGTGGCCAATGCCTCCCGCAGCGCGGCGGAGAGGGCATAGACCACGCCGCCCTCGATGCCGGTCGCGGTCAACATCGCCTCGCCGCGCAGGGTGGTGGCGCCGAACCGGGCGGCGATGCGCTTCAGCGGTTGCCCGGCCAGCGCCGCCACCTGCGGCGACCACGCCACGGTGAACCCCATGTTCGCCGGCCGCAGCGGCGCCACCGCGCAGCCCGGCAGCAACGCCGGCCAGGTGCCATCGCTGCCCAGCCGCGGCCAGGAAGCCCCGCCCAGCGCCAGGATGGCGGCGGCGGGGCGGGCCGTGGTGTCGGTGAAGCGCAGCGCGCCATCGGCGGCAAAGCCCAGCCAGCGTTGGCGCGGATGCAGCACCACGCCCAGCCCGGCCAGCCGCGCCAGCCAGGCGCGCAACAGCGGGGAAGCCTTCAGCGCGCGCGGAAATACCCGGCCGGAGGAGCCGACGAAGGTCTCGGCGCCCAAGCCATCCGCCCAGGCGCGCAACGCTTCCGGCGGCCAGGCGCGAATGGCGGGTTCCAGCCTGGCGCGGGCGCCGCCATAGCGCGCCAGCAGGGCTTCCAGCGGCTCGCCATGGGTCAGGTTCAGCCCGCCGCGCCCGGCCATCAGCAGCTTGCGCGCCGGGCTGGCCAGGTGGTCATAGACGCGAACGGCGGTGCCGGCCCGCGCCAGCACCTCCGCCGCCATCAGCCCCGCCGGGCCGGCGCCGATGACGGCAACCGTGGCCGGCGGGTTCAGGGCCTCGAACGGGTCAGCCAACGCGGTTGCTGACCAGTTCCTCCACCACCGCGGGGTCGGCCAGGGTGCTGGTGTCGCCCAGGCCGTCGATCTCATTGGCGGCGATCTTGCGCAGGATGCGGCGCATGATCTTGCCGCTGCGGGTCTTCGGCAGGCCGGGCGCCCACTGGATCGCGTCCGGGCTGGCGATGGGGCCGATTTCCTTCCGCACCCAGGCCACCAGCTCCTTCTTCAGCGCGTCGGTCGGCTCCTCGCCGGTCTTCAGCGTGACGTAGCAGTAGATGCCCTGGCCCTTCAGCTCATGCGGCATGCCGACCACGGCGGCTTCCGCCACCTTGGGGTGCGCCACCAGCGCGCTTTCCACTTCGGCGGTGCCCATGCGGTGGCCGGAGACGTTGATGACGTCATCCACGCGCCCGGTGATCCAGAAGTAGCCATCGGCATCGCGGCGGGCGCCGTCACCGGTGAAGTAGGTGCCCGGGAAGGTGGAGAAGTAGGTCTGGATGAAGCGCTCATGGTCGCCATAGAGCGTGCGCATCATGCCCGGCCAGCTGTCGGTCAGCACCAGGTTGCCCTCGATGGCGCCTTCCAGCAGCTTGCCATCGCCATCCACCAGCGCCGGGAACACGCCGGGCAGCGGCAGCGTGGCGGAACCCGGCTTCTGCGCCACCGCGCCCGGCAGCGGGGAGATCAGGATGCCGCCGGTTTCGGTCTGCCACCAGGTGTCCACGATCGGGCAGCGGCTGTCGCCGACCACGCGATAGTACCACAGCCAGGCTTCGGGATTGATCGGCTCGCCGACGCTGCCCAGGATGCGCAGCGACTTGCGCGACCACTTCTTCACCGGCGCCTCGCCGTCGCGCATCAGCGCCCGGATGGCGGTGGGGGCGGTGTAGAAGATGTTGACCTGGTGCTTGTCCACCACCTGCCAGAAGCGGCTGTTGTCGGGGTAGTTCGGCACGCCCTCGAACATCAGGCTGGTGGCGCCGTTGGCCAGCGGGCCATAGACGATGTAGCTGTGGCCGGTGACCCAACCGACATCGGCGGTGCACCAGTAGACCTCGCCCGGCTTGTAGTCGAACACCAGTTCATGGGTGTAGCTGGCCCACACCATGTAGCCGCCGGTGGTGTGCAGCACGCCCTTCGGCTTGCCGGTGGAACCGCTGGTGTAGAGGATGAACAGCGGGTCTTCCGCATTCATCGGCTCGGGGGCGCATTCGGCGCTGGCGGAGGTGACCACATCGGCCCAGGCGTGGTCGCGCCCGGCCAGCATGGCGACATTGCCGCCGGTGTTCTTCGCCACGATCACGTGCCGGATGCTCGGGCAGGTCTTCAGCGCCTCATCGGCGTTGACCTTCAGCGGTACCTTGCGGCCACCACGGCGGCCTTCATCGGCGGTGATCAGCAGCACGCAGTCGCTGTCCTGGATACGGCTGGCCAGGCTGTCCGGGCTGAAGCCACCGAAGACGATGGAATGGATGGCGCCGATGCGGGCACAGGCCAGCATGGCCACCGCGGCTTCCACGATCATCGGCAGGTAGATGCAGACGCGGTCGCCCTTCTTCACCCCCAAGCCCTTCATGGCGTTGGCGAGCTTGCAGGTTTCCTCCAGCATCTGGCGGTAGGTGTAGCGGGCATCGCTGTTGGGGTCGTCGCCTTCCCAGATGATCGCCACCTGGTCGCCACGGCCCGCGGCCACATGGCGGTCGAGGCAGCTGACCGAGGCGTTCAGCACGCCATCCTCGAACCACTTGATCGAGACATCGCCGGTGAAGCTGGTGTTCTTGATCCTGGTCGGCGGCGTCATCCAGGCGATGCGCTTGGCCTGTTCGCGCCAGAAGCCCTCAGGGTCCTTGGCCACGGCCTCGACCATCGCCTGGCGTTGCGCAGCGTTGACATGCGCATGGGCGGCAATGTCGGGTTTAACGGCGATGAGTGTGTCGTCCGTCATGTGGCGAAGTCTCCCTGGGTGGCCTTGGATGGCGCGTGACTGCAGGGGAATTGCCCATGACGCCTTGTGGTGCGTCAATCCGTCAGTTGGAACGGCAGTAAAACGGCTGTCAAGAAGCTGACACGCCGGCGAAACGGCAACCGGGGCGCTTCGGCCTGAAGCGCCCCTGCCCTGGCGTGCGGCCAAGGTTTTGCTGCCTGGCCCTGGCCGGCGGGGCCGGCTTGCCGGGGCGCGGTGGCCCCAGCAAGCGGCCCCGGCGCCTGGGGTCAGTTGGTCCGCACCGGCGCCGGGGCGGTGGCCGCAGAGGGTGCGACCGTGGGCGCACCAGGGGAGGCGACACTGGGCGCCGCGTGCTGGGCCGGCCGGGCATGGCGCTCGGCATGGCGCTCGGCGTGGCGCGCCGAGCGGTGCGGCGCGGCGGTGGCGCCATGCCCGGCCGCGACGGCCGGGGCCGTGACCACCGCGCCGCTACGGCCAGCCGGGACGGCAACCGCGGCGCGGTGGCCAGTGGGCGCAGTGGTGGCGGCAGTGGTGGCGGCCGTGGTGGTGGCCGAGCCGCCAGTGGTACCCGCGATGGTCCCGGCGGCGGCGCCAGCGGTCGGCGCGGTCACCGCCGGGGTGGCGGCGGTGCGGCCGGTACCCTCGGCGGCGAAGGCGGGCGCCCCGAGGGCGATGGCCAGGCCCAGCGTCAGGGCGGTGGTGGCGAGGGTGGTCTTGAAGGTAGTGCGCATCTGATCCTCCTGTTGGGTTCGAGCGCAAGGAGGAGATTGCCGGCCGGCCAAGTCGGCGCCGCGGCGGCTTCGCGGCGGGATGAAGGCGCAATGCAACAATGGGTTACCGGCCAGGTAGCCGCCTGCCCCAGCCCCGTGGCAAGCTCCGGCCCGGAGGAAAGCCGCCCATGATGCATGCAGCCCCGGCACCAACGGCTTGCGTTGCGGCGCAACCGGGACAAGGTTGAGCCGATGGCCAACCCGCGCGGCACCCAATTCTCCGCAACCACCGAAGGCGTCCGGGTGACCGTGCGCGCGCTGTACCTGGCCGACCAGTCGGAACCCGAGCGCAGTCACTATGTCTGGGCCTATCGCGTCGCCATCGAGAATGTCGGCCAGCGGCCGGTGCAGTTGATGAAGCGCACCTGGTTCATCACCGACGGCCGCGGCCTGACCCAGCGGGTGCACGGCGACGGTGTGGTGGGCGAACAGCCGGCGCTGGAGCCGGGCGAGAGCTTTGAATACACCTCCGGCACCCCGCTCTCCACGCCCTCCGGCTTCATGCGCGGGGAGTACCACATGGTCGCCACCGACAGCGGCGAGCCGTTCGACGTCACCATCCCGCCCTTCAGCCTGGACAGCCCACACCAGCCCGGCGGCGTGCATTGAGCCGATGCGCCAAACGCCCGACCTTCCCGCTGGGCAGATCAGCCATGACATCGCCAGCCATTGCGGGCCGGCGGAAGCCCCCCATGTCGGGGGCGTGATCAACGAGGCGGACCGCTCCGCCGCCCAAGGGACCCGTCCGGCCGTGAACATCCATATGCCTCCCGTATCGCCGGTCGCCGACCAGGCCAGCCAGGAACCCCGCCCGAGCCGGGACGAAGCCGAGGCCGCGGTGCGGACCCTGCTGCGCTGGGCCGGCGACGACGTGAACCGCGAGGGCCTGCTGGACACGCCGGCCCGCGTGGCCCGCGCCTATGAGGAGTTCTTCGCCGGCTACGCCACCGACCCGGTGGACCTGCTGGCCCGCAGCTTCGAGGAAACCGACGGCTACGACGAAATGGTCGTGCTGCGGGACATCCGGCTGGAAAGCCATTGCGAACACCACATGGTGCCGATCATCGGCCGGGCCCATGTGGCCTACCTGCCCGCGGGCCGGGTGGTGGGCATCAGCAAGTTGGCCCGGGTGGTGGAAACCTATGCCAAGCGCCTGCAAATTCAGGAAAAGCTGACCGCGCAGGTGGCCAACTGCATCCAGGACGTGCTGAAGCCGAAGGGCGTGGCGGTGGTGATCGAGGCGGCGCACCAGTGCATGACCACGCGCGGCATCCACAAGCCGGGCGTCACCATGGTGACCAGCCGGATGCTGGGCGCCTTCCGCGACGACCCGAGCACCCGCCGCGAGTTCCTGCACATGATCAGCGGCAGCCGCGCCCCGGCCGAAGGCTGAGCCCCCCGCTGGCCGGCTATTCCGCCACCGCCAGCAACGGGCCCAGCCGGTCCGCCATCAGCAAGGGCCTGGCATCGTCCCGCGGGGCCAGGCCGGCGCGGTTGTGCCACACCACATCCATGCCCACGCCCGCGGCGCCGGGCACGTCGCTGGCGCTGCCGGCCACGAACAGCACCCGGTGCGGCGGCATGCCCAGCGCCGCCAGCGCGGCCTGGTATACCTCCGCCCGCGGCTTGTAGAAGCCGGCTTCCTCACTGGTGACAACGGCATCGAAGGTGACGCCAACCCGGGCCGCCGCCTGGCAGCCCAGCGGCCGCGAGCAATTGGTCGCCACCGCCAGCTTCAGCCCGCGCTGGCGCAGCCCGGCCAGCAGCCCGGGCGCTTCCGGCCAGGGCGCCAGTTCCCCCCAGCGCACCGCCAGGGCCGCCGCTGCCCCCGATGCCATGCCGGTTTCGGCGGCGGCCTCGGCCACCAGTTCCTCGTAGGGCCGGTAGGTGCCACAACCATAGGTCAGGTCCAGGTAGCGCCGGCGCCAGCGCAACCCCGGGGCCTCGCCGCCCGCCACGCTGTTCCACAGCGTCCAGCTGTCCAGCAGGGCGGTCAGCAGGTCGAACATCACCGCATCGTACCGGGCCATCGGTGCCTCCTCCGGGGCGACCAGCCTTCAGCAGGCCATGTCGCCGGCCTGGATATTTGGCGCGATGCCGCAACGGTGTCGAGCCCCCCCCTTGGCAAACCAGCAACCCCGGCAAACCAACAACCCCGCATGACGCCAAGCTCAGACGCGCGATATAAATATATCCTTATGTCTTGTTGGTTTTTCTGGCCAGCCCGGGGTGGCCGTGCTACCCGCCGCGCCAGTTTGCGAAGGATGGCTGTGATGACCGACTATGTGGTGAAGGATCTCTCCCTGGCCGATTGGGGCCGCAAGGAGATCGAGATGGCCCAGGACGAGATGCCGGGCCTGATGGCGCTGCGCCGCGAATACGGGCAGGCCCAGCCGCTGAAGGGCGCCCGCATCGCCGGCTGCCTGCACATGACCATCCAGACCGCGGTGCTGATCGAGACGCTGAAGGCGCTGGGCGCCGATGTGCGCTGGAGCAGCTGCAACATCTTCTCCACCCAGGACCACGCCGCCGCCGCCATTGCCGCCGCCGGCACCCCGGTCTTCGCGGTGAAGGGCGAAACCCTGCCGGAATACTGGCACTACGTGCAGCGTACCCTGGAATGGGTTGATGCCCAGGGGAATGAAACTGAGCCGAACATGCTGCTGGACGACGGCGGCGACATGACGCTGCTGGTCCATTACGGCCTGCGCGCCGAGCAGGGCGACGTGGCCTTCCTGGAAGGCGCCACCAACGAGGAAGAGACCGTCTTCTTCGCGCTGATCAAGCAGCTGGTGAACGAGAAGCCGGGCTGGTTCGCCAAGCTGGCCGCCAGCATCAAGGGCGTTTCCGAGGAGACCACCACGGGCGTGCATCGCCTGTACATCATGGCGAAGGAAGGCAAGCTGCTGTTCCCGGCCATCAACGTGAACGACAGCGTCACCAAGTCCAAGTTCGACAACCTGTATGGCTGCCGCGAGAGCCTGGTGGACGGCATCCGCCGCGGTACCGACGTGATGATGGCCGGCAAGATCGCCATGGTCGCGGGCTTCGGCGACGTGGGCAAGGGCAGCGCCGCCAGCCTGCGCAACGCTGGCTGCCGGGTGATGGTCTCCGAAGTCGACCCGATCTGCGCGCTGCAGGCGGCGATGGAGGGCTATGACGTGGTGACGATGGAGGAAGCCGCGCCGCGCGCCGACATCTTCGTGACCGCCACCGGCAACGTGGACGTCATCACCACCGAGCACATGCATGCGATGAAGCACCGCGCCATCGTCTGCAACATCGGCCACTTCGACAGCGAGATCCAGGTGGCCGGCCTGAAGAACTACAAGTGGCACAACGTGAAGCCGCAGGTGGACGAGATCGAGTTCCCCGGCGGCAAGCGCATCATCCTGCTGTCCGAGGGTCGGCTGGTGAACCTGGGCAACGCCACCGGTCACCCGAGCTTCGTGATGTCCGCCAGCTTCACCAACCAGACGCTGGCGCAGATCGACCTGTGGTGCAATCCGGGCAAGTACGCCAACAACGTCTTCGTGCTGCCGAAGCACCTGGACGAAAAGGTCGCCGCGCTGCACCTGGACAAGGTCGGCGCCAAGCTGACCAAGCTGACCGACAAGCAGGCCGACTACATCAGCGTGCCGCAGGCCGGCCCGTTCAAGGCCGACCAGTACCGCTACTGAGCCGCAAGGGCGCAGCCTTCACCCGAAGGCTGCGCCGTTTTTTCCTTCAGGCCGCCCGCAGCACCACGCGGGCGGTCAGCACCGAGCCCACCGCCAGGCCCAGCGCCGGCACGAACAGTGCCTGGCTGCCGGCCTGCATCTCCACCACCGCGCCCAGCAGCGCCCCGCAGACCACGCCCACCCAGGAACAGAAGTGCGGCAGCCAGGTGCCCGGCGGCAGGTCGCCGGCCAGGCCACCGACCAGAAACTGCATGGACCGCACCAGCGTACCGGTGAGGAAGGTGATGCCGCCCGCCGCCGGCAAGGCGGTGTTCACCATGCCCATGGCCGGCACCAGCGCGAACAGCGCCGGCGGCACCAGCCCCTCGAACGGCAGCACCGCCGACAGGCCGAACAGCACCGCCACCCCGGCCAGCACCGCCGGAATCCGCCATTTTCCCACCGCCCGGCCCAGCAGCGCCCCAGCCAGGGCTCCCAGCGCGAACAGCCCCACCAGGCCGGCCAGCGCCCCGGCACGACGCCATTCGCCCCCCGCCAGGGCCACGCCCAGCAAGGTGCTGTTGCCGGTGATGATGCCCACGAACATCTCATCCAGGCGCAGCCAGCCTATGGCATCCACACATCCGGCCATGGCCACCAAGGGCACGGCCGCCCATAACTGCTGCTCAGGCTTCACAACAAACTCCTGCAGGCTTTCCGGCGCGCTTGCGCTGGATT
>CANBXZ010000035.1 GCA_947373495.1 Acetobacteraceae bacterium
CCGCCGAACTGGTTGGCCAGCGCGCCCACCAGCGCATCACGGCCGGCGCTGAACACCGCGCCACCGGCAAGGGTCAGCGCGGTGCCGCCGGCCTGGGTGATGTCCGTGCCGGCGGTGGCGCTCAGCGAGGCGGCGGTCAGGTTGCCGAGGTGCAGCGCATGCGCGTCCACCAGCACCACGGCGCCCGCGGTGCCGCTGACCGGGCCTTGCAGGTCGTTGCCGGCGGCATCCAGCGTGACCGCCGCGCTGCCGGTGTGCAGTGTCAGCCCAGCGGCGATGCTGGCCGCCGCGCTTTGGGTGACGGGGCCGCCGGTGGTCAGGCTGAGGCCGCCGGTTGCCATCACGCCGCCGAGGTCCAGGCCGTCGCGGTCGGTGATGGTCAGGTTGGCGCCATCCAGCGACAGCCGGCTGAAGGCGTTGCCCGGCTGGTCCAGCGTGATGTCCCAGGTGGCGGCGCCGTTGCGCGCGCTGGCGCGGGTGCTGCTGCCGGCGGCGGTGATGATCGCCGTGCCGGCCTGCTGGACGATGGCGCCCTCGGTGGAGATCAGCTCCAGGTCGCCGCCGGGGTTGAGGGTGCCGAGCACCAGGCTGTTGGTCACGCCGGAGCCCTTGGCGCGCAGCGTCAGCTTGCCGCTGGTGGTGGCGCTGTCCACGGCCAGGGCACCGCCCTGCTCGGTGACCACCGCGTCGCCGCCCTGGACGTCCAGCACCGCCAGTTCCGTCACCTGGCCGGCGGGCCGGCTGAAGCCGGCGTAGAGGCCGCCGCCGGTGGACCTGACCAGCGAGGCCAGTGGCGTCGCAAGGTTCACGTCCTCCAGCGCCGTGCCCAGGCTGCGCCCGGTGATCGAGAGGCTGATGCTGGCCGTGACGTTGGGGCTTTCCAGCCCGGCCGCGGTGCTGGTGTCGGCGTCGGTCACCGCGCCACCGGCGCTGATGGTAACGCGGCCGCCATGTACCTGGCCCAGCGCCATGTCGCCGCCGGAGGTCAGGAACACAGCGCCGTCGGCGCCAGCCGAGGCGCCATCGCCCATCGTCAGCGCGCCGCCCGCGGTCAGCCGCAGGTCGTTGCCGCCCCCGGCGGTGACGCTGGCGCCGCTTTCCACCCGGATGTCGTGCCCAGCCGTCGCGGTCAGCGCGGCGGCGGCCGTGGTGGCGCCGGAGAAGTCGATGTTGTCGGCACCGAGGGTGATGGCGCCGGCCTGCGTCGCCAGCCCGACCACGCTGAGCCGCCCGGTGACGCCGGTGACGATGACCGGGCCCAGGAAGTAGCCGGCCAGGGTGAAGTCACCCTCCAGCTGGGTGATGGTCAGCGTCGGCACGCCGCCAACCGAGGCATCGGTGGCAATGAAGCCGGTTGCCGTGTTGCCCACCAGCCCGGCCAGCAGGTTGCGGGAGAATTCCAGGTTGGTGCTTTCCAGCCCCTGGTTGCGCGCATAGGCGTGGAAGGCACCGGCGGTCACGTCGATGGAGCGCGACAGGTCGAGCCCATAGAGCCTGCCAAGGAAGGCGGTGATGGCACTGCTGCCGGCGCTGCGGGCCGGCCAGCCGGCCTGCGGAATGTCCAGCCGGTCGATCGAGGCGCTGCCCGGGTCTTCCTTGACCTCGCCGCTGGTGAAGACGCGCACCAGGCCCTTGCTGCCGGCGCTGATCCTGTCGATCAGCACGCCGCCATCGCCGGCGCGCAGTTCCATGGTGTTGCTGGCCAGGTCGCTGTCGAACTGCGCCTGGGCCACGGTCAGCAGGCCGCCGGTCTGCACCGAGATGAAGCCGGCATTCAGCCGGGCCGCGAGCACCAGGTCACCGACATTGTCCAGCCGGATGCCGGTGCCGGCATAGGCGGTGAGGTAGGCCGGGTCGCCGGTGCCGGCGATGGCGTGGCTGCTGACGCTGCCGACCGTCCCGGTGCCCAGCGTGGCGCTGGCCACCTGGGTGCGCAGGTCTATCGTGCCGGCGGCGTTGACGGTCAGGCTGCCGGCCACCAGCCGGGTGGCGCTGTTGAAGATGGCGCCGCCGGTGCCGGGGGCCACCAGCAGCTTGCCGGCGTCGGTCGCATCCACCTGCGGCGCGCCGGGCGGGCTGAGCGCGGCGACGCGCAGGTCCACCACGCGGCTGACGCTGGTGGCCTGGCCATTGGCGCCGGTGGCGATGGCGGTGATGGCCTTGCCGGCGCCAATGCCGAGCGCCAGGTAGTCGGCATCGGTCAGCGTGTAGCTCCAGCGCGTGCCGCTGACGCTGGCCTGCACCGTGCTGCCGGGCAGGCGCAGCGCCACCGTGGCGCCGGCCTCGACGTCGCCGGTCAGCACCACGCCGGCGCTGCGCTCCGCCAGGTTCACCACGTCGTCGCCGGTGACCTTGCCGAAGGAAATGCCGGGGGCGTGGGTGTCCACCGTCAGGGCCAGCGTGGCGCTGGCGGCGCTGAGGTTGCCGGCGCCATCGGTGGCGCGGGCCACCAGCGCGTAGCTGCCATCCGAGAGCGCGGTGGCCGGGCGGAAGCTCCAGGCGCCGCCGGCATCGGCCAGTACCTCGCCCAGCGCCACGCTGCCGTTGAACAGCCGGACCAGCGCCCCGGCATCGGCGGTGCCGGCCAGGGTGGGGCGGGCGTTGCCGGTGGTACCGGCGGCGGTGGTGAAGCCGGGCGTGGTGGCCGCGGTGCTGACCGCGAAGTTGTAAACGGCCGAAGCCGTGGCATTGCCGGCCGCGGTGGCGGTGACGGCATAGCTGCCCGGCGCCAGGTCGGCGGTGAAGCCGTATTGCCAGCGGCCATCCGCATCGGCGGTGACGATGGCGATGCTGTCGCCCGCGGCGAAGGCCAGGCTGACGCTGGCGCCGGCATCGGCGAAGCCGCGCAGGGTCGGCCGCAACACGCTGGTGATGCCATCGCCCGGCCGGCCGCTGTCCTCGGCAATGCCGGCGATGCTGGGCACCGCGGTGGTGACGGCGGGAATGGTGACGACCAGCCCGGCCGAGGGCGCGCTGGCATTGCCGTTGGCGTCCAGCGCGATGGCGATCACGGCGGTGTCGCCAGGCTGCAACGCGCGGGCCAGCGCGCTGCCATCCAGGCTCCAGGCGCCGGATGCGTCGGCCGTGGCAGTGCCCAGCAGGTCGGCGCCGGCCACGGCGTAGAGGCTGACCGTGGCGTTGGCCGGCGCCTGCCCGCCGATGGCCGGGCGGCCCCCGGCCAGGGTGCCGCTGGCGGCCAGGGCGGTGGGTGCGGCCGGCGCCTGGCTGGCCACGCTGACCGTCGCGGCGAAGGACGCGGTGGCGCTGCCGGCGGTGGCGGCGATGGTGAAGGCCACCGGCCCCTGCGGCAGCAGCGCGGCGCCGGCGGCGTCGATACCGGCATTCCAGGCCAGGCCGTACGCGGTTGCGGTCAGCGTGGCGGCGTAGCTGTGGGGGGTGCCGCCGGCATCGGTGAAGGCGACGGTCAGCGCCGTGGTGCCGAGGCCCGCCGTGCCGCTGAGGTGGAAGCCCTGGGCGGCGCTGGCCAGCAGCCGGCCGCCCGGTACCGCGTCCAGCGTGGCGGCCGGCGCCGCGGCGTTCACCACCACGGGCAGCGAGGCCAGGCTGGCGTTGTCGTTGGCGTCCACCGCGCGGAAGTGGAGCGTGGTGCCATCGGCGATGCTGCCGGTGGCGTTACGCGGGTCGAAGAACCAGGTGCCGGCGCTGTCGGCCCGCACGCTGCCGACCAGCGTGGCGCCGTCATAGGCACGGACCAGCGACAGCGCCTCGGCAGTGCCGGTGACGCCATAGGCCGTGGTGGCGCTGGCGCCGGCGACGCTGGTGATGACCGGCGCGGCTGGCGCGGTGGCATCGCCGGCCACCGGGGCCGGCAGGGTGGCGCTGCCGCTGTCCCATAGCACGCTGCGGGCAATGCTGGATTGCGCCGCATCCAGCGTCGCCGCGTCCAGCACCAGGAAGCTGCGGCTGGCGCCGAGGCCATTGTTCAGCGCCGCCACGGCCTCGGCCGGCAGGCTGACGCTCCACTGGCCATCGGCGATGGTGGCCGCGATGGGCCCGAAGGCGAAGGCGGCGCTGAGATCCGCGGCGCTGCCGGTGGCGCTGTTGATGCTGACCGTGGGCGGCGTGGCATAGCCGGCCCCGGCATCGGTGAGGATGACGCCGGTGACCACGCCACCGCTGAGTTGCAAGGTGCCGGTGGCGATGCGCCCGCCGGCCGGGGGCGGGCTGAAGCTGACGGTGTCGCCATCGGCGTAGTCGCTGCCGCCGGCCACGACCGTGACCGCATTCACCTCGTCGGTCGCCAGCCACACCGCGCCGGCGCTGGTGGCGCCGCGCAGCACCAGGCCGGTGCGGGCCTGGGGCGAGACCGCATCCGTGCCCGCCACCGGCTCGAAGCTCAGCCCGGCGCCGGTGGTGGTGAGGACCAGCGCGGCGGAGGCGGCGCCCGGGTTGCCGGCGGTATCCGTGGCCGTGGCGGTCAGGCTGTGGTCCCCGGCGGCCAGGGCCTGCAGGGGGGTGAAGGACCAACTGCCATCCGCGCCGGCGGCAGTGGTGCCGAGCAGCCCGGTGCCATCGAACAGCGCGACGATGGCATTGGCCTCGGCCGTGCCGGTGAGGCTGGGGCGCGACGGATAGACCCCGGCGCTGGGCTGCTGCGCCGCATCGGCCGTCAGCGTCGGCGCGGCCGGGCCGGTGGTGTCGAGGGCCAGGGTTGCGCTGCCGGCGGCACTGGTGAAGCCGGCATTGCTGGCGGTGAACAGCAGCGCGTAGCTGCCATCGGCCGCCTGGGCCGGCAGGGTGGCGGTCCAGGTGCCGGCGAAGCGGTCGATGCTGGCGGTGACGCTGCCGCTGGTGGGGGCGCCGATGCCGGGGGTGAAGCTCCAGCCGACTGCCACGGCGTCAACGCCGGGCTGCATGCTGCCGGCCAGCACCGGGGCGGTGTTGGCGGTGACGCGGCCGGCGGCGAAGGCGGTGCCATCCACCGTCGCCAGCGTTGGCGCCGTGGGCAGCAGGGTGATGTCGTGGCCCAGCGTGGTGACCAGCCCGGCCAGGGTGGCGATCAGGTTCAGCGTTTGCGGGCCGCTGCCCAGCGTCGCCAGGTTGGCCGCCGACAGCGTGAAGCTCCAGCTGGTGCCGGAGACGCTGGCGGTGAAGGCCGCCTGGGTGCCGGGGGCAACGATCTGCACGCTGGCGCCGGCGCTGACCGTCCCGCTCAGGGTCAGGCCGCTGCGCTCGGCTTCGCTGACAACGTCGTCACTGGCCACCGGGTCCACGCCCAGGCTCGGCCGCATGGCGCCCAGGGTGAGCGTGGCATTGCTGCTGGCGGTGGCACCGGCGGTGTTGGTGGCGGTGATGGTCAGCGCGCCGGAAGCGGCCTGCAACAGCCCGACATCGGCATCGGTCAGGCGATAGGACCAGGCGCCCGCCTCGGCCCAGGCGGTGCGGGTGGTGCTGCCGAAGCCGAGCGTGACGCTGGCGCCGCTCTCGGCCGTGCCGGCCAGGATGGCACCGGCGAAGAGGTCCGCCTGGCCGAGGTTGTGGTTGGCGGCGCTGGCGGCGTCGCGGCCGGCGATGCTGTCGAGCGTCGGCGCCGGGGTGGTGCCCGCCGAGAGGGTGACCTGCCGCGCGCCGGACAGCCCGCTGACCAGGCCCAGCGCATTGGTGGCGGTGGCACGGAAGGCATGCGCGCCCAGCGCCAGCGGCGTGGCCGAGAGGTCGATGCTCCAGTTGCCGCCGGCATCGGCCGTGGTCTGGCCGGCGGCGGTCTCGGCGCCGTCCAGGTACAGGTTGATGCTGGCGTTGGCGGGCCCCTGCCCGGCCAGCACCAGCCCGGTCGCCGTGGTGACGTCGTCGCCGAGCGGCGCGGTATCGGTGGTGAAGCCGGTGATGACCGGCGCGGCGGGCGGCTGGGCGGCGATGGTGAAGCCGATGCTGGCATCGGAGGTGCTGGCATTGCCGGCCAGGTCCACCGCGCGGGCGGTGATGGTGTGGGCGCCATCGGCCAGCGGCGGCAGCGCGGCGGTCCAGGCGCCGGCTGCGTCGGCCTGCACCGTGGCCAGCAGTGCGCTGCCCTCGCGCAGTTGCACATGGGCATAGGCTTCGGTGGTGCCGGCCAGCACCTGCGCGGCGTCGGCCAGGGTGGCGCCAGCCGCCGTGGTGATGACCGGGGCGGCCGGCAGCGTGGCGTCGCTGGCGGCCGGGCCGCTGCCGCCGCTGAGCGCGGTGGCGGAGCGGATCGCATTGCCAAAGGCGTCGTGCAGCACGGCGTAGAGCTGCCAGGCGCCGCTGGGCAGGTTGGCCGGGCGGTCGAAGCTGACATTCTGGCCGATATCGGCGCTGGTCAGGGTGTGGCTGGCGTAGACCACGCCATTGGCGTCCTCCAGCGTCAGCACCTCACCGGGCACCACGCCGGAATCGGTGGTCAGCGCAACGCTGCCGCTGGCGTGGATGGTGATGCGGTCCAGGTCGAGATTCTGGCTGGCGTCCAGCACCACGTTGCCGGCGGGGCCGGCGGCGTCGATGCTGATGCGGGCGTACGGGATCTGCCCCTGGTGCAGCGTGACCGTGCTGCTGCTGTCCAGCGCAGTAACCAGCGCGAGCGAGGTTTCCGCCGTGGCCTGGGCGGTGGCGTCCACGCTGCCGCGGCTGATGACGAGCACCGGGTGGCTCGGGTCCGCCACCTGCACCGCGGCACCGACCGACCAGCCGATGGTCGCGTCGCCGGCCAGGGCGTACATACCGCCGCTGCCGTCCGCGTTTTCGGTCAGCACCTGGACTTCCTGCCCGGCCTGGACGCTGCGGTAGTCGATGGCGTTCTGCACGAACCTGCCGCCGATGATGCTGGCGAGATAGCTGCCGGCAGCGGTGTAGGCCAGGTCATTGCCGGTGGTGGTGGCCGGCAGCGTCACCTCGACATATTGCGCGCCCGAGGCGCCCTGCACGATGCGCCCGCCCGCCGCGCCGTCCCGCGCGATGACGGTGCGCGGGTTGTCGCCGCTGGCCGAGAGGATGATCTGCTGCACCGGCGAGCCGGAAGCGCGGGAGATGGCGGCGTCGAGCGTGATGTCGCGGCCGGAATGCAACTCCACCCGGTCGGCGGTGGCGGCCAGGCCGTTGATCTGCAGCGGCGCATGGGCGGCGATGCTCTCGCCCGACCACACCGCCAGCACCGGCGTCGCGTAGCTGTGCGCCACCGCCACGCCGTTCACCAGCTGGGTGGTCGGGATGGTGAAGCTGGCGCCGGCACGGAAGGTCACGCTCGCTGGCGCGTCCACCCACAGCGTCGGGTCGATGCTCAGGT
The DNA here is from genome assembly GCA_947373495.1 of Acetobacteraceae bacterium. Classification (GTDB taxonomy): domain Bacteria; phylum Pseudomonadota; class Alphaproteobacteria; order Acetobacterales; family Acetobacteraceae; genus CAIMOR01. The sequence goes on from CANBXZ010000035.1 coordinate 7,262, forward strand.
TCACGCCGGCATCCAGCTCAATGTGCGCGCTGGTGCCGACCTCGCCGCCTTCGGCCGCGCTGTGCAGGATGACGTCGCTGGCGGAGGAGCGCAGCGTCAGCGTGGCATTGCTGCCGGCGGCGCTGGCCTTGAACACGTCCAGCGCGGCATTGGAGGTGATGGCCAGGCTGCCATCCGGCGCGGCGGCGTCGGTGATGCGCAGCTGGGTGCGGCCGCTGCCGGCGGCATTGCTGTCGGTGATGCTGATGTCGCCGGTGGTGCTGCGCACCAGGCGCAGCTCCGCCACCGAGACGCCAAGCGCGGCGATGCCGGTGCCGGCGCTGAGCGCGACCGCGCCGCCGGTCAGGGCCGCGGCGGTGGCGCCATCGAACAGCGGCGGCACCGCGGCGGCCAGGTTCACGCCGGTGCCGGTGCCGCTGATGCGGCCGGTGGCGGTCAACGAGATATCCAGCGGCTGGTCGGCAAGCTCCAGCAACTGCCCGACCGGCGGCACCAGCACGCGCAGGCTGGTGCGCCCGGCCACCACATCCTGCACCGTCGCATCGCCGGCGACCGAGATGGTCATGGCGCCATCCTGGGTCCGCAGCCGGCCAAGCGTGACCGAGCGCGTGGTCGCCAGCGTCATCGCGCCGGCCTGGCGCACCTCGGCGTTCAGCGTGGCGACATCGAGGTTGCCGAGCCCCATGGCCCCGGCGCTGGCCAGGCTGAGCTGCGCTGCGGTGACCACCGAGCCGCCGAGTTGGCTGATGACGCCACCGGAGGTCAGGCTGGCATTGCCGGCCACGAGCGTCCCGATGGCAAGGTCGCCCTGCACCACGTTCACCAGCAACCCCGCCTGGGCGCCAGCGGTAGCACGGCGGAGGGTGATGGCGCCGGGGTCGCTGGCGGTGGGGCTGGCGGTCAGGGTGATGCTGCCGGACTGGGTGGCCAGCTGGGTGATATCCACCGCGCCGTAGGTGGCCAGGTTGATCAGGCCGCTGCCGGTGACGCTGGCCGTCAGCGTGCCGGTGGCGATGGCCAGCCCGGTGCTGTTGGCCGCGTCGCCGCTGATATCGCCCAGCGCGGTGATGCTGGCCTGCCGCGCCGCGGCGGCATTGCCGGAAAGCAGCACGCTGCCACCGGCCGCGGTGAGGCTCAGCGTGCCCGCGGTGCCGGTGCCGCCCAGCGCGGTCAGCCCGGCGCCGTACAGCACGATGCTGCCGCCATCGGCGCCGGCGGCCAGGGCAACGCTGCCGGCGCTGGCCAGGATATCCGTGGTGACGGCGCCGGTGATGCCGCCGCTGCCGGCGGTGCCGGCGATGACCGAGACCAGCGATGTGGCATGCACCATGCCGAGCACGGCGGCGTCCTGCCCGGCGCTCAGCAGCGCCTGGCCAGTGGCGCGCAAGGTGCCGCTGGTGCTGATGCTGCCGCCGGCGGTCAGGCTCAGCACCTGGTCGGCGCCCATGATGCCCTGGCTGGTGCCGAGCGTGGTGCCATAGCCGGCGGTCACCAGGGTGGCGGCGTCGAGGCTGGCATTGCGGCCGGCCGTCAGCGTCAGCGCGCCGGCGGAATGCAGTTCGGTCAGGATGCCATCCAGCGCGGTGCCGTCGGCCGAGACCAGGCCGGGCGCGGTCAGCCCGGTGGCGGTCAGGTCGCGGCCGGCGCGGATGGTTTCGCCGGAAAGCGCGCCGGTCCCGCTGGCGGCCACCACGCCGGTCAGTGCGACATCGCGGCCGGCGTCGATCACCACCTGGGCGGCGATAACGGTCTGGCCGGCGAAGGCGCCATAGGTCAGCGGCGCGCTGCCATCGACGCGGGTGGCGCGGTTGAGCACCTGGTCCGCGGTAACCGGCACGTCCTTGTACAGCGTCAGGTCGGCGGCCTGCACCACCTTGGCCTGGGTGTCATAGGTGCGGAATTTCGGGACGTTCTCAAACCGGTCCGTAGTGTTGCTGACCCACTGGTAGTCCAGCGTGGAGCGGTTGTCGTAGATGCTGCTGTTCTTGCTCAGCCAGTTGAAGGTGACGTCCTTCTCGGTCTCGCTCCGCTCGGCGCCGGTCCATCTCGTTTCCATAAAATATAGATTGTACGAATAAACCTTGGGCACGAGGAACGGGAGCTGCAGCGACCCGACCGTCTTGTATTGCGTAGTGGTTCCAAAATTGACAGTATCGCCATTAAATATTGTATATCTTGCAACTTCATTGTGATAGGCAGAGTCGCCGTATCCAATAATCAGGATTTTTGCATTTGTACCGCCAGGGTCCGGGGTCCGGTAGAATGGACCCGCCAAAACAATACCTGCGGTACCATTGTTAACCTGGCCATTCAGCGCCGCGACTTCTTGACTTGTAACATGCGGATCAAAGCCCACCGTCACATTGCGGAAGTTGGTGAAAACCGGGCTCAACGACGCCGTGGCCAAGTTGTAGCCGTTCTGCTGATAGGCGTAGTTCCAGAAGCCCGAAGCGTAGGTGTAGACGGAATTGACCGGATAGGTCGTGTCCCGCACCCCGTTCCAGAATCCGGCGCCGAGGATATCCGTGCCCAGGCTGTAGGTGGTGGAATAGGCCCATTCCGGCTTGTCGGAGACCTGTAGCGTGCCGTCCACCGCCAGGTTGAATATCTGTTGGCCGGTTCCGTTCAGGTAGTCCACCTGCCACTGCGCCGGCGCGTTGTCGTAGTCCTGGGTGAAGGCGCCATTGCCGTCGTTGAACACCGTGAAGCTGGACTTGGTCTGGACGTACTGCACCTGCGCGGCGTTGCGGTAGGTACCGACGAAGGCCTGCGTCACCTTCGGCACGCCCTGCGAGATCACCTTGGCCACATCGGCCTCGGCGCCCACCGGCATGGTGATGTACTTGTCCTCCCAGCCCGAGACCGGGATGTTGATGGTCTCCATCGGCGTGGTGGTGCGGGCGGCGGGCGCCAGGCTCCATTCCGGTGCCCAGGCGGCCACGGTCTCATTGCCGTGCAGCACGGTGTGGGTGACCAGGTTGGCGTAGCTGAGGTCGTAGAGCTTGCGGTAGCCAAGCTGCGCCAGCACGGCGTCCTTCTGGTTGTCGCTCAGTTCGCTGAACATCTGCTGGCGATTGTTCAGCAGGTCCGGCGCGCGCACGCCGGCGGCGGCCCAGTCGATGACCGGCCCGGTGCCCGGCGCGCCGGCGGTATTGCGGTAGTCGGCGCCCTCGACGAACCAGGTGCGCTTGGTGGTGCCGTTGTAGTAGCCGGTCTGGGTCAGCTCCACGTCCATGGTGTGGTAGAAATAGCCGGCCTTGACCGACTCAACGCCGATCTGCTCGGTCACGGTGGTGCTGACCCAGGACACCACCGGCACCTGGATCACCTGGTCCACCACCTTGGTGTAGCCGGTGATGACCGGCACCGTGACCTGGCCATTGCTGATGATCGGCGTCAGCACGGTGCTGGTGTCGTTGCCGGCGGCGGTGTCGGCGCTCAGCACCACGTCATTGCCGGCCAGCAGGCTGGCAATGCCATCCGCCTGGATGCTGCCGGCATTGAAGATACGGATGCTGCCGCCGGCCAGCGCGCTGCGTGCCACGCTGCCGAGCGCAACCTCATCGGTGGTGCTGGCGGCCAGCCCGGCGCGCACATCCACCGTGCCGGTGCCGCCGGTGGCCAGCAGCGTGCCGAACAGCGACACATCGCCGGCCGCATTCAGCAGCACGCGGTTCTGCGCCTGCACCAGGCCGGAGACCTGGATGGTCTGGGCGCGCAGATGCGCCAGCCCGGTGGCCAGCAGCTGCGCCGGGGGCAGCACGCCGGTTGCGGCGTCCACCAGCAGGTTGCCGCTGGCCCGCAGCACGATATCCCCGCCCGCCGCGCGCGTGGCCAACGAACCACCGGCCAGCACCGCCAGGTTGGCGCCGCCAACCTGCACCAGGCTGCGGGCGTTGATGTCACCCTGCAGGACGACATCGCCCTGGCCGGCGATGGTCACCGTCTCCACCCTGGTGGTCAGCTTGCCGGCCACGGACTGCACCTGGCCGATGCTGCCCGAGAGCACCATCATGCCGCTGCCGTCGATGCTGATCGAGCCGCCGGCACCGGTATCGATGGTGGCACCGGAGAGCCGGACCGGGTCGCCACCCGCCACCGGCGCGGCGCCGCTGGCCAGCACGGCGCCGGCTGCGTCCACGTAGTGGCCGGCGGCGTCGACCAGCCAGCCATCGGCGGTCATCAGCCGGCCGTCGGTGTCGACGAAATAGGTCGCCGGCACCGTGTTGCCATGGCCGTCGTCCATGGTGCCGGCGCTGGTCCGGTAGACCAGCGTGGTGGTCAGCACGGAGATGCCGCTGGCATCCCGCACGCCGCCATGCAGCGTCACGGCACGGTCGCCGAGCAACAGCCCGCCGATGGTCAACTGGTGGTCGGCGCCGATCACCAGGCTGCCGCCCGTGCCGGAGGCATCGACGAAGCCGTCCAGTTCCGCATCGCCCGCCGCGGCCAGCGTGATGGTTCCGCTGCCGGTGCCGGCCAGGTTCAGCGTGGCGATGCGACTATTGGCGTCGAGCAGCAGCCCAAGCCCATGGGCCGAACCGCCGGTGCCGCCGGTGAGGCTGATGGCATCGGTGGCCAGCACGGTGCCGCCACGGCTGACGCTGGCGCCGGGCACGCCATCCGTGCTGAGCACGCCGAGCCGCAGCAGGTCGGTCGCGGTGATGACGACGCTGCCGCCATTGGCACTCGGCACCACACTGCCGCCGACAACCGCGGCGCCGGCCGCGACGGTGCCGATGATGCTGATGCGCGGTGCCTGCAGGGTGATGGCCGAGCCGGCACCGCGGCTGACCAGGTCCACCGCGGCGTTGACCGCAATGGCATCGCTGGCGGCAAGGGCGAGGCTGGTATCGACGTCGAGCACATAGCCGCGTTGCAGGCTGGCATCGGCGCTGACCGGGGTGCCGAAGCCGATATCGGTGGCGATGGCGGCGAAGCTGCCCGCCCGCAGGATGCCGTCATGCGCCAGCAGGGTGGTCGCGGTGACGGAGACGTCGCCCCGCGCCGTGAGCGAGCCGACCAGGGCCAGCGTCTCGGTGGCGCTGGCCGTCACTTCCGGCGTGGTGTCGCCGGCCAGGAAGGTGCTGCTGATGACGCCGCCCAGCACCAGGTCCTTGCCGGCAATGTCCAGCAGGCCGGCGCTGGTGATGCGCCCGCTGGCGTCCTGCACCGTCAGCGTGCCGAGTGTCGAGGCGAGTGAGATGCGCGCCACCTCGGCGCTGGCGGTGCCGATGGCGCCATCGATGCTGACATCGTTGGTGCCGGCCAGGCGGATGCTGCCGGCGCTGCCGGTGCTGTCGATGAAGGCGGTGTTGCGCAGCGTCAGGCTGACCTGGCCGGGCGCGCCCGGGTCCAGGATCAGCGTGCCGTCGCCGGCGCTGAGCGTGACGTCGTGCTCGGCCTGGATCAGCCCGCCCACGGTCAGGCTGCGGCTGGAGCCGATGGTGATGTCGCTGCCGGCACCGCGGGCGATGATGTTGCCCTGCAACCAGCCATCGCGCCCGGCGTCGAAGGCGATGGAGCCATCCACCGTCTCCAGCACGCCGCTGGCGTCGAGTTCGATGTCGCGGCCATCCGCGGCATTGCCGGCATGCAGCGCGATGGCGGCGAAGGCCCGCACCTTGCCAGCGATGTACAGCTTGTCATTCGGCCCACCGGCGCGGCCGATATTGACCACCGAGCCCACCGCCGCGGCATCCACCGCATAGCGCCGTTCCGAGACCAACTGGCTGACACCGGCGGCGAAGCTGAAGCCGATCTCATCGGCGGTGGCGCCGGGGGCCGGCGTCAGCGTCATGGCATAGGGGCCGGCCAGCAGCAGGTGGCCGTCGCGCAGCTTGGCCTGCACGTCCGGCACGCTGGTGGCGGCGAAGTCGGTATAGGCCGAGCCGACGGCATGCTGCGCCGGCACCTGGCTGGCCGTGACGGTCCAGGCGGTATTCGCCAGCGCGGCGGTCAACTGCGTCATCAGGTCGGCGATGGAGGTATTGCCCGCGGTATCCGCCGCCCGCAGCGTGACCGTGCCGCTGATCTGGAAGCTGATCTCATCCACCGCCAGGTTGAAGCTGGCGTCCTGCGTCAGCCGGCCATCGGCCGAGACCGGCCAGCCCGCTGCCGCCAACTGGTAGATGTCGGCCGGGGCGAGGATGTCGATGCGGCCGGGCGCGTCGAGCGAGACGACGCTGTTGGCGCGGCTGGTGGAGACGCTGGCCGAGCCGTACAGCACCATGCCGCGGCCGGTATAGGGCGAGCCAACGCTCTGCGCGCGGTCGTCCAGCCCACCGATCAGGTGGACTTCCTTGCCGGCGGCGATATCGGTGCCGATGATGAGCTGGCGCCCAGCGGTGACGGTGATGGTGCTGTCCACGTCATAGCGCTGGATGTCGCGGCCGATCAGTCGGCCCAGCGCATCGCGCACCTGCACCACGCGGCCGCCGCTCAGTAGCAGGCCCTGGACGTTCACATCCTGCACGCCGGCCAGCGTGATGGTGCCGGCCTCCCGCACGCTGCCATCCGCGTTGCGGGTGCCTTCCACCACCACTTCGGTCGCGGCATGCACCAGCAGGCCGGTGCCGGAAATGTCGCTGCCACCTGCGGCATCGATCAAGCGGCTGGCGTAGAGCCTGCCACCGGTCTCGATCGGCTGGCCGGCCTGGTTGACCGTGTGGCCACCCAGGTAGGCCTGCAACGTCGCGGTGATGCGGATGTCGCTGTCGCGCCCCGACCAGACCACGTCCTCCGACAGCAGGTTGCCACGGGCGTCGAACACCTGGCTCAGCTGCCCGCCGCTGATGACGGTGCCGATGGCTTCCAGCCGCGCGCCGCTGTTGATGGTGACGGTGCTGCCGGTGCCACCGAAGCCCAGACCCGCCGCGGCGATGCCGCCCGCGGTGCCGATCAGCACGCCCAGCAGATTGTCGTCGGCGCCGGCCGAGTTGCCGATGACGGTGATGTCACCGCTGGCGTTCAGGCCCGATTCAAGCTGCACCTGCTGGCCGGCGACAACCAGGATGCCGGCACCACCGTCGCCATTGGCATCCCGCGCGAAGATCGTGCCATTCGCGCCGGCGATGCCGCCCGCGGTGACCACGCCCATGACGTCCACATCCTCGGCGCCCTTGACGACGATGGTGCTGCCAACCGCCAGCGTGTGGATGGAGCTGAGGTCGGCGATGTAGACGCTGCTGCCGTGCTGGTCGGTGCGCCGGCCCGGCGCTGGCAATGCATCGCCGGTCAGGCTCAGCCCGCCGTACAGCGCAATGGCCTGGCTGACCTGCAGGGCGCTTTCGACGTACAGGAAGCTGCTGGATTGCAGCGTCAGCGCCACATCGGCGCCGAGCACGTTGATGTTGCCGCGGGTGATCACGTCCTGGTCGGATTGCAGCACCAGGCTCTGGTTGTCGCCCAGGCTGGTGACGGTGCCGGTCTCCAGGATGCCGTAGCCGGTGCTGTGGTCCACCAGGTAGTTCTTCGGGCTGACCCGGGCGATGTTCTGGAAATAGGCGGTCTTGTTGAAGATCGCGTACTTGGTCTTGCCGCCGTTGAGCGGGTCGCCGAAGGCGGCGCCGTCGTATTTCTGCGCGCCGGCGGTGAAGGTCATGGCGCCGGAGCCATAGATCGCGCCACCCAGCAGCATCTCGTTCGCCGCGGTCAGCATGACGGTGCCGTTGCCGCCGGAGATGAACGGGATGATGCCGGTGACCGCGACGCCGGCACGGATGGCGCTGCCCGGATTGACCGAGATGGCGTCGGCGCTGGTCAGGTTCAGCACCGAGTTCGCACCCAGGCCGCGGATGTCGCTGTTCTCCAGCACCAGCAGCGGACCGCCGGCATTCAGGTCCAGCCGGCCGGCGGTGCCGCCCAGTTCGATGACACCCGCGGATTCGACCGCATGGCTGGTGGTGATGAGGATATGGCCACGGTCGTTCAGCGTGGAGATCAGCCCGACACTGTCGAGAATGAGGCTGGCGCCGCCGGCATAGGGGGTGATGAGATAGGCGTCGGCCTCGGGGTCGCCGGTCACGGTCAGCGTGACCGTATCCAGGCCCGTCACATAGCCGGTGACCTGCGCCTGCTCGCCGACATTCAGCGTGACCGTGCGGGCGGAAATGCCGCTGTCCGGCAGGCCGGCCGGCACCTTGATGTTGGCGCTGGCCACGTTCAGCAGCCGGGTGACGACGGTGAGTTGGTCCACCGGCGCCTGCACGTCGCCGCGCACATCCATCACGTCCGAGAACAGCGTGACCTTGTCGCGGAAGGCGGCGATGCGCGAGTCGGCGGAGCGCGGCTCGCTCGGGAAGAATTTGAGGTGGTCCGAGTTCTGCACGTCGCCGAGCAGCATGGTGTTGCCGGCGCCGGTGCGGCCGATATCCAACTGCGCGAAGCCATCCGCCAACGCCGCCAGGTCGCGGCTGGAGAAGTAGAATCCCGGCGTTGCCTGCTGGAAGAAGCTGTCTTCCTCATAGTCCAGGCCGGACTGGTATTCCGCCGCGGTGCCCATGATGTAGGCCCAGGCCAGCTGGTGCGCCCGCAGGGTCAGCGTACCGGTGCCGATGACCTGCGACGGGCCGCTGCGGAAGTTGATGTTGTCCGCGGTGATGGTGATGTTCTTGCCGGCCTGCAGCGTCTGCACCCGGCCACTGTCCAGGCTGAGCAGCGACCCCTGCGCCGCCAGGTCCAGCCAGAAGTCACCATGCGAGACCGCAACCGCCACGCCGGTGCGGCGCCCGGTCAGCAGCGCCTGCCAGTCCCCCGGCGCGGTGGCCAGCCATTTGGCGCCGCTTTCCCAGTTGGAATCGGTGACGGTACCGCTGATGACGAAGCCCGGGTTTTCCGGGCTGGTCAGCGCGCGTTCCTGCTCCAGCGTCAGGCTGGTCGCTTCCTGGATGTAGACATCGCCGCGGCCGTGGCTGGCGGTCTCCAGCGTCATGCTGCCGAGCGCGGTGATGATCGGCTGGACCGCGGTACCGATGGCGTTCTTCACCCGCACCAGCATGTAGGCGCCTTCGCCGGCGATGCGATTGCCGCCCAGGTTGACCAGCGCGCCATCGGCCGATTGCAGCCGGATCCAACCGGAGCCACCGATATCGGCGCCGCCGCCACCCGCGCCGCCGGCATCGATCAGGTCGCCGCCATCCAGCTTGATGTCGGCCTTGTCGCCATAGGTGCGCAGGTCGATGAAGCCATTGTTCAACGCAACCAGGCTGTGCTTCAGGTCCAGCGTCCGGACCGTCTGGATCTCGATGTTGAGCGCGGCCATGTCGGCCTTGCCGGTCACGGTGCGACCAACCGCCATGAAGCCGGTGCTGCTGAGCAGCGACGCTGCCCCCGGTGTCAGGCCGTCATACACCACGTCGCCGCCGAAGGTGAGCACGCCGGTGGCGTCGTAGCTGGTGCCCTTGCCCTTCAGCGTGACGCGTTCGACGCCGGTGTCGCTGGTGTTGTAGCTGACAACCTCGCGCCCATTGGTGACGATGTTGGTGCCGAACAGCACGGTGGCGGTGCTGCGGGTCTGCTCCAGCACGATCTCGTCGAACTCGCCTTCGGTATCGTCGATGGCGATGGTGCCGACCGGCTGCGTGCCGGCCGGGTCACCCAGCGTGATGCGGTACTTGTCGTTGCCGCCGACATCGCCGACATCGACATGCCAGGAGGGGAAGTCCTTGACGAAGAGCGTGTCGTCGCCCTTGCCGAGGGTGAGGCTGATGGCGTGGACGCCGGAAGCACGCAGCTCGAAGCCGCCGGAGGTGCCGGAAACGCCGGACTGCGCCAGCGTCACCGTGACCGCCTGCGTCATCTCCGAGAAGTCGAACTGGCTGCTGCCCAGGCTGTCGGAGACGTTGTTGTTGCCGAAGCTGTCATCGAAGGCGAAGGTATCGATGCCGATGCCGCCCTTCAGCGCATTGGTCCCGGCGCCGCCGTTCAGCCGGTCATTGCCGCTGCCCGCGGTCAGCGTGTCGTTGCCGGCCCCGCCCAGCATGGTGGCGTCGCCGCTGCCGGCGGTGATCTTGTCGTTGCCGGCGCCACCATCCAGCACCCAGCCGCCGGACTTCAGCGCGGCACCGACCTTGCTCTCGTCGATGTAGATCAGGTCGTCGCCGCCGCCGCCCGCCAGCGAGCCGCCGCCCTTGCCGCCGATCAACGTATCCTTGCCGCTGCCGGCCTTGGCGTTGACCTTCACGTCCAGCAGGCGCGAGGCATCCAGCAGGTTGTTGCCATCGCCAAGGTCGACCACCACCGAGGTCACGCCGCTGAAGGTCTGGTAGTAGCGGTCGAACTCGATGTTGACCGTGCCGCCCTTGCCGTACAGCGTGAAGGCTTCGTCGCTGTCCGCGGTGTTGAAGTACAGTCGGTTTGCCGCCAACGCGCCGGCGTTCAGCGTCAGCACGCCGCCTGCCTGCTTGGCCAGCACGGGCTCGATGTTGGGCGCGTCCAGTTCCAGGTTGAACAGGTGGATCCGGAACAGTTCCTCTTCCACGATCGGGTCGTCGAACAGGTCGACGAAGATGCTGCCGACGAAATCCGCGCCCATGTGGATGTCGAACAGGTTCTTGAAGCCGCCATCCTGGTAGTTGAACAGGGTGACGATCTCGCTGCCGCGCACCTTGCCGTCGGACTTGAAGGCCTGGCTGGTGACATAGCCCAGGTCGTCCTTGGTCAGCACCGGGAAGGCGATGTCGTGCAGGTGCAGCGTGGTGAAGAAGTCGATGCCGGCTTCCAGCCCGCCCGAGATCGGGCCGACATTGACGCCCGCGCGCAGCTTGACCTGCGCGTCGATGGTGAGCTGCGGCTTCTCCACACCGCCGGTGCCGGGCACGATCTTGCCCTTGGCGAAGGTCGGCAGCGTCACGTTGTACATGAAGAACCCGTCGAGCACGTCGACCGGGTCGCCCGAGGCGATCGCCTCGCGGATGCCGAAGGTGTCGAAGCCCACGGCCAGGTCGGCGAAGGCGCTGAACTTGGCCTGGGCGCCGAGCAGGAAGTTGAGCGGCGGGATGATCGGGATCAGCACATTGAAGGTGGCGGTCACCTCCTTGCCCAGCAGCGGGAATTCGTAGCTGAACAGGGTGGCGTCGCCGCCGGTCAGCAACTGCTTCCAGTTGTTGATGTCGGTCACGTACTCCAGGAACTTGAAGCCGCTGCGCGGCGCGCCGCCCTTCGGCTGGCTGCTCTTCGGCGCCAGCAACTTGCTGGCGATGTCGTTCAGTTCGCCGGTCAGCGCCGGCGGCAGGTCGATGCCCGCAAGCGTGGCCAGCGAGCCCGCCGGGTCGGCCGCGTATTTCAGGTATTGGTCCGGGATGCCCTGCGCCTGCATCGCCGCCGTACGGTCGGCGGTGCTCTTCAGCGATGGGTCCCGGAGGATCGCCAGCACCTTGTCGACCATCGCCGCGTCGAGCCCGTCGGCCGAGATCTTGTTGCTGCCGAAGCCCTTCAGGTCGCCCAGCAGGATCTCGCCGGAATCCGACCAGCTCTGCACCATGTCCGGCAGCTTGAGTACAAAGGCCACCGCGTTGAAGAACTCGGGCGGAATCTCCTTCATGCCGCGCAGCTTGAGGAACGCGTTGATCAGGCCAAGCGGGGTCGGGTCCACGCCAAGCGCGCTGAGGAAGCCGAGACCGTCGATCTGGGCCGTCAGGAACTCCACGAAGGGCTTCGCCGGGTCGAGCAGATCCGCCATCTTCTGCGTGATCGGCAGCAGCAGGTCCTTGACCAGCGAACCGATATCGACGCGCAGGTTGTCGAGTTCGACGGTGGGTGCGCTGGCCCTCTGGTTCAGCACCCAGCTCCAGCCGAGCACCAGGTCGGCCTTCAGCGTCGGCACGCCGGGAATGTCCGGCGCATCCAGCTTCACCGCCAGGCGGACATTGGCGTCGGCGGTGAAGCTGGCGGCCACCTTCAGCTTGGAAAACGCCATGCGGCCACGGCTGTCGCCCAGCAGGTCCAGGCCCAGCGTCGCGGTCACGCCGCTGGGCGTGAACGGCGCGCCGGCGGCGCCGATGCCGCTGTCCGTCACCTCGGCCTGGAAGAACAGCAGCTTGCCGGTGGCGGAGAACGGCGTCGAATTCGCCGCATCCTTCGGTGATCCGTCCAGCGTCGCCGTGGCCACCAGGCGCACTTCCGGCGTCTTGTCCTGGTTGGTGACGAGGTAGACGCCATCCGCCGCGCTGATGCCGAAGCCGAAGTCGACGGCCCAGGCAACGCCGAGCTTGAAGCCGCCATTCACCACCAGGGAGAAGCCCGGCAGATCGAGGCTGAGCGGGACATCGATGCCGGTGGCCAGCAGCGTCTGGCCCATCTCGGCGTTGAACTGAATGGCGTCCGCGCCGGCCGGCGGCGTACCGCCCAATACCCAGGCACCGAGGTCGTGGCCCGCGCGGTCGAACCAATGCACCGCGACATCGTCGATGGTGATGCGGTTGTCGTGGGTCACGTCCAGCAGGATGTTCGCCTTGCCCGGCCCGAACAGGTCGAACAGCGCCTCCTGGATCACGCCGATGACGCCGCCATTGGAGGACAGCTTGGCGCGCAGTTCGGTCAGCAGCCCGACCCGGATGTCCTGCATGAAATTGCCGGCGTCGGCCAGCTTGCTGCCGATCAGCGGCAGCGACTGCGCCAGGTTGCTGCTCAGCTCGTCCTGGACGAAGCCCAGGACGTTGTCGATGCCGTCAAGGACGCGCGAGGGGTCGTTCAGCAGCCCGAGGATCGAGAAGTCCTGCGCGAACTGCGTCAGCAGGCCGCGCACATCCGGGACGGTGATGTTCAGCACGCGGCTGGCCGCCGCCTTGCCCGCCGCCGCATCCATCAGCGCCTGCACGCCGCCGGCGCCGGTGGCCATGGTCAGCGCGCCGACCGACTTGGTGCCGAAGCCGGACAGCGCCACATCCAGCGGCAGGTTGGCGCCGAAGGCCCCGGCGACCTGATAGCCGATATTGTCGCCCAGCCGGTCGCGGCCGAACACGAACAGCCCGTCGGTCGCGCTGCTGGCCGCGGTCGGCGCCAGCTTCAGCGTCAAGGTCGCGTAGTCGTTGGTGGAGGCGATGCCGTCGCGGTCCAGTGCAACCCAGCCGCCCTTGACGCCGATATCGACCGGCCCCGCCTGGAAGTTCAGGTTCAGGTTCTGCCCGTTCACCTGCAGGCCGAGCACCAGGCGGGTGCCGGCCCCCTGCTCCGGCGGGACGCTGACGCTGCGGGTTACCGTTACGTCGCGGAACAGGTGGACCTTGCCGAGGTCGGCGACGGTGAGCTGCGCCCCGGCATAGAGGTTGACCTGCAGCTTGAGGTCGGTGGCAAGCCGTGACGCCAGCGCCAGGATGTTGCTCTGGCGCAGGCCCAGCAGCTTGCCCGCGCCGCCCACCGCATCCGTGTTGCCGGCTTCGGTCGTCGCGTTGATGAAGCTGTCGACGGTGGCGCTGATGGCGGTGACGCCGCTGCCCGCGATGGCCAGTTCGGCACGGAATTCCTGCAGCAGCCTGGCATACTGGTCGTCGGTGACCCGGCTGCTGTTCTGCGTGAAGCCGACCGCGCCGAAGGCGGCCATCGCCGTGGCCTGCGCCTGGGTTGGGCTGTAGTCGTACAGGAAGGCCTGCGCCTTGCCGTTCACCAGGCGAAGCCCGGCCTCGACCTGCAGGCTGGCCAGCGCGGAGACCGCGATATTGCCCGAGGCGCCGGGGTTGATGACGTCGGTCAGCGAGGAGATGAAGTCCAACCCATCGGTGCCGCCGCCCGCCATGGCGGCCAGGCTGGTCAGGTCCAGGTTGAAGCCGAAGTGCTGCGACAGCACCTTGGTGAGGTTGAAGTGGATCTTCAGCGCCTCGCCGTCCAACGACAGCGAGAAGATCTGCTGGCTGGCCGGCAGGCTGTTGTTGTCCTGGATGCCCAGCGCCTTCTCGACCGCGGCTTCCACCGCGCTGATGACACCGGCCGGGTTGCTGGCCGCGTCGTCCAACTGGCCGAGCAGATTGTCCACGAAGGGGAAGATCTCGGCCAGGGAACTGCCGACGACGGGAATTTCCGTGTTGTAGAAGGGCTGGGTGGACAAGGCATTGCCCACCGCCTCCACCCCCTGGCGCACCGCGCCGATGATGTCGGCGAAGCTCAGCTTGCTGAAATCGAACGCCGAGCCAAGGTCGGGCAGCACCAGCACGATGCTGCGGGCGTTGACCGTGCCCGCCTGCAGCAGGGCCGCATAGTCCGGCAGCAGCGAGGGGTTCTGGTTGACCACCTTCACCGCGCCCGGGTTGAACGGGTCCAGCATGCGGATTTCGATTTCGGCATTCGGCGCCATCGGGATATTGGCGCCGACACCGGCAGTGACCTTCAGGCCGCGCAGCGTGGCATAGGCCTCGCCCGTCAGCGCGAACTGGAT
>CANBXZ010000036.1 GCA_947373495.1 Acetobacteraceae bacterium
GGCTGCCTCAGGCGTTGCCGACGGTCTCGGCTTGGCCGCGCCGCTGCTGCCACAGCGCCACGAAGTCGATCGGCTGCAGCATCACCGGCGGGAAGCCGCCATCGCGCGTCACCTCGGCCAGGATGTTGCGGGCGAAGGGGAACAGCAGCCGCGGGCATTCCACCAGCAGGATCGGCTCCAGGTGTTCCGGCGCCACGTTGATGGTGAAGATGCCGCAATAGGTCAGCTCGGCGATGAAGCAGGTCTGGTCCTGCACCTGGGCATCGGCGCGGATCTGCAGGGAGATCTCATAGACGTTGCCGCCTTCCTCCACCGGCCGGGCCTGCACGTCCAGCTGCAGGTCCACCCGCGGCGGCTCGCGCAGCGTGGCGTAGATCTCCGGCGCGCCCGGCACCTCGAAGGAGAGGTCCTTGGTGTACTGGATGTTCAGCACCAGCGGGCCCTGGGCGGGGTCACCATTGGCGTCTTGGGGAAGGGGCATGTCGGACATGGCGCAGCGCCTTTGTGCTTGGGTGCCGGGCGCCTAGCACGCGGGGTGCCGGGCTGGAAGGGCGCAGCCGGCCTGGGGGTTTATTCCGCTGGCTTCGGGGTGGGCTGGTATTGCCGCCAGACAATCTCGCGCGGCGGCGGCTCGGTGGGGTCGCAGCGCAGCCATTCGCCGTTCTGCTTGCGCTCCCCGGTCATGGCCAGGATGAAGCCCCAGTGGCAGACCACCAGCGTGTTGCGCCAGGCCGGAATGGCCGCCATCTCGCCGCGGAACAGCGCGGCGCGGGCCTCGATCTGGTGGTCCGGCTCCTCGATCGCGGGCCACCAGACCTCCTCGATATGCGCCAGGTCCACCTGCGGGAAGGCGCGGCGCAACTCGGTGGCCGGGGAGCCGATGTCGCAGGAAAACGCGTAGCGTTCGCGCACCTGGGGGGTGACGATGATCGGCAGGTTCAGCCGGCGCGCCACCGCATCCGCGGTCTGCAGCGCCCGGGTATAGGGCGAGCAGAGAATGCGCTCGATGCCCGCGCCGGCCAGTTCCTCGGCCGCCTGGGCCGCCTGGCTGTGGCCCAGCGGCGTCAGCTTCGGGTCCGGAATGCCCGGGTCCCGCTTGGTGGCGGTGAAATGCAGGTTGAACTCGCTCTGGCCGTGGCGCAGCAGGATCATCAGGCGGTTCCAATGGCGGCAGGGTTCTGGCGATAGCCGGGCCGGCGGGCGGCGGCAATACCCCCGCGGTGGCAGGCACCACGCTCACAACGGCAGGGGTGCCGTTGCGGCGCCGGGCCGCTGCCCCTATCTATGAAGGTGAAAAGGAGTTCATGCGATGTCGGGCGGTACTGCGGAACTGATCCTGTTCGGCATGGTGGCGGCTTTCCTGGTGCTGCGGCTGCGCAGCGTGCTGGGCAAGCGCACCGGCTACGAACGCCCGGCCCAGCCGGTGGCGCCGGCCGGCGTTGCCCCACGCACGCCGGAAAGCGCCAGCGTCGGCGCGGCTCCGGCCGGCCAGCCGCACATGGTGGTGCCGGACGCCCGCACCCCGCCGGGCCAGGCGCTGTCGCGCATCACCGCCACCGACCCGGCCTTCGACCCCTATCGCTTCCTGGCCGGGGCCGAGGGTGCCTTCCGCATGATCGTCACCGCCTTCGCCGCCGGCGACCGCGCCGGGCTGAAGCCGCTGCTGAGCGAGGACAGCTATGCCGGCTTCGAGGGTGCCATCACCGCCCGCGAACAGGCCGGCGAAACCCAGCGCACCGAAATCCGCTCGGTCAATGAACTGGCGATCGACAGCGCCGACCTGCGCGGCACGGTGGCCGATGTGGCGGTGCGGATCGTGACCGACCAGATCAACCTGACCATGGCGGCCGATGGCTCGGTGGCGCATGGGTCGGACGCGGTGACCGAACTGGCCGACCTGTGGACCTTCCAGCGCGACCTGCGCAGCCCGGACCCGACCTGGCGGCTGGTGGCGACCCAGAGCGTCTAGCCCACCAACACCAGCGGGCGCGGGCTGCCTTCCGGCGGCGTTGCGCCCGCAGCCCAGCCCCGCGCGGTATGCGCTTTCGCCCGGCGCCGGTGCCGCCTAGATTGAGCCCCATGTCGCAGAACAAGCCGCGCGTCGCGCTCTTCGTCACCTGCCTGGTGGACCTCTACCGGCCCAATGTCGGCTTTGCCGCCATCAAGCTGCTGGAGGCCGCCGGCTGCACGGTGGAAGTCCCCCCCAGCCAGACCTGTTGCGGCCAACCGGCCTTCAACACCGGGGACCGCGCCACCACGCGCGACCTGGCCCGGGCGGTGGTCGACGCCTTCCTGCCCTACGACTACGTGGTGGCGCCCAGCGGGTCCTGCGCCGGGATGATCGCGCATCACTACCCCAGCCTGTTCGACGACGACCCCCAGGGCCGCGCCCGCGCCGACGCGCTGGCCGCCAAGACGCATGAACTGGTCAGCTTCCTGACCGATGTGCGCGGCATGACCCAGGTGGCCGCCAGCTATGACGGCCTGGTGACCTACCACGACAGTTGCTCCGGCCTGCGGGAGATGGGCGTGAAGGCACAGCCGCGCGCGCTGCTCGGCAGCGTCGAGGGGCTGGCGCTGAAGGAAATGGAAAACCCGGAAGTCTGCTGCGGCTTCGGCGGCACCTTCTGCGTGAAGTACCCCGACATCTCCACCCGCATGGTCAGCGACAAGGCCGCGGATATCGCCGCCACCGGCGCCGACACGCTGCTGGCCGGCGACCTGGGCTGCCTGCTGAACATGGCGGGCCGGCTGAAGCGCGAAGGCTCCCCGGTGAAGGTGCGCCATGTGGCGGAAGTGCTGGCCGGCATGACGCGGGACGTGCCGCCGCTGGGTGATGCCGTGGTGGCAACCGCCACCGCCGCGCCATGAACAGCATCAGCGCCCCGGTTACCCTCACCGCCCTGCAGGCCGAGGTTGCCGGCCAGGGCTTCGCCATGCTGCCCGGCGCCCGGCTGGCCGCGCTGCTCGGCCCGGCCGGGGCGGCGGCGGAAGTGGCGCCCTTCGCCGCCAGCTGGGAACGGCTGGAGGTGGACAGCTTCATGGCCGATGGCGGGCGCTATCGCCGCCGCCGCATCGCCAACTTCACCGCCCGCGCCGGCGTGCCCGGGCATGTGCGCGGCGACCACCGGCCGCATTTCCAGGCCGTGGTGCACAACACGCTGAATGGCGGCGTGGACCGCTGGTTCGCCCCGGTGGAGGAGGCGGTTGGCGCCTCCGCCCCGGTGCAGGCGCTGCTGACGCTGGGCCGCGAGGTGGCGGACCAGTTGAAGCCCGGCCGCGACTGGTTCGTGGAGATGCATCAATTCCGCATCGAGGCCGGGGCCGGCGCCCCTGGCTACCCCACCCCCGAAGGCGTCCACCACGACGGCGTGGACCTGGTGCTGATCACGATGATGGCGCGCACCAACCTGGTGGGCGGTGAAACCCTGGTGTGCGACGACGCCGACCAGGAACTGGCGCGCTTCACCCTGCTGAACCAGTTGGACACCGCGGTGGTGGACGACGAAAGGGTGAAGCACGGCGTTTCGCCGGTAGGGCCACAGGACCCCACCCGGCCCAGCTGCCGCGACGTGCTGGTGCTGACCTGGCGCGCCGGCCAGCCCTGAGCTGAACGCCCGGGCGCCCGCGCCTTTTCCGCTCGGCCTGGTTCGCGGAAACTGCGCGGGCCGTTCGTTTCAGCGGGCCAATCCCGCCATTCGGTCACGCAGCCCTTCCGGCATCGGCCTATCGCAGCTGCGGGTTGTCGAACACCGGTTCGCGGTAGCGCCGCAGCGCCTCCCCCAGCGCAGCGGCCAGGTCGCGCTTGTCGTCCTCGCCCAGCAACTGGCCAATCTCCACCGTGGCGCCACGCTGCACCAGGTGCAGCGCGCAGACCCGGCCGGGGCGTTCCTCCAGCCGCAGCCGGGCCCAATAGGGGTTCAGCCGAAACTCCTGCGGCCGGCCCCGATGGTCGCGCCGCTGCACGGTCAGGCCCGACGCGGTCAGCACCACCAGTTCCATCCGCCGGCGGGCGCGGCGCCGATACAGCAGCAGCAGGCCGATCACCGCGCCGCCCTCCACCCCGGTGAAGCCCAGCACCGGCCAGGCACCCAGCGCCAGGAACAGGCCGCCGGTCATCAGGCTGCCCAGCGCCAGCATGCCGGCCAGCAGCAACAGCCCGCGGTCGCCCAGCGCCATCGGCGGCGTGCTCAGGGCTTCGAACAATATGGGTGGCGTGCTGGCGGACATGGCCGGTTCCCGGTGGTGCCGGATGCAATTGGGGTGCAATCGCCATGCTGCCATACTCCGCCGCATCATGTCCCGCACCCCCCTCCACGGCACCGCCGCCACGCCGCGCCGCGCCCGGCGCATGGCCCCGGCCCAGGCCGCCGCCTTCATCCGCGCCCTGGCCCAGGCCAACCCGGCACCCGAAACCGAGCTGCTGTACCAGGACAGCTTCCAACTGCTGGTGGCGGTGGCGCTTTCCGCCCAGGCCACCGACGCGGCGGTGAACAAGTGCACCCCGGCGCTGTTCGCCGCCGCCCCCACCCCGGCCGCCATGGCGGCGCTGGGCGCGGCGGGCATCGGGCCCTTCATCCGCACCATCGGGCTGTGGCAGGGCAAGGCGCGCAACGTGGCGGCGCTGGCGCAACAGCTAGAGGAGTTGCATGGCGGCCAGGTGCCGGGCGACCGCGCCAGCCTGGAAGCCCTGCCCGGCGTTGGCCGCAAGACCGCCAACGTGGTGCTGAACATCGCCTTCGGTGAACAGACCATGGCGGTGGACACGCACATCTTCCGCCTGGGCAACCGCACCGGCCTGGCACCGGGCAAGACCCCGCGCGAGGTGGAGGACGGCCTGCTGCGGAAATGCCCGCCCGAGCTGCTGCGAGACGCCCACCACTGGCTGATCCTGCACGGCCGCTACGTCTGCAAGGCGCGGCTGCCGGAATGCTGGCGTTGTGTTGCGGCCGAGCAGTGCAACTATCGCGACAAGGTCACCGCGCCGGCCCAGCCCCTCCGGCCATAGTGGCGGCAACCCGCGGTGTGGCGGTGGCGTTGCTACGCCATCACCAACCGCAGGTCTTGGCCCCAATCGGGTGCGGCACCGCCGCCTTGCCTGCACCGCCGGAGAGCAACCCATGTCCGATGCCGCAAGGGGCAGCGTTGCCCTGTTTCCGCCGCGCGCCGAGCGCCCACTGCTGCTGTGCCTTTCCCACCTGCGCTGGGACTTCGTGCTGCAACGGCCGCAACATCTGCTGAGCCGCGCCACCGCCAGCCACGAGGTGCTGTTCTTCGAGGAACCGGTGCTGGCGCCCGGCGCCACGCCGCGGCTGGAACGCCGGCGCACGCCGGAAGGCGTGGTGGTCTGCGTGCCGCACCTGCCGGAAGGGCTTTCCGAAGCCGCCCTGGCGGCGGCGCAGCGCCAGATGCTGGACGCGCTGCTGGCCACCGAGGCCGGGCGCCGCCTGGTGGTGTGGTTCTACACCCCGATGGCGCTGACCTTCGCCGCGCACCTGGCCCCGGACCTGACGGTGTACGACTGCATGGACGAACTTTCCGGCTTCCGCGGCGCCCCGCCCCGGCTGCTGGAGCTGGAGCGGCAGTTGCTGGCCCGCGCGGAACTGGTCTTCACCGGCGGCCGCAGCCTGTACGAGGCCAAGCGCGGCCGGCACCGCAACGTGCATTGCTTCCCGTCCTCGATCGACACGGCGCATTTCCACCAGGCCCGCCAGCCGCAGCCGGACCCGGCGGACCAGGCCGGTATCGGCCGCCCGCGCATCGGCTTCTTCGGCGTGGTGGATGAACGCATGGACCTGGGCCTGGTCGGCGCACTGGCGGCACTGCGGCCGGACTGGCAGTTGGTGATGATCGGCCCGGTGGTGAAGATCGACCCCGCCAGCCTGCCGCGCGCGGGCAATATCCACTGGCTCGGCGGCCGCAGATACGCCGACCTGCCGCCCTACCTGGCCGGTTGGGACGCCGGCTTCATGCCGTTCGCCCGCAATGAGAGCACGCGCTTCATCAGCCCGACCAAGACGCCGGAATTCCTCGCCGCCGGGCTGCCCGTGGTCAGCACCCCCATCACCGACGTGGTGCGGGACTGGGGCGATGCCAACCTGGTGGAGATTGCCTGCGACGCCGGCGGCTTTGCCCAGGCACTGGAGGAGGTGATGAGCCAGCCGCGCGACGCCTGGCTGCGCCGGGTGGACCGCAAGCTGTCGCGGTTGAGCTGGGACCGCACCTGGCAGGCCATGGCGGCGCTGATGGCCGAGGCGCCGCGCGCCGCCCGGCTGGCGGCGGAAGCAACGCCGGAGCCAGCGCCACGGGCGATGAGCCTGGGCTGAGCCCGCTCAAAGGCGAACCGGGCCAAGGGCGAACCGGGCCGCCACCAAAGGCGGCGCGGCTTCGGGCCGCCCGATCCTCGGCCAAGCCTTGGTCGCGCTCAGGCTGCCCAGTCGGGCGCGAAGCCCGGGGCCACCATGCGGTGGTCCTTGCGCAGCGCCGCCAGCGCGGCCAGGTCGGCCGCGTCCAGCCGCAGCTTCACCGCGCCCAGGTTTTCCTGCTGGCGGGCCGGGGATTGCGCCTTGGGAATGGCGGCGACGCCGGGCTTGGCCAGCAGGTAGGCCAGCGCCACCTGCACCGGGGTAGCGCCATGCTTCGCGGCAATGCCCTGGATGACCTTGTCCGCCATCACCTCGCCCTTGGCGACGGGGGTGTAGCTGGTCAGCACGATGTCGCGCGGGGTCACGTAGTCCAGCAGGCGCTGCTGATCCAGGTAGACATGGTGTTCCACCTGCAGGCAGGCGATCGGCACGATCTCCGCCGCCACCGCGCGCCGCAACAGGCCGAGCGGGAAGTTGGCCACGCCCACCGCGCGCGCCAGCCCCTGTTCGCGCAGCGCGGCCTGGGCCTGCAGCACGGATTCAAGCCGCAGCCCCGGGCTGGGCCAATGCACCAGCAGCAGATCGACATAGGGCTGGTTCAGCCGCTTCAGGCAGGCTTCGAAGGCGCGGCGGAAGCTGGTGCCATCCGGCTTGTCCCACCACACCTTGGTGGTGAGGTAGAGGTCGCCGCGCGCCACGCCACTGGCGTTCAGCGCCGCGCCCACCGCGGCCTCGTTGCCGTACATCTCGGCGGTGTCGATGTGGCGGTAGCCCAGGCCGATGGCGGATTCCACCGCCGCCTGGCATGCCGCGCCCTGCATCGGCCAGGTGCCGAAGCCAAGCCGCGGCATGCGGGTCAGCGCGCTTTCGAACACGGGCATGCTCATCCGGCGCCTACCGCTTGGAGAGGTCGACCACGGCGGCGAAACCGGTTTCGCTGCCGAAGGCCAGGTGGGTGCCGCTGGCATTCCAGCACAGCGCCGAAACCGCGCCCCGGCCCGGCGCCGCCACCGGCACCACCTTGCCGCTGGCGATCTCGGCCATCACCACCAGCCCGTCCTGGAAGCCGGCGGCCACCACCTCATGCTGCGGGTGGCAGGCCACGGCGGTGCAGATGACATCGTCGCCGCCGGCCAGCTCGGTTGGCGCCTTGCCCATCGGGCCGCCGCCGAAGAACGGCCAGATCACCACGGATTCAGCGCCCGAGGAGGCCAGCCAGCGCCCCTTGGCGGTGAAGGAGAGGAAGCGCGTCTTGGTGGGATAGCCGCTCATCCGCATGTGCTGGCTATCCGCCAGGCGCCAGCCGTGCAGGGCGTTTTCCTGCATGGCGGTGACCACATGGGTGCCGTCGGGGGAAATGGCGATGGCGGCGTGGCTGCCCTTCCAGTCCAGCAGGCGGGGCTTGTCGTCCGTGGCGTTGACGAACCACAGGCTGGCGCCGTTGTAGTGGCTGGCGGCGATGCGCTTGCCCTTGGCGTCGAAGGCGATGCCGCCGACCGCGCTGGGGTGCAGCAGCGTCTTCTGCTTTTCGCCCTTGGCATTGAACACGTGCAACTGCTTGCCGACGCTGGCGGCGCGCACGCCGCTTTCATGCGCCGCCACCTGCTCCACCCACTTCATGGCGCCGAGCGAGGCGATCTGCGTCACGCTGCCATCCGGCGCCACGCGCACCAGTTGGCCGTCGTCGCCGCCGCTCAGGTAGCCATCCCGGCAGTCCGCCACCATGGCCAGGCAGGCGCCATCATGCATGGTGGTGGTCAGCCAGGGGGCTTCCAGCGCCCGCGGGTTGGCGATGTGCAGCGTGCCGTCGCCCAGGCCGAAGCCCAGCGAGCCATCCCGCCCGAAGGCGGCGCTGACCACCCAGGCGCCCAGCTCATGCCCGGCGCCGCGTTGGTCCAGCAGGAAGTCGGCCGCCTCGCTCATGCGTCCACCTGGCAGGCTTCGAAGCCGCGGCGCAGCACCGGGCGGGACAGGTCGCGGCCGATGAACACCAGCTTGGACTTGCGCGGGTCGCCGGCCTTCCACGGGCCGATGAAGTCGCCATCGGCGATCATGTGCACCGCCTGGAAGGCGAAGCGGCGGTCTTCCCCGGCGTAGCTGAGGATGCCCTTGGTGCGCAGCAGGTCCTGGCCCTTCTGCGCCAGCAGCTGGGTGATCCAGGCGTTGAAGCGTTCCGGGTCGATCGGGCGGGAGACCTCGAACGAGATGCTGTTCACCGCGTCGTCGTGCTCGTGGTCGTCCTCGCCGGACAGGAAGTCCGGCTCGTGTTCCAGGATGCGTTCCAGGCTGAACGCCTCGCGGCCGATGACGGCGCTGATCGGCACGTCGCTTTTCGTGGCGCGGCGGATCTCGGCATAGGGGTTGATGCCGCGGATGCGGGCTTCGACCACATCGGCCTCGGCCGGCGTCACCAGGTCCATCTTGTTCAGCACGATGATGTCGGCGAAGGCGATCTGCTCGGCGGCTTCCTTGCTGTCGCCCAGGCGGGCCAGCAGGTGCTTGGCGTCGGCCACGGTGACGATCGCGTCCAGCCGCGTTGCCTGCTTCACGTCCTCATCGGCGAAGAAGGTCTGCGCCACCGGGGCCGGGTCGGCCAGGCCGGTGGTCTCCACGATGATGCCGTCGAACTTCTGCCGCCGCTTCATCAGCCCGGTGATGATGCGGATGAGGTCGCCGCGCACGGTGCAGCAGATGCAGCCGTTGTTCATCTCGAAGACTTCCTCGTCGGTATCCACCACGAGGTCGTTGTCCACGCCCAGCTCACCGAATTCGTTGATGACCACGGCGTATTTCTTGCCGTGGTTCTCGGTGAGGATGCGGTTCAGCAGCGTGGTCTTGCCGGCGCCGAGATAGCCGGTGAGGACCGTGACAGGCACGGGAGGAGCGGCGTCGCTCATGGGTGTCTCCTGGGTTTGGGCCGGAATATGGGCCGGGCCGCACCCAGGGCAAAGGGGGGTACGAAGGGGGGCGCCGAAGCACCCCCCCTGGTTCAGGCCGCGATGGCGCGCAGCGCGCTGTCCAGCGTTTCGAAAATCCGGTCCACATGCGGCTTTTCGATGATCAGCGGCGGCGACAGCGCCACGATGTCACCGGTCACGCGCACCAGCAGGCCGTCGTCGAAGCACTTACGGAACACGTCCATCGCCCGGGCCCCCGGCTTGCCGGCGCGCGGCGCCAGCTCGATGCCCGCGATCAGCCCGTAGTCGCGGATGTCGATGACGCCCGGCGCCGACTTCATGCTGTGCGCGGCGGCCTGCCAATAGGGCTCGATCTCGCGCACCCGGCCGGGCAGGTCTTCCTTGGTGTGGATGTCGATGGCGGCAATGGCGGCGGCGGCGGCCAGCGGGTGGCCGGAATAGGTGTAGCCGTGGAACAGCTCGATCCCGGCCGGGCTGTTCTGCACCACGCCGTCATAGATGAAGTTGGCCACCGCCACGGCGCCCATCGGCACCGCGGCATTGGTCAGCCCCTTGGCCATGGTGATGATGTCCGGCGTGACGCCCAGGCGTTCGCAGCCAAAGGGCGTGCCGATGCGGCCGAAGCCGGTGATGACCTCGTCGAAGATCAGCAGGATGCCGTACTTGGTGCAGATGCTGCGCAGCCGTTCCAGGTAGCCGCGGGGCGGCACCAGCACGCCGGTGGAACCGGCCACCGGCTCCACCATCACCGCGGCGATGGTCTCGGCGCCATGCAGCGCCACCAGGTTCTCCAGCTGGTCGGCCAGGTTGGCGCCGTGTTCCGGCTGGCCCTTGGCGAACAGGTTCTCGGCCAGGCCATGGGTGTGCGGCAGGTGGTCCACATAGGGCAGCAGGGCGCCGAACTGCTTGCGGTTGCCGCCGATGCCACCCACCGACATGCCGCCGAAGCCAACGCCGTGGTAGCCGCGCTCGCGCCCGATCAGGCGAACGCGGGAGCTTTCGCCGCGTGCCTTGTGGTAGGCCAGGGCGATCTTCAGCGCGGTGTCGGCGCTTTCGCTGCCGCTGTTGGTGAAGAACACGCGGTCCATGCCCTCGGGCGCCATTTCGGCCACGCGGGCGGCGGCTTCGAAGGCGATGGGATGGCCGAGCTGGAAGGTCGGCGCGAAATCCATGATCGCGGCCTGCTTCTGGATCGCCTCGACGATCTCGGTGCGGCCATGGCCGGCGTTGCAGCACCACAGGCCCGCGGTGCCGTCCAGGATCTCCTGGCCGTCCGTGGTGGTGTAGTGCATGCCCTTGGCACGGGCCAACATGCGCGGCGTGCCCTTGAAGTAGCGGTTGTCGGAATAGGGCATCCAGAAGGCGTCCAGATTGTTCGGACGCGGGATCTCGTTCATGGCAGCGGGCCTCATGGCGGCGAAGGCGGCAGGGAACACCCGGCGGCGCGGCCGGGCAAGCGGGGCTTTTGCCGGCACGGCGCGGCATGGCAGGGTAGTGCCCAGTTCCTGCGCACCCCGCCGCCCCGCCGGCGGCCAGGCGTGGGCATTTCGGCAGAAGCGGAGCGACCCCATGCCCGACGGCAGGCTCATCATCGGCACCAAGCGCTATTCCAGCTGGAGCCTGCGCGGCTGGCTGGCGGTTCACATGGCCGGGCTGGACGTGGCCGAGGTGGTGATTCCGCTGAACAGCGCCGGCGCCTTCGGCACCCCCGGCATCGCCAGCGCCTCGCCCAACGGGCTGGTGCCGTGCCTGGAACACCAGGGCGCCCAGGTGTGGGAGAGCATGGCCATCGCGGAATATTGCGCCGAGCTGAAGCCCAACCTGTGGCCGGCGGACCGCATCGCCCGCGCCCATGCCCGCAGCCTGGCGAATGAGATGCATGCCGGCTTCGGCGGGCTGCGCCGTGCCATGTTCTTCAACGCTGGCCGCAGCTTCCCCGGCCGTGGCCAAACGCCGGAGGCCATGGCCGACCTGGCGCACCTGCAACGCGCCTGGGGCGTGGCGCTGGGGCGGTATGGCGGCCCCTTCCTGTTCGGCGCCGCCTTCACCCTGGCCGATGCCATGTTCGCCCCGGTATGCGGCCGGCTGCGCACCTGGGCGCCGGACCTGGCGCCGCAGGCGCAGGGCTATGTCAACGCCGTGCTGGCCCACCCGCTGCTGGTGCGCTGGTACGCCGAGGCCCTGGCCGAGCCGGTGGCCTGGCAGCTGGACAAGTACGAGAACCCGGCATGAGCCTCGCCGCGGAGGGGCACGGCAACACCGCCGTCGCGCTGGACCATGTGGGCGTGGCGGCGCGGGAACTGGCGCCGCTGCTGGCGCAATACCAGCGCCTTGGCTTCGACCTCTCGCCGCTGGCGCAGCAATCCGGCCGGCGCACGCCGGAAGGCCAGGTGGAGCTGTTCGGCAGCGGCAATCGCTGCGCCTTCTTCCGCCATGGCTATGTCGAGCTGATCGGCATCCTCGACCCCGCGCTGTACCCCAATGCGGTGGACCAGTTCGTGGCGCGCTATGCCGGGCTGCACATCGCCGCCTTCGCCATGGCCGATGAGCAGGCCAACCTGGCCCGGCTGCGCGCCGGCGGGCTGGCCATTCCCGGCGTGGCCTATCTGGAACGCCCGGTGGAGGCCGGCGGGCCGATCGCGCGCTTCGCCCGGCTGCCGTTCCCGGATGCGCCGGAAGGCCGGGTGCAGCTGATCCGCCACCTGACGCCCGACCTGGTGTGGCAACCGCGCTGGATGCAGCACGCCAACAAGGTGGAGGCGCTGGAAAGCCTGGTGCTGGTCAGCGCCAAGCCAGCCGAGACCGCGGCGCGATTCTCCCGCCTCACCGGCCTGCCGGTGGAGCCGGACCCGGCCGGCGGCTTCGTGCTGGCGTTGCCAGGGCAGGCCGGGGCCGCCGGGCCCGAGGCCCCGGTGCTGCGCACCAGCGTGCGCCTGCTGCCACCTGAAGCGCTGGAGCGGGTGCTGCCCGGCGTGGTGGCGCCAACGCTGCCGTTCATGGCCGGCATGGTGCTGCGCACCAGCGACGGCAATGCCGCCGCCCGCGCCGTACTGGCGGGGCTGCCGGTGCGGGAGTTGCCCGACGGGGCGCTGCTGGTACCGCCCGAACTGGCCGGCGGCGCGGCGCTCATGTTCGCACCCTGACCAGGAAAAGCCGATGCCCCAATTCCTGCACGTTGGCTGCGGCATGCGCCAGCAGTCAGGCACCACCCCGGTGCTGGCCGGCCCTGAATGGCGGGAGGTGCGGCTGGACATCGACCCCGCGATCAAGCCCGACATCGTCGCCGACATGACCGACATGAGCGCGGTGGCCAGCGGCAGCATGGACGCGGTCTATGCCAGCCACACGCTGGAGCACCTGTACCCGCATGAGGTTGAGGTCGCGCTGGCCGAGTTTGCCCGGGTGCTGGCGCCGGACGGCTTCGCCATCATCTCCTGCCCAGACCTGGCCGAGGTGGCCAAGCTGATCGTGGCGGGCAGGATCACCGAGCCGGCGTATGAATCCTCGATCGGGCCCATCACCCCGCTGGACATGCTGTACGGCCATGGCGCATCGCTGCGGTCCGGGCGGCACTTCATGGCGCATCGCGGCGGCTTCACCGGGCCGTCGCTGATGGCCGCGCTGTTCAAGGCGGGGTTTGCCTCGGTGCTGTGCCGGCGGCACGGCTTCCAGCTGACCGGCTATGCCCGCCGGCAGCTTACCGGGGAAGCCGAGATCCGCGACTGGGCCACCACGCACTTCACCTGAAGCCCAGGTCGCACCTGGGCGGTCAGGTCAGGCGTCCACCTGCTCCACCGCCCGCACTTCGGGCACGTAGTGCTTCAGCATGTTCTCCACGCCGTGCTTCAGCGTGGCGCGCGACGACGGGCAGCCGCTGCACGCGCCCTGCAGGTGCAGCTTCACGATGCCCTCGCGGAAGCCGCGGAACACGATGTCGCCGCCATCGCCGGCCACCGCCGGGCGCACCCGCGTGTCCAGCAATTCCTTGATCTGGTCGACAATCTCGGTGTCGGCGGGGTCGAAGTCGCCGGCATCCTCATCGGCCTCACTGTCCAGCACCGGGGCGCCGGCCATGAAGTGTTCCATGATGGCGCCCAACACCTGCGGCCGCAGCGCCTGCCAACCGGCGGCGCCGTCTTCGGTCACGGTGATGAAGTCGCCGCCCAGGAAAACCCGCGCCACACCCGGCAGGCCGAACAGCTTGCTGGCCAGCGGGCTGCGGGCGGCGGCCTCGGCACCGGCGAAGTCGGCGGTGCCACGATTGCCCATCACGTCCCGCCCCGGCAGGAACTTCAACGTCGCGGGGTTGGGCGTGCCTTCGGTTTCGATGAACATGCAGGGTGTCCCAGCAGGAAAGCGTTACCAGACCTATCTGGTCCGGTTTGCCGGGCGGTGCAAGTGCTGCTGGGAAATACGGCGCCGGTGGGCCCTTGGGGGAGGGGGAGTAACCCGGGGGGAGGAGGGGGGGACCCGGGCGGCCCGGACCGGCGCCTTGGACAGGATACTGCCATCGGTCGCGTGTCGCCACTGCCCCCCGCGCGATGAAAGCTGCGCCATGCCCGGCAATGCTGCGGTTACAATGCGGCAGAGGAGACGACCATGACCCACCACCTGCCCCGCCGCGCCCTGCTGGGCGCCGGCCTTGCCCTGCCAGCCCTGGCGATACCCGGCCTGGCCCAGCCGCGCTTCCCGGACCGCCCGGTGAGCCTGATCTGCCCCTTCCCGCCCGGCGGCACCACGGATGTGACGATGCGCGCGCTGGCCGAGGCCGCCGCCCGTCGCCTGGGCCAGAACGTGGTGGTGGAGAACAAGCCCGGCGCCGCCAATACGCTGGGCGCCGCCACCGTGGCGCGGGCCCGGCCGGATGGCTACCTGCTGACGCAGCTGCCCAGTTCCGCCATTCGGGTGCAGTTGCTGCAGAACCTGCCCTACGACACGCTGCGCGACTTCACCCCGGTGCTGGGCGTCACCGGCTATTCCTATGTCTGCATCGCCAAGAAGGGCCGCTTCCCCGGCGGCTGGCGCCAGGTGCTGGACGAAGCCCGCCGCAACCCGGGCAAGCTGAGCTGCGGCAATACCGGCGCCAACGGCACGCCGCACGTGACCATGGCGGAAATCTTCGCCAAGGAGGCGGTGCAGGTGGAACCGGTGGCCTTCCGCGGCGACGCCGATGCCACGCAGGCCCTGCTGGGCGGCCATATCGACCTGACCGCCGGTGGCAGCGGCCTGGGCAACCTGGTGGATGGCGGGGAGGCCGAGTTCCTGCACGTATGGACCGGCGAGCGGCTGAGGCGCTGGCCGCAGGCACCGACGCTGAAGGAGCTGGGCTACGACATGGTGGTGACCACGCCCTACGGCCTGGTTGGCCCGGCCGGCATGGACCCCGCCGTGGTGCGGGTGCTGCACGACGCCTTCGCCGCGGCGGTGCGGGACCCGGCGCACCTGGCGGTGCTGGAGCGCTATGACATGCCGGTGGAATACCGGAACAGTGCCGACTACGGCGCCTTCCTGCGGGAAACCGTGGCCAAGGAAGCCGCGCTGATCCAGCGGCTGGGGCTGCGGGCCGGGTAACGCCGGCAACCGGCAGGGGCGGGGCCGTGAAGCCCCACCCCGCCGTGGCTATTACGGCAGCAGCACCGTGCTGCCGGTGGTGGCGCGGCTTTCCAGCGCAATGTGCGCTTTGGCAGCATCCTTCAGCGGGAAGGTCTGGTTGACGTTGATCTTCACCTTGCCGGACTTCACCACCTCGAACAGGTCGTTCGCCGTGGCCACCAGGTCCTCGCGCTTGGCGGTGTAGGTGTTCAGCGTCGGGCGGGTGACATAGAGGCTGCCCTTCGCCGCCAGCACGCCCAGGTCGGTCGTGACCGGGCCCGAGGCATTGCCGTAGCTGATCAGCAGGCCGAACGGCCGCAGGCAGTCCAGGCTGGTCAGGAAGGTGTCCTTGCCGACGCTGTCGTACACCACGGGCAGCATGGCGCCGCCGGTGATCTCCTTGACCCGGGCGGGGATGTTCTCGCTGGTCAGCAGCGCGTGGTCGGCGCCGAGCGACTTGATGAGCGCCGCCTTCTCCGGCGTGGACACCACACCGATGACGGTGGCGCCAAGCGCCTTGGCCCATTGGATGAGAATGCTGCCGACGCCGCCCGCCGCGGCATGCACCAGAATGGTCTCGCCGGCCTTCACCGGATAGGTGCGCTTGACCAGGAACTGCGCGGTCATGCCCTGCAGCATCATCGCGGCGGCGGTCTGGTAGTCGATGCCGTCGGGGATCTTCACCACGCGGTCGGCCGGAGCGCAGCGGGCTTCGCTGTAGGCCCCGATGCTGCCCGCGTAGGCAACCCTGTCACCCACCTTCAGGTCGGTCACGCCAGCGCCCACGGCTTCCACATCGCCGGCGCCTTCCATGCCGATGCCGGTGGGCAGCGGGGCCTTGTACAGGCCGGTGCGGAAGTACACGTCGATATAGTTCAGGCCCACCGCCTTCTGGCGGATCAGCACCTCACCCGGCTTCGGGTCCGGCAGCGGCACCTCCTCCCAGACCATCTTTTCCGGGCCGCCGTTTTCATGGACGCGAATGGCGTGATTCATCGGGGGGTTCCTTGCCCAAGGGCATGGGCTTCAAGGGTGATCAGGTAGCGCTTCGTAGCCGGTCCCTCGCCGCCGGAATAGCCGCCGAGGGAACCATCCGCCCCTACCACACGATGGCAGGGGATGAGGATGGGAATAGGGTTGTTGCCATTGGCACCGCCAATGGCACGGGCCGCCTTGCAGCCCACCGCCTGGGCAACCTGCGCATAGCTGCGGGTCTCGCCATAGGGAATGGCGCACAGCGCCTGCCAGACCTTCTGGCGGAAGGCGGTACCGACGGGGGCCAGCGGCAGGGTGAAGTCGCGGCGCTTGCCGTCGAAATAGTCCTGCAATTGGGCCACCGCTTCCAGCAGCAGGGGCGTGCGGTCCTGCAACGGCCCGCGCCCCCAGTCGACGGACACGATGGCCCCATCCTCTTCCGAGACGGTCAGGTCACCCAGCGGGGAATGGAGGGACAGTTGCGGCATGGCAATCTCTTGGGGCGCCGGATGCGACACCGCCGGCCCCTTGCAGTCAAGCGGCGAGTGCGGCCCGGGCCGCCAGGGCGCATAACGACCGCGCTGGCATGGGCTTGCACGCGGCCGGCGCCGCATGGGTGTTTCAGCGGGGCTTTGCCCCTACATGGGGTCGGTGCACCCTGCAGCGCCGCCACCCGGAGCCCCGACGATGCCCGCAGCCGACCCGCCACCCTTCTACGACGCCCATGTCTTCGTCTGCTGCAATCGCCGGCAGGACGGGCATCCGCGCGGTTCCTGCGCCGCGCTGGGCAGCGAAAAGCTGCGCGACTACATGAAGGTGCGGGCCAAGGAGCTGGGGCTGAAGCGGGTGCGGGTGAACCAGGCCGGCTGCCTGGACCGTTGTGAATTTGGTCCTACGCTGGTGATCTACCCCGAAGGCGTCTGGTACCGGCCGCAAACCCCGGCCGATGTCGATGAGATTCTGGCCGTGCATGTCCAGGCCGGCGGCCGGGTGCCGCGGCTGATGCTGACCGAGCACGACATTCCGGTGAAAGCCGCCGCGGCCAAGGCGTGAACGCCGCCGACACCATCTTCGCCCGGGCCACCGGCGCCGGGCGGGCGGCCGTGGCGGTGCTGCGCGCGTCTGGCCCGGGCGCCGGGCCGGTGCTGGCGGCGCTGGCCGGGCCGCTGCCGGCGCCACGCCTGGCCAGCCTGCGCCGGCTGCGGGATGCCAACGGCGCCACGCTGGACCACGCCCTGGTGCTGTGGTTCCCCGGCCCCGCCAGCTACACCGGGGAGGACAGCGCCGAGCTGCACCTGCATGGCGGCCCGGCCGTGATCGCCGCCGTGGCCGAGGCACTGGTGGCCGCCGGCGCCCGCCCGGCCGAACCCGGTGAGTTCACCCGCCGCGCCTTCCTGAATGGCCGCATGGACCTGACCGAGGCCGAGGGCATCGCCGACCTGATCGAGGCCGAGACCGAAGCCCAGCGGCGCCAGGCGCTGCGCCAGGCCGGGGGCGCGCTGTCGCAGTTGGTGGCGGGCTGGTCCGGCCGGCTGGCGCGGCTGCTGGCGCGGCAGGAAGCCTTCATCGAATTCGAGGATGAGGACCTGCCGGCCGGGCTGGATGACGCCGTGGCCACCCAGGCGGCGGCGCTGCGGGCGGAAATGGCCGCCCATCTGGCCGAGGCGCCGCGCGGCGAAAGGCTGCGGGAAGGGCTGCTGGTGGCGATCATCGGCGCGCCCAACGCCGGCAAATCCTCGCTGCTGAATGCGCTGGTGGGGCGGGAGGCGGCGATCGTCTCGGCGCGGGCCGGCACCACGCGGGATGTGGTGGAGGCCCGGCTGACCCTGGCCGGCGTACCGGTGACGCTGGCCGACACCGCCGGCCTGCGCGACGCGGTGGACGAGATCGAGGCCGAGGGCGTCCGCCGCGCCCGCCGCCGGGCCGAGCAGGCCGACCTGGTGCTGGCGGTCTTCGCCGCCGACCAGCCGGCCGACGCCGCCACCCTGGCCGCCATGCCGCCCGGCGCCGTGATGGTGGTGAACAAGGCGGACCTGGGCCTGGCCGACCGGCCCGGGGCGCTGGCGATCTCGGCCCTGACCGGCCAGGGGCTGGAGGCGCTGCGGGCCCGGCTGGAGGCCGCCGCCGCCTCGCTGGCGGGCCTGGGGGAGCAGGCCACCCTGACCCGTCCGCGGCACGTGGCGGCGGTACAGGACGCGCTGGGCTGGCTGGATGCGTTGGCGGCGGCACCGGTGCCGGAACTGCGGGCCGAGGCACTGCGCGCCGCGCTGCGGGCGCTGGGGCGCCTGACCGGGCAGGTGGGGGTGGAAGCCATCCTCGACCTGGTCTTTTCAGAATTCTGCATCGGGAAGTAGCCAACGCCATGGGCATGTCGGCCGAAGAGATCTGGGCGTTTCATCGCCGCTGCGGCGCCTTGCGGCTACGGTTCCAGACCATGGCGGCGCAAAGCCTGCCGCCCGCCAAGTTGCGGGAACACTGCAAGGCGCTGGGCCTGCCGGTGGAGGAGGAACTGTACCAGACCCATGATGGCGAGCTGGCCTTCGCCATGGATCTGGCGGTGTACACCGCGCCGCCGGGGCGGTCCCGCGCCATCGACCGGGTGGCGAAGCAGTATGGCGGCCGCGCCGGCGAGGAATCCGCCCTGGTGCTGAACGCGCTGTCCCGCGCCTGGCTGTCGCTGTTCCGCGTGCTGGGGCCACACCCGGAAGCCGGCCTGCTGCTGGAAGACCTGGTGCTGGGCGGCGAGGTCTGGGTGGTGGACGAAGCCCTGGCCGCACACGCCCAACCCGGCGCCGTTCTCGGCATACGGCTCGGCCGGGTCTGCGGCTTCGCCATCACCTGCGGCGTGGTGGCGGTGCTGGACCCGGCGATGGCCAGCGAAGTGGAGCGCGAAGTGGGCGACGACCGCGACCTGGCCGAGGCGCTGCTGACCAGCCCGCGCTTCGTGCGCGGGCTGTGGCTGCTGGGGCTTGGCTACCAGCCCGAATAGCCTGTCCCGAATAGGGTCTCCCTTGGGGCCGCGCACAGGCTATATCGCCGGCCATGCAAGCGTTTCCCGATGCGCCTCCGCGCGACCTGAACAGCGCGCCTCCGCCTGGCCTGCATGGCGCGCCTCCGCGCGACCTCAGCTACGACGTGGTGGTGGTGGGCGGCGGCCATGCCGGCACCGAGGCCGCCGCCGCCGCGGCCCGCTGTGGCGCCCGCACCCTGCTGCTGACCCACAAGCTGGAAACGCTGGGGGAGATGTCCTGCAACCCCGCCATCGGCGGGGTGGGCAAGGGCCACCTGGTGCGGGAGATCGACGCGCTGGACGGGCTGATGGCCCGCGCCGCCGATGCCGCCGGCATTCACTTCAAGCTGTTGAACCGCAGCAAGGGCCCGGCGGTGCGCGGCCCGCGCGCCCAGGCCGACCGCAAGCTGTATCGCCAGGCGGTGCAGGCGCTGCTGCGCGCCCAGCCCAACCTGCACCTGCTGGCCGACAGCGCCGAGGACCTGCTGCTGGCCGCCGATGGCCGGGTGACCGGCGTGGCAACCGGGCAAGGCCGCCGGATCGGCGCCGGCGCCGTGGTGCTGACCACCGGCACCTTCCTGCGCGGCGTCATCCACCTGGGTGAGGAACGCACCCCGGCCGGGCGCGTGGGCGAAGCCCCCTCGATCGGGCTGGCGGATACGCTGCGCCGGCTGGGCCTGCCCATGGCCCGGCTGAAGACCGGCACGCCGCCCCGGCTGGACGGCCGCAGCATCGACTGGGCCGCCCTGCAGACCCAACCGGGCGACACCCCGCCCGAGCCGCTGTCCTGGCTGACCGAGCGCATCACCAACCCCCAGCTGGCCTGCGCCATCACCCACACCACCGAGGCGACGCATGCGGTGATCCGCGCCAACCTGCATCGCAGCGCGGTGTATGGCGGGCGGATCGAAGGCGTGGGCCCGCGCTACTGCCCGAGCATCGAGGACAAGGTGGTGCGCTTCGCCGACAAGCCGCAGCACCAGATCTTCCTGGAACCGGAGGGGTTGGATGACGACACCATCTACCCCAACGGCATTTCCACCAGCCTGCCGGCCGAGGTGCAGGCGGCGCTGATCGCCACCATGCCGGGGCTGGAACGGGCGGTGATCCTGCGGCCCGGCTACGCCATTGAATACGACCACGTCGACCCCCGCGCCCTGCGCCCGACGCTGGAGCTGCGCGCCGCGCCAGGGTTGTTCCTGGCCGGGCAGATCAACGGCACCACCGGGTATGAGGAAGCCGCCGCCCAGGGCCTGATGGCAGGCCTCAACGCCGCCGCCCTGGCTGGCGGTGCGGCACCGGACCGGGTGCTGACCCGGGCGGAAGCCTATACCGGCGTGATGCTGGACGACCTGGTGCTGCAAGGCGTCAGCGAGCCCTACCGCATGCTCACCGCCCGGTCGGAACATCGGCTGGCGCTGCGGGCAGATAATGCCGGGCTGCGGCTGACCGAAAAGGGCATCGGCTGGGGTTGTGTCGGCCCGCTGCGCGCCGCGGCGCATCGCGACTTCGCTGCGGCGGTTGCCGCCGCGCTGGCCTGGGCCCGGCAGGAAGCTGCGACACCGGCCCAGTTCAGCGCCGCCGGCATCGGCATCAACCAGGATGGCCGGCGCCGTTCCGTGCTGGAAGCCCTGGCGCTGCCGAGCGCCGAGCCGGCGCTGCTGGAGGCGCTGTTTCCGCAGTTGCGCAGCTTCCCCACCGCCGTACGCACCCAGTTGGAGGCGGAGGCGCTCTACGCCCCCTATCTGCAACGCCAGGCGGCCGAGATGCGGGCGCTGGAACGGGAGGAGCGCATGGCCATTCCGCAGGGGCTGGACTTCGCCGGCATCCCCGGGCTTTCCACCGAAATGCGCCAGCGCCTGGCGGCAGCGCAGCCGGCCACGCTGGGCAGCGCCGGGCGCGTCGCCGGCATCACCCCGGCCGCGCTCGCCGCCCTGGCGGTTCACCTGCGGCGCCAGCCGGGGCGTTTCACGTGAAACACCCACCCTTGCTCAGCGCCGCCGCCCTGGGTGTTTCACGTGAAACAGAGGCGCGGTTGGAAGCCTATGTCGCGCTGCTGCTGCGCTGGAACAGCCGGATCAACCTGGTGGCCGAAAGCACGCTGGAAGCGGTGTGGCAGCGCCATGTGCTGGATTCCCTGCAATTGCTGCCGCTGCTGCCCACCACCCCCGGCAGCATCACAGACCTCGGCTCCGGCGCCGGCTTCCCTGGCCTGGTGCTGGCCGTGGCCAGCGGGCGGGAAACCCACCTGGTGGAATCAGACCGGCGCAAATGCGCCTTCCTGCTGGAAGCCGCCCGCACGCTGGGGCTGACCCAGGCCCATATCCACCCGCAGCGAATCGAAGCCGCCAGCCCGCCCCTGGCCCATATCCTCACCGCCCGCGCCCTGGCGGCACTGCCGCAGCTGCTCGGCCATGCGGCGAAACTGCTGGCGCCGGGGGGGATTGCCATCTTCCCCAAGGGTCGCACGGCGGAAGATGAATTGACCGCCGCCTCCCCCCACTGGACAATGCGGGTCGAACGGTTCCCCAGTGGCACCGACCCCGCAGCCACCATCCTCCGCCTTAGTGAGATTCGCCCTGCCGGCGCCACCCCCTGATCGCGCCTTGCCGCGCATCGTTGCCCTCGCCAACCAGAAAGGTGGCGTGGGCAAGACCACGTCCGCCATCAACCTGGCCGCCGCCATGGCCGGCAAGCGGCGCGTGCTGCTGCTGGACCTGGACCCGCAGGGCAA